>NZ_QTKX01000001.1:1919945-2239936 GCF_018424685.1 Mesobacillus boroniphilus
ATCAATCAAAAAAAGCCTGGAGTTTTCACTCCGGCTAATTTTTGATAGGTATCTTCAATACTTGTCCTGCCTGGATCTCATTCCCCTGGATGTTGTTTGCTTTTTTGATGATTGGGATTCCTTCCTGGGATTTATAATAATTCATCGATACTCTGAACAATGTTTCATTCGGTTTCACTGTATGGTAAATGATCTTTTCACTGCTTCCGGGCACCTCTTCTCCTGTGGCTGTGGTGCCCTCTGTGGCTGATGGCTCATTTTCGGGCTCTGAGGAAGCTGGATCCGTTATTTTACTGCCTTCTTTATCTTCACCGACACCAGGAGTTTCGGTAGTGTTTTTGTCCCCGCTGCTTGATGGAGCAGGACCAGCTGCCACAACATCGATTTCATCCGGATCAGCAACTTCTTCATGAGATGGTGTCTCTTCTTCTTCCTGGTCTACAACTTTTCCATCTTCCTGACTTTCAACATTGATCAATTCCACTCCGGCACGTTCCAGCGACTTATTCAAAGGAGTATTTGCGCCATCAAGATAAGAGATGATGCTAAAAAAAGAAATTGGCAGCAAGATAAAAAACAGGGCCATCAGCCTGATGACCGGGTATTTTACTTTAACTTTCGTTTTTTTCTGTTTTTGCCTGTGCATCTCACTTCTCGGTGGAAGGGATTCCTTTTTTTCAACAGTATTCTCAGATTTGCGCTCCACTCTTTTTCTCAGCCGCTCCGCCTGGTCCCTGATAGGTTTTTCCTTATTCACTGTCTGTACCCCCAATTGTTGCTTGAGTCCTCAATTTAATGATCAAACCTAAGATAAAATCAATGAAAAAGTGCATCACAATTGTAACAACAAGATTATTTGTCACCATATAAATATAGCCAATTAAGAAACTCAATAAAATAATATTAGTAAACAAAAACCAATTGAACAGATATCGATAATGAACGACTGCGAAAATGATGCTCGATATGATTAATCCTGTGTTTGTCTGAATGACTCCCCTAAAAAGGATTTCCTCGCTGATTGCAACCATAGCCGCAATCAGCATGATTTGGATTACACTTCTATTTTTAAAGATCCTTTCATTCAATCCGCCATCGTCATAATAGGACTTCGGCAGATATTTCATAAGTATGAAGTCCAAAGCCACGACAGCTGCCCCAGCAAGGAGTCCTACCGACAAAATATTCCAATCGCCCCAAATAAATAATTCTTTGAATTCATTCAGGCTATCAAACAATATCATACCTAATATAGTCGAAATCGTTAATAGTAAAATTTGCGTAGCAACCAAGTGGAAAAGCAGTTCTTTTTCAGTAAGTCCTGCCACTGTTTCCTTATATCGATCTTTCATTATATCCGCTCTCTCATCAATAGAATTGAAGCCAATTCCTGCTTCCAGTCCATCGCTGCTTCCGATTGTTTACTGGATGGTTCGGCTTCTTTATAATGATCCACATCTATACCACAGTTGCTGCAGCAATTCCGGGGCCGTTCCTGCAATTCTTCTCCAAACAATTCCAAAATAACAGCCCTTTTGCATTCCTTTGTATGAACCCATTCAAGCATCTTCTTAATCTTCGCATTTTTTACCATCAAGCGGTTTTCAATCAATTGGATGAGTCTCTGTTTATCTTTTTTATAATCCAAAGTTTCAACATTAGACAGGTAATCTTCGACAATCCGCCATTGTATCTCGGTGAAGCCGCATATCATTGATAGCTCTTCGGCACGCTCGGCAAGGTTTTGATAATGAATATGGTTATCGTTTAAAAACGCAAAAAGCCTTTCAATCTGATATTGATCAGGTAGCTCACCTTCAGCAAGCTGGTACGCCAGCTGTTCGTCTCCCGGAGTATAGATCAGGATGGCAATCGAATCGCGGCCATCCCTTGCTGCCCTCCCTATTTCCTGAAGGTAGGATTCAATTTGCATCGGCATGTGGAAATGAATCACATATCGGACATTTTCTTTATTAATCCCCATTCCGAAGGCGCTGGTAGCACAGACGACGTCAAGCTGGCTATTGATGAATTGCTGCTGGATAAGGACCCGGCTTTCCGAATCCAATCCCCCATGATAAGCCATGGCATTCTTGATTCCTCTTTCTCTCATATGAGACGCAGTTTGCTCAGCGACTTTTTTGCTAGAAAAATAAATAATCCCGGGGCCTTTCAAATATTTCACCAGCTCGACTGTCCGGTCCAGCTTATCCTGAAAGGTAGATGCAAACTCTAAAGCAAGTGAAATAACCGGGCGGTCCACAGAATAGACAACCTCATTCCAATCTCCTAAATGGAGCTTTTCTGCGATATCCCTTCTGACCTCATGCGAAGCCGTGGCTGTTAGTGCGAGCGTCAAAGGTCGTCCAAGCTTCTCCCTGAATTCTCCTAGCTTGAGGTAGTCCGGCCTAAAATCATATCCCCATTGAGATATACAGTGGGCTTCATCCACAACGAACAGGGAAACAGACAATTTTCTAATCCGGTTCAATACAGACTCAATCCCCAGCATTTCTGGAGATATGAAGATAAACCGAAACCATTCGAGTTCTTCCAGGGCTTTTGCTTTTTGCTGTGGTGACAAAAAGGAATTCAAAGCAATCACTCTCTTTTCACCCATTGCCATCATTTGCTCAACCTGATCCTGCATTAATGACAACAGTGGTGAAACAATCAAGACTGGCCCGTCCAACAGATAGCCTGGAAGTTGGTAGCACAGGGACTTTCCCGTTCCAGTTGGCAGCATTGAGATCGTATGCTTTCTTCCTAAAACAGATTCGATCGTTTCTTGCTGCCCTGGACGGAAATCCTCGAATTTAAAATACTTTTTTAAATATCTTTTTAACTCCATTCCATATCACCATATTTAGCCAGAACAAGCCTGATTTCAAAATAGGAGGCATCAGTCACTTGTTCCTTGATTTGCTTTAACTTTTTTGCAGAATTTCGCTGTGCAGCCTGAAGGATTCTTTCCTTTTTGTTTTGAAGGATATAGCCGTCTATATTGAATTCCTTGATGGAAAGAGCAATTTCCACAACATGATCTTCAATAGTGCTTTGTTTTAGGTTACGGGCAGCGGAAATTTCTTCCAAGTTATAACCTTTCTGCATTAATTTATATGTCTTGTCCGTTGATATTGTCAACGGTACGTTTCGCTCTGCCTTTTTGATCAATCCATTCAGTAGTGGGTAGGCCTGCTCATTCTCCAGGACCCTGTCAAACATTGCATGCAAGCAATTTAAGAATTCGAAATGATAACGCGCCGGTTCCAGCCCGGTGAACTCAGCAGCCTGCATAGTCGTCAATCCAATTTTCTTAAAACCTGTCAACCTTAAAACAACCAATTCAGGTCTCGTTTTTTCATTATTAAGTGCAGATATAAGCTCACCATAAAGCCTTTCTGCCAGCTTATATCGATCTTCATTTTGTTGCTTGATGTATTGTTTAACCCAAATAAGGGTTTCTCGCTTATTCCTTACTGGTATAAAGGACCTTTCATGGTTGATTAAATTTGAACTCACCTGGATAAGCAGTGTCAACCTTTCCCAAAAGTAATCCGTTACCTGATGATATTTCCAGCCATTCAGATATTCAGGAAAACTATATTCAGATAACCCCAGGTTCAGGGTTTCTTCGCCCTTTTCCGTTAATATTACCTTTTTTTCTGCTATTTCCTCTACCAGCTCCCTGTGCTGGAGCCTGTTAATCATTTTTTCGAGTCCATCCCGGGTAACTGAGGGGTATGTATGAAAATATGGGGTGATTTTATATAAGTGCGCGTCCTGAATCGTCTGCGAAGAACGCTTGCCCTGAAAAAGATGAAATAACGAATAAATGGTTCTTTCGCCATTGATTCTCTTCAATATAGACAATACGACTGTCTCTAAATATTTTATCCCCATCAAATCACCCTTGAATGAAAAATTAAGCAAAGGGCACTATAATATTCGGCGCCCACTATAGCAGAAAAATAATACAACATTATTTTAACATGAAAATATCTAGTAAAATGTTTTATTTTCAACGAAAAAACCATTCAATGCCTTGTGTGATAAGCATTCTCAATACTTTTTTTATTGAAATGTTGACGATACAGTTTTACAATAGATATGAGGAATACGTTTTCACTATTTGGTGAAAACGCCATATTATTGTTAAACACTTGGGAGGAATTATATCATGGCTAAGTACACAATTGTTGACAAAGAAACTTGTATTGCATGCGGAGCTTGCGGTGCAGCAGCTCCAGATATCTACGATTACGACGATGAAGGCATCGCATTCGTAACACTTGATGAAAACGAAGGTATCGTTGAGATTCCTGATGTATTAATTGACGACATGATGGATGCATTCGAAGGTTGCCCAACTGACTCAATTAAAGTTGCAGATGAGCCATTTAACGGAGATGCAATGAAGTTCGAATAAAGATAGTACATAATTCCCGCTTGTAAGCGGGAATTTTTTTATGGTTTTTATAAATCTTGAATTTATAAAAACCATAAAACAGTATCCAGCTCCCTTTTTATCAGGAGCAGCCAGTCATTTAACCACCTATAAAATTCAAAAAAAGCAACGGTGCAGGCCGTTGCTTTTGTATACGATCTCATATTAGTTTATGCACTTTTGAATGTTTGCTGTCTTTCAATCCAAGTTTTCATCCTTGTGAAGATCAGCATGAATATAACAGACATCAATATGCCTTTTACAAAATTAAATGGTAAAATTCCGGCAACAATCATGGCTCGCGCATCCGCTCCAGACATTGCTGGCATGTTCAAGAACAATGTGTATGCAGGTAGGAATACGTAGTAGTTAAGGACACTCATCAGGATTGCCATACTAGCTGTCCCAGCCACTAAAGCAAATGTCATCCCCTTATTGGTTTTCATCCGCTGATAAATATAGTACGTTGGCAGTATGAATAAAACCCCTGCAGCAAAATTGGCAGCATGGCCTACTGGAACACCAGTATCACTGCCTGTCATGAAATAATCAAGTGTATTCTTCAAGAATTCTACTAAAATACCTGCTGCCGGACCAAAAATCAACGCAGCAATCAATGCAGGAATATCGCTGAAGTCGACCATTAAGAATTTTGGAAACGGTGGCAGCGGAAAATTCAGCAGCATCAATACATAAGAGATACTGCTCAGCATACCAATTGAAACCATTGCTTTTACACTAATTTTTTTCATTTTCCCTCTCTCCTTATAGAGATCCATCTCACATAAAGAAGAAAGATTCAGCATTCACATACCCGTAACAAATAAAACCCTCAAGTGCTAAGCTTGAGGGAGACTTGTGAAAGGCATGCTTAATAAACGTTCAAAACCTGCATTTTTTGAACGTCTGCAGAACCTCCATCTTCTCCCATCCAGACTATACTGTCGGCTTTGGAATCGCACCAAATCCTGCCCTTACAGGCTCGCGGGCTTAGAGAAAAAATTCTCATTACCGCCGATCGGGAATTTCACCCTGCCCCGAAGATAGACCATATTTAATTTAACAAGTTTATTATACTGAAAAAAAGATAATTTGTGAAGGTGTATGCTTGTGACGATTTTTTGACTACGATGAGAGTTTAATTCTATTTTATTCATAAAACCCTTATGATTGTAAAATAAATCTCTGCTAAATTCGGAATAACAGAATATATTTAGTATTAATCAATAGATTATGACAACGCTTACATTCTATTCGTGAACGATTTTGCAGTTTGACAAAAGAATATTCGTCTTGTAAAATAATCAGAAAATTGTTTCTTTTAAGGAGTGAAATCTGGATGTTTCAAGTTCTTGCCGCAGATTCGATAAAAGAAGAAGGTTTACAGCCATTATTAGAACAGCCTGATATTCAGTTACATATCGGGAGCATAGATTCTGAAAATATCGATATACAAAAGATAGATGCTCTTCTCGTCAGAAGTGCCACGAAAGTCACCTCTGAGCTTCTAGACAGAATGCCCTCCTTAAAAATCGTTGGTCGCGCAGGTGTTGGGGTGGATAATATCGATATAGCTGAAGCGACTAAAAGAGGAATCATCGTGGTAAATGCTCCAGATGGGAATACGATTTCCACTGCAGAACATACCTTTGCGATGATGGCGGCACTTATGAGGAACATTCCACAGGCACACTCCACTGTTAAAAAAGGGGAATGGAAAAGAAATCAGTTTATTGGAAATGAACTATACGGAAAAACATTAGGAATCATCGGGTTAGGGAGAATTGGTTCTGAGCTTGCAAAAAGGGCGAGGGCTTTCGGAATGTCTGTGAAGGTCTACGACCCATTCCTGACCAAGGAGCGCGCCGAGATTTTAGGCGTTCAATTATCCACTTTCGACGAGGTCCTTGCCGAAGCGGATATCATTACCGTCCATACTCCTCTAACAAAAGAAACAAAGGGACTGCTAAATGAAAGAACCTTGAGCCAAACGAAAAAAGGAGTTTATCTGCTGAACTGCGCAAGAGGCGGAATCATAGACGAAATGGCTCTAGCCCATTTTATTGAGAATGGACATGTCGCAGGTGCTGCATTGGACGTATTTGAAGTTGAACCCCCTGGCGACCACCCTTTATTGAAACTTGATTCAGTCATCGTTACCCCTCATCTAGGAGCTTCAACAAAAGAAGCGCAGTTGAATGTTGCTACCCAGGTCGCCCGTGAAATCCGGACTTTCTTTGATGATAAACCCGTAGCCAACTCGATTAATCTCCCAGCTATGTCTAAAGAAATCTATGAGAAAATCCAACCCTTTCACCAGCTGGCAAAAGAAATGGGCAAAATTGTTTCGGAATGCCACAACAAAGGGATCAGCGAGCTGACAGCCACCTATTCAGGCACTGCCGCTGAACTGGAGACCTCTTTTTTAACAAAAGCACTGCTTGCAGGCTTTTTCGAAAACCGTATTGATATAAAGGTTAACGAAGTGAACGCAATCCATATTGCAAAAGAACGAGGGATTATCGTCGGGGAAAAAGTGACAGGAAATTCGTATGGTTACGCAAACACCATTACCATAACAGCCCGTGGAGATGGAGACGTTTTTACAGCAAGAGGAACATTCATTGAACATTACGGACCAAGAATTGTTAATCTTGATGGATTCACTATCGATTTCCATCCTTCAGGAAACCTGCTATATATCCAGCACATGGACCGTCCCGGTGTAATCGGCCATGTAGGAAAAGTACTCGGCGACCATGGAGTAAATATTGCGACAATGCAGGTTGGCAGGAAAGAGGCTGGCGGCGAAGCCATAATGGTCCTCTCCTTTGACAAGCCACTTTCAGACGATATGATCGTGAAGCTTGAATCACTGCAGGACATTGTCGCAATCAACAGCATTGTCCTATAAGCTAAGCACACAGGCCCCGGTTATCGGAGGCCTGTATTTTTTTGTCAACCTAACGGGAACGCTCTTCGTTCTCCATTGGAAAACGTCATAATTTCCTCGTAGCCAACCTGTCTAGCAAGGTCAATAGCCTGATCAAAATCAGCACCGACATGCTCAGGTACATGGGCATCCGATGACAACACAATCGGTATTTTTTTATCAAAGCACATCTGCAATAGCCTTTTATCTGGATACAAAGTCTGGGTAGGCTTCCTTAAGCCTGCAGTGCTTATTTCCACACAGGTCTTGGATTGGGCCAGCGCCGATGTCGCCCGATCATACTGTTCCAATAGGAAACTTTCATCCTCAGGGACATATTTAAAAATTTTCACAAGATCAATATGACCGATTATATCAAACAGATTTGTTTGCGCCAGTGTTACAACCTGGTCAAAATAACTTTTATAAACTTCATAAACATCTCTTCTGTCCCATTCTTTGCGATACTCGGCAAGATCAATCCCAAAATCACCAATCCAATGGATCGATCCGATTACATAATCAAAGTCATAGCTTTTGATGAACTGTTCCATTTCCTTATGCTTGCCAGGAGTGTAGTCCATCTCGATTGACATTTTAACGTCAATTTCATTTCTCCATGCTTCCTCAAAAAGATTAACATAATCAGCCATATCATAATATCTGCGTTCATCTACCCAGCTGTTGCGCAAGATATCGGCAGTCTGATAGAAGTGATATGCATGCTCAGAAATCCCAAAATGCTGAATTCCCTTTTGATTGGCCGTATCAGTAAACTGCTTCAAATAATCCAGCGTCAATGTGCCTCTTTCCAGATGGTTGTGGTAATCCGTCAGCATAGTACCCGTCCCCTTTATGACCGTTTTACCTATTATACTTTCAGATAACAGCCGGGAACAAGGATTAGATTATCGGGTTATTAATATTTGCTGCGGTTGTATCGTGTCAGATGTCAAATTGTTCAAAGCTTTTAATTTTTCCACAGATGTGTTTGTCTTTCTTGCGATAGAAATGAGTGTATCCCCCGAAGCAACGACATAACTGTTTTCACCTGATTTCACGATTTTTAAAACATCCCCTGAAGAGATATGGTTGTCATTGATATTATTATCTTGCCTGATCACTTCTACAGAAGTGTTATATTGTCCGGCTATTGACCAAAGGGTCTCTCCTCTTTGGACAGTATGCCTTATCGTTTTTTCAACTAATGGAGGGACATTAGCCGCTGAATTTTGACCATCTATTTTTTCACTTTCAGCGTTTAAACTCTCACCTTGGTCATTAATGGCGATATCGTCTGTCAATCGAAGCTTGGCGATTGTTTCCATCGTCACTTCATTACCTTTTTTCGCCATAGCCAAAATAGGCTGTCCTACAGCAGCTTCTCCCAATGCCAAAACTGGATCTATGGCATTTTCCTTTTCATATGTCCATTTTTCTATATGGATTTCAAAATGGAGATGTACTCCAGAAGAATCCCCCGTGTTTCCCATCAGGCCGATAATATCACCTTGCTTAACGACCTGTCCTTCTTTAACATTCCTTTTATTCAAATGGGCGTATACAGTTTCCAGATTGTTATCATGCTTAACGAACACAACGTGTCCGTATGAGCCCGAATAATAGGATTTTGTTACTACCCCTTTATCAACACTATGTATAGGTGTTTTGAATTCACCAGCAATGTCAATGCCTTTATGATGGCCATGACGCGTTCCATATAAATCCGTAATGATTCCCTCAGCTGGCCAAACCCAATCTGAAGTCAATTCTGTTATATCGAGCATTTCTGCCTGAGAGTGCTTTCCGCCAAGAAATAGCAAGCTGATACAGAGTGCCATTAACCCGGCAATGAGTAAACGCTTTATATAATCCTGCATTTTCTTCCTCCTTAACTTTTTGCTCCCTTTTCATCCCTATGACAGCCTGTACAAAAATAGAACTGTATGGTGGAAAAAGAAGCAGCTAAAAAAGCACATTCGTTATAATTGGTGGGAATCTGCTTTTTTATGCAAAAGAAGGAAAATTTGTTTATGGTATGGGGTTTACAGACCACCTTTCTAAACAAAAAAAAAGACCTGGTGGCCTTTTTTTTTTAATCAATATTTTTCTTATTTGGAGCGATTGGGAGCGGGAGGACTTCGTTCAAATTGAAAGGTCCCAGCTGTTCGATGTTCGCATTTTCTATTTTTACGCCTTTGTAATTGAACTCTTTTGCTGTCAGTAAGATCGCTTCCAGATGAGGCAGGAAACTATCATCAAGTGCTACTTCTCCTAGAGAAATCGATAATACACTATTCTCTTTTTCTGTATAATCTAATTTTATATTCCCAGGAATTGATGCAGTAAGATTTTGTTCATCTATGTCACTCAGCATCTGCTCAAAAGCAAATTCAATGGTTTCGAACTTTTCTTTTGTTGGCACAAGATACGGTAGTTCGATCCCATCTGCTAACAAGAATAAATAAGCCCGTCTGGCGGATTGTTCTGCACTGATTGGCATTTCATCCATCGTTCCATAACCTTCCAGGAGTATTCCCTTATTTCCTTCAGTGAAAAGAAGTAGTTTCTCAAATCCCTTTCCAGAAAAGTTCTGGGTCATTGCTTCTTTAAAATTAGTGCTTGCCGAGCTTCCGTACTTGAAATTATGATTTTCCTTTACATCCATACTCAATGTTTTGTTCTCTCCATCTGAACTCCATTTCGCATCCAGTGGATAATAATCGCTTAAACCCCATTCTTCTTCCTTAAGTTTTGACATTGTCTCTGCATAGCTGTCAATCCAGGCTTTTGCATTTTTCTTGGGTGTTGTTACGGTAACTGGAACCACAGTCATAGCCTGCTTGTCAGGAATTGCGTAGGTGAGAACTTCAGAAGTCTCGGTGTCTACCTCTTCTGAATACAAAGAAATTAGGCCGTCATAAGGATTTGCTTTATCCATCGCAGCGAATTCTTTGTTCTTTTCTACTACCTTACTATCTGCTGACTCCATCATGAAAGTACTCTCCTTCTGGCTCGCACTTTCATTTGCCGTATCATCGCTGGTTGCTGTATTCATTTCCATGGATGATTTTTCTCCAACAGCACTGCTGTCCATGCTTTTATCTTCAGAATAGTTGTTTCCCATCAATCCTGGTGAAAGAATAAAGGCAAGGAAGAGTACTGCCGCGAGAGCTGCACCCGGAATGACCCATGTTGGCATTTTCTTTCTCTTTTCAACACGATGGGCGATATTCTGATAAATGTCACGAGAGTCGCGATGATCTTTTATCTTTGGCATCTGGCCGAGGATTTCTTCTAGCTGCTTATCGCTTAGCTGTGACTTTTTCACTAGTCATCCCTTCCTTTTCAATTATTTCTTCCATAAGCTTTTTCAGTGTCTTTAACGCACGGTGCTGTGTCGTCTTTACCTTACTTTCCGTCCACGATAAAGCTTCTGCTGTTTCACTTATTGTTAACTCATGTATATAGCGCATGATGATGACCATTCGCTGGTCAACCGTGCATTGGTCGAGGCACTTGTACATCATTTGTATTTCTTCACTTTGAAGTGCCATTTCCTCCGGCAGGGGCTGGTCGTCCCTTACCTGGCGTACAGACATATCAAAGGATTCAAGCAATCGCTGCTTCCAGCCCTTCTGTTTGCGGAAGTGATCAATCGCGACATTCTTTGCAATTGAAAACAGCCAGGTCTTTTCACTGCTCTTGCCCTCAAACCGCTCGTAAGCCTTCAAAACGCGGATGTAAACTTCCTGTACAAGATCTTCAGCCAGCTCCCTGCTCTTTACCATATAAAATAAAAATTGAAAAACGTCATGATGATATTTTTGATACAATTCATCAAAAACGGAGTTCATAGGTCTATTCGCCTCCGTATTCATAAGATTAGTCGTAAAAAATTAATAAAAGTTTCATATTAACTATATTATTTTTAGAATGGAAATGGAAGGAATTTTCGAGGACAAAATATTCGCTCAAGCTCCAGGCGTAAAAAGAGGGGGATGGATTAATGACGGACACTTTCCCCCTGGTTCTCATGATTTCTGTCCGTCATGACCATGATGACGGACACTTTTCCTCTGGTTTTCATTATTTCTGTCCGTTATGACCATGATGACGGACACTTTCCCCCTGGTTCTCATGATTCCTGTCCGTCATGACCATGATGACGGACACTTTTCCTCTGGTTTTCATGATTTCTGTCCATCAGACCATGATGACGGACACTTTCCCTCTGGTTCTCATGATTTCTGTCCGTCATGACTATGATGACGGACACTTTTCCTCTGGTTTTCATGATTTCTGTCCGTTATAACTTTAATAGGCAAATAGAAAAGAGGCTGTCCAAAAATGATAGCATTTTGGCACAGCCTCTCTCTGGAAACATTCAATGTTCCTTGTGAATCAAGAATAGTCGGCAAGTTATTCAATATTTCGAGGGATGAAAAAGGAAAATGTCGTACCTTGTCCGAGTTTGCTTTTTACCGAAATATTCCCTCGATGTGCGTCGATAATATTCTTGGCAATAGCTAATCCAAGGCCAGTGCCAGACACTCCGCGAGTCCTGGATTTATCGCCCTTATAGAACCTCTCGAACAAGAATGGCAAGTCTTCCTCGGGAATACCAGGGCCCTGGTCACTTACCTCGAAATATAAGCCTTTTTCATTGGTCCTTCCGCTAATAACGACGGATGCCGAATCGGGAACATGCCTGATTGCATTATCGATTAGGTTGGTAAGCACCTGTTCGATGCGGTCTGGATCAAAACGAAAATCCCGTTCCTCTGAATCAAACTGGACAGATAACTCAATGCCCTTTTCCTTCGCCAAACCATGGAATTTACGGATAATCCGATTTACATATGGATTAATCTCAACGGATTCAACGTTTAGAAGAATATGACCAGCTTCCATACGGGCTAAGTCAAGAAGTTCATTAACAAGGCGGCCCATTCGGAGTGATTCATCGTAAATGACTTTGGCCATTTCTTTTTTCTCTTCATCCGTTTGAGCGATGTCATCGACGATTGCTTCACTATACCCTTGCATCATTGAAATCGGCGTCCTTAATTCGTGTGAAACATTGGCGATGAAATCTTCCCTCATTTTGTCGAGCTTTCGTTCCTCGGTCATATCCCGGACTACGGCAACAGCTCCGCGGATGAATCTTTTATTATAAAGCGGGCTGACGATGATTACCCAGGTCCTTCCCTGGGCAGTAATCTCCCCAACCTGCTCTTTCTCCGTATTGACTGCCAGCTGGAACAACTCCATGACTTCAGACGGGACGGCATCTGTATTCTCTGAAGCCAGACCCTGTTCATAGTACCAATATCTCAGGAATACTTCCGCAGGTGGATTAGTAATCAGGATTGTGCCATCACGGTTGAATGTGATAACGCCATCTGCCATACTGCTCAGAATGCTTGTCAGCTGTTCTTTTTCCTGACTTAGAGCATTCATATTGAATTTCAATTGCCTGCCCATCTGATTGAAGGCGGTTGCTAATTCCCCTATTTCATCATGAGTAAGGATTGGTACCTTTGTATCAAACTTTCCTCTGGCGACTTCAAAGGCGGCCTCCCTCATTTTTCGCAAAGGAGAAGTAATCCTGGTAGACAGGAAGAAAGCAAAGATTGTCGTAAGTACTATTGCAACGCCTGCTGCGAGCAAAATGAACTTGGTCGTCAGCCTGATTGTCTCTTCCATTACTTCAAGCGACTGATAAATAAAGACGGCCCCGTTCCCTTGCTCAAACTGTTGAAGTGGAACACCGATCATTAAATATTGAGTATCATCAACCTCGTTTGAAATGCCTGGCAGGGGAGTGATGATATCTACAGTTTTGTCCTTCTTAAAAACCGCAGAAAGATCCCGATTGTTCATGAAAAATGAAATCGGTACATGCGTCGTGTCTTCTCCACCAGGTGAATAAAAATAAGTATTTTCATCTTTAATGACTGTTACTCTGGAGTCATCATCAACCATTTCCCATGCAATCTCAAGACCTAATTGTTCCTCCTGGCCAGGATGGTCTTCCAGAACCCTGGCTATTTTCTCTGCAGTATTGGTCATTCCTTTCCTGGTTTCATTAATGTGATAGTTTTCAAAAAACTCCATCAACATGACTGTCAGTATAAACAACACAAATGAAACCAGCAAAAGGATGGTAATCCAAAGCTTACCTACTACACTGCGCCAAAACATCATTCATTGACTACCTCAAACTTGTAGCCAACCCCCCAGACTGTAACAATCATCTTCGCAGCCTGTTCAGACACTTTATTCAGCTTCTCTCGCAATCTTTTAACATGTGTATCAACGGTTCGCAAATCGCCGAAAAATTCATAATGCCAAACTTCTTTCAATAATTGCTCACGGTCAAAAACTTTATCAGGTGCTTTCGCAAGGAAGTAAAGCAGCTCATATTCCTTAGGCGTCAGGCTGACTTCTTTTCCATCTGCCAAAACCCTATGGGCATCATTATCAATGGTTAAATGAGGGAAAACAATCACATCTTTAGCAGTCGTCTCTGTCTGCAGATAACTTGTGCTCGAAGAACGGCGCAGCATCGCTTTGACTCTCAGGACAACTTCACGAGGGCTGAACGGTTTGACGATATAATCATCAGTACCTACCTCAAACCCTTGTACCCTGTTCACTTCCTCACCTTTCGCGGTAAGCATGATAACAGGTGTTGACTTCTTTTCACGAAGGTCACGGCAAACCTCGATCCCGTCTTTCCCAGGCATCATCAAATCAAGAAGGATGACGTCGTAATCGTTTGCAAGCGACTTCGCCAGCGCTTCATTTCCGTCTTCCGCTTCATCAATTATATAGTTCTCTCTCTCAAGATACATCTTCAATAATCGTCTGATTCTTTCTTCATCATCCACTACTAAAATCTTCACGTCTTTTTCCATAAGGTATATCCCTCCCTGCGATTATTTTACATAAAGCCGAGTCTTCTTTCCACGATTTTTTAAAAAAGGCCTTCACTTGAGGCAGTGAAGGCAGTCATAAATTTGACACATTTTAAGAACCTGCATAAGAATGCAAGCCAGCAATAACAAGGTTAACTGCTACAAGGTTAAACATGATAATGATAAAACCAATTACCGCAAGCCATGCGGATCTTTCGCCATGCCATCCTTTTGAAAGGCGCAAATGCAGGAAAGCAGCATAGAAAAGCCAGGTAATTAGTGCCCATACTTCCTTCGGATCCCATCCCCAGAAGCGGGTCCAGGCAATCTGGGCCCAAATCATTGCAAAAATCAGCCCGCCAAGCGTAAATACCGGGAAGCCGATTAATACGGAACGATAGCCGATCTCGTCAACTAAATCCATATTGATATTTTTTGTCCATGGCTGCAATGCAGCGGCTACACGCTTTCGCAGGATAACTCTTAATAACACATATAATACTATACCCGCCGCGAGCGACCAAATAACAGTATTCAATTTCTTGGCACTGATGATGGCAGGGGTCTCGAACAATGGTTCAAACCGTTCTTTGTCAGTCAACTCATACTGATGAGGACCTACTATCGCAGGAATTGTATACTCCTCCGTCGCAGGCTGCCCATCTTTATTGATATAGTTGAAGTTTGCTGTATAATCTGTTGCCGCGAAGAAACTCGAGACAAACACGAAGCCCAGCGTACTGATCAAACCAAACAAAACAACCTCAAGCCATAATGTACTTTTGCTTTTCTTCGTCTGGTCAACACTTCTTACAAGATAAATCAGACCTGCAGCAAAACTGATTGCCAGGATTGCTTGTCCGATTGCTGTAGTCGTAACGTGAATATGGAGCCAGTAACTTTGAAGTGCCGGAATCAATGGTGTAACTTCCCTTGGGAACATGCTTCCATAGGCAATGATCAAAGCAGCTACCGGTAAAGTGAACAATCCCAGCAACGGAGTTTTATACATAAAATAACTGATGATAAATGCTCCTACCAATGACATGCCGAAGAATGTCGTGAATTCGAACAGGTTGCTGACCGGCGCGTGTCCGGAAGCAATCCATCTTAAAATAAAAAATGTTAACTGGGAAAGGAAACCCGCAATCGTTACAACAATTCCAATTTTTGCCCATTTGTTTGGGGCATTTTTTTTGTCAGCATGCCTTTTATCCTTAATAGCTCCCCCGAAAAACAAAATACCGACTAGATAGAGGATAAATGCTGCAAACAGAAAGTTAGAACTCAACTCAACCATTATTTTCCCTCCTTACTCCTTCTTTTCTTCTGCCGCCTGGTCTTCCGGAGCTACTCCAGAATCGGAAAAGACTTCTTCAAGCTCTCTTTTTAAACCATGCCAGTTTTTATTTGTATGAGCGGCAGTCCATACCTGGTTATTTACTCTTCTTATCCATACACGTCGATGATTCCAATATGCCCCCTGAATTACACCAATCATGAATATTAATCCGCCAAGCCCAATGATCCAAAGAGTGTGATCTTTTCTGACAGTCAGAGCAGTAACATTCTTCGTTTCTATCCCTGCGAATGTCATCTTGTAATCATTTTCACCCAATGGCTCGAGATTTTGCCTGATGGCTACGAAACTGACTTCACCTTCTGTATTCTCTGGAGAGTACATTTTGAAAATAAAAGCAGGGTTATTGGGAATCCGTGATTTTGTTGCTGGTTCACCATCATCATTGAACTCAAAATCAGGGAAATAGCTCATCACTTCGACTTTGTACCCATTGCCTAAATCGTACTTCATTTCTGGGTCATATAAGTCTACAGTCACATCGCCAAACTGATCCCCTGTTTCTTTATTTTCTAGTTTAAAAGCCATTTTGCTCATTTCATCAAGCTTGTAATCGACCTGGTACAAGGCAAAGCCATCAATTTTAAGAGGCTTGTTTACCTGGATAGCCTGGTCACGAATCTTTTCTAGTTCAGGTTTTTCACCCGGGATAATTTCTCCCTGTCTCTGGTATAAAGTAGCGTCAGTTTGATAGTTTTTAACGACCGTGCCAGCTTTGTTTATTGCATCCTGGAAGACTTCCTCATCTTTATCTTTATCATAAACCTCAAAGATAAATTGATTGTTTTCAAGGTAATAGCGGCCTTCTGTACCAGGGATTGCTTTTGTTTCACCTTCCCTAAGCCACAGGATTTCGTCCACATACATACCAGGTACGAACCTAAGCATGCCTCCAATCAAAAAAATGATCAGGCCAAGATGGTTCACATATGGGCCCCATCTTGAAAAACGATTTTTTTCCGCAAGGATATCACCATTTTCCTCACGTAGCTTATACCGTTTTTTCGTTAAATTTTCTTTGATTTTCCCTGCTGCTTCATCTGTTAATACAGCATCTGACATACCGAACATTCTCTGGCGCTTCAAAAAGCTTTCATGTCTTGATACTCTCTGGTTTTTCAAAGATCTGTATAACGGAACCACCCTGTCAAGGCTCGCGATAACGAGTGATATACCAAGGGCAGCAATTAAAAGCAAGTACCACCAGGAACTGTAAAGGTTGTGGAAACCAAGGTCATAATAAAGCTTCCCTGGCCATCCGTATTTCTCTTCATAATATTCCCATGCAGGCATTACTGGCGGGATATACATTTCCTGTGGGAAAATCGTACCTAAAGAGGATGCGATCAAGAGGATGACAATCAGCCATACCCCAACTTTTACCGATGAAAAGAAATTCCAGATTTTATCGATGATCGTCTTGTTATAAGTTTGTGAACGGCGCGCACTTCCTTCATAGCGCATATCAACTAGCTGCTTCTCATTCTCTTTTTCTTCGAGCATTCTTCCGCAAGATTCACATAGGATCGTTCCCTGCGGATTTATATGGCCGCACTCACATTTTACTTCGTTCATAGTAAAAACTCCCTGTTCCCCTTACTTTTTAAGGTTTTATCTGTTCCATGAAATCACGGACTGTTTCTTCATTTAATTCCCCGGTATGGCTCTTAACCACATTCCCTTCTTTATCTATCAAAAAAGTGATTGGCAGCGGGTTAATACCATATGCTGCCTGGACTTGTCCATCATCAATCATAACAGGGAAATTCAACCCCTTGCGTTCGACAAACTTATTTATAACAAGTTTTGATTCACTTGAGTTAACTGCAAGAACCTGTACACCTTTATCCTTGAACTGCTGGTACTGATTTTCAATATAAGGCATTTCTCTCTCGCATGGCTTGCACCATGTCGCCCAAAAGTTCAGGAAAACACCTTGCCCTTTGTATTCAGAAAGCCGGTGCTTGTTGCCCTCCATATCGACAAGGACAAAATCAGGGGCCGGTTTTCCAATTTCTATCTTCTGGTTTTTATCCTTATTCATGTTGGCATACAGCGTATATCCAACTGCCAAAGCCATTATGGCAAGAATAATAGTCCGGGTTACCAGACGTTTCTTTTTCATCCCCTAAACCTCCTACCGTATTTCTCTCTCATTATATCATTTCAAATATAACTATTTTGTAAAGTCTACGATTTTTTCATTGCAAGTACACGGAGCTGTTTAACCTCGTGATGTGTAAGCTCCCTGATTTCCCCAGTCCTTAATCCATTCAGCGTCAGAAATCCGTACTTTTCCCTTTTCAGTTTCAATACAGGGTGCCCAATTGCGTCGAACATTCTTCTGACCTGTCTATTCCGTCCCTCATGGATCGTGATTTCGACAATTGCCGTGTCCTTCTTTTTATCGACACTCAGCAATTTGGTTCTAGCAGGTGCAGTTTTTCCATCTTCGAGCATGACGCCTCGAGCCAGGCTAGTCAGCTTTTCCTTTGAAGGGATTCCTTTTACCTTTGCCACATACACCTTATCAATTTCATTGCTTGGATGCATGAGCAAGTTTGCGAATTCTCCATCGTTCGTCAGCAAAAGCAGACCAGATGTATCATAATCAAGCCGCCCTACAGGATAGATGCGCTGTTGAATTGTCTGGAAAAAGTCCGTAACCACTTTGCGCCCCTTATCATCCTGTACACTTGAAATAACACCTCGGGGTTTATAGAACAAGAAATATACCGGTTCTTCCCCTTCAATCTGAACTCCATCCACTTCGACTCTGTCGGATGAGGTCACCTTGCGGCCAAGTTCTTTGACAACACTTCCATTTACCTTGACTCTTCCTTCGAGGATCATTTCCTCGGCTTTTCTTCTCGATGCTATTCCTGCATGAGCTATAACTTTTTGCAGTCTTTCCATGAAGGTCACTCCTATTTAATATCAATTAACTATGGTTAATATCAATATCTAATCCATCCTTATGAATTATGACATAACTCTCGCTGTTTTCAAAGTAAGCAATGGTGTAAAAAGTGAAAAATAAATAAGGAGAGTTAATTGTTTTTTAACAAAGGGTGGTTCTGTAATCCTGTTACATTATTATTTTATACTAATAATTGATTAGTTTACGAATACTGAACTGATAGGTTTTTAATATATATTATTAAAAATTAGACTATGTTAAATTAGGCTGTTGATTTTCGGTTTTAATAAAAAACAAAGAAGATACCCACAGAAGGTATCTTCTTTTTATGATAGGAAGTATGAAAATTCACTTTGAGTTCTTGCAAACATCTTTGCTAGCCTATGCTGACCATGTTCCTGTGCTTTTCTTGTCAGAACATGAATGTAACGACGATTATTGCCGTAATGATGGCTACTGCATCGGCAAGAAGTCCGACTTTGAGTGCGTCTCCCATTTTTTTAATCCCGACAGCGCCGAAATATACGGTAAGCACATAAAACGTTGTGTCGGTGCTTCCTTGAAGTGTGGCAGCGAGTGTACCAATAAAAGAGTCAGGCCCGTGTACCCCAATTAGGTCACTCGTAATTCCGAGCGCGGCTGTCCCTGAGATTGGCCTGATCAGCGCTAGAGGGACAATTTCAGCAGGGATCCCTACCATCTCCAAACCGGGACGGAGCCAGTCCACCATGACGTCAAGTGCACCCGATGCCCGAAAAACCGCAATGGCTACCATCATCCCTACCAGAAATGGCATGATCGAAACGGCCATTTTGATTCCTTCCTTACCGCCTTCTACAAAACTTTCATATGTGGGGACTTTTTTATAGGTACCATAAATCAGGATAAAGGCAATCATGACAGGAATGAACCATAGTGATATGGCAGATACAATTTCCATTTGGATTTACCCCTTTTTGCTTCTTCTATAATAAAAGAAACGGTCAATTAATATCGCTGCAACAGCAGAGACAGCCGTTGCCACAAGAGTCGGCCCCACTATATCTGTTGGATTGGCTGAGTTATAATTCATCCTTATCGCGATAACAGTGGTTGGAATGAGTGTGATGCTCGCTGTATTGATCGCAAGGAAAGTGATCATCGAGCGACTCGCTTCGTTTTTCCCATCGTTCAGCTCTTTCAATTCTTCCATTGCTTTGATTCCAAGTGGAGTAGCTGCATTCCCAAGCCCGAACATGTTCGCAATCATGTTTGACAGTATGTACCCCATCGCTGGATGATTGGAAGGAACTTCAGGGAACAACTTTGAAATCAATGGCTTAAATAAAGTGGAAAGCTTCGATAACAGACCAGAATCCTCCGCGATCCTCATCATGCCAAGCCAGAAAACCAGGATGCTGATCAAGCCAATACTAAGTGTGATCGCTTCCTTCGCACCGTTAAAAACAGCTTCGTTCACCTCAGCCATTGTGCCATTCACCATTGCAAAGCCAAGTCCAATTAAAATCATGACCACCCAGATATAGTTAACCATGATCCTTGACTCCTGCTATTGAGGTAAAGATATTCTTAAAAAAATCGAAGAATGAGTTTTTCTCTTTTTCCTCAATTTTGTAATAGACAGGCAAACTCGCGATCTGCATATCATCTAAATAGACATTTACCTTGCCAGCGATAGAATTTCGAATATCCTCATCGTTGGGTGCCGCCTTTTTCAATCTATATTCAACTTTGACCATGTCTTCTTCTTCTGAAGTTAGCGGGTACACAAAGGAATGGTCTAAATAAACTTTATCTTTATAATGCGAATCCTTTATTCCTTTCACTTTTCCTTTGGAAAGAATCTCGGTAATATCATAATTTGAGAATGCCGTTTCAAACATCTGGATATGGTCATTCCAATCGTCAGGCGCATTAAGTGTGACTGCGATTAAGTCAAAATCATCCTTTTTTGCTGTTGAGACTAAAGTTCTCTTCGCCCGTTTTGTATAACCGGTCTTTCCACCGGTGCTATACTTATACTTCTCTGTCAGGAGCCTGTTTTTATTTTTCCATACCCTGTCCCATGATTCTGTCGGATTAGGGGCCCTGTGAATCTTTGTTCCTGAAATCTTTTTATAAGTCTCATTTCCCATTGCATAGCGTGTCAGAAGAGCCATGTCATAAGCAGTGGAAACATGGTCTTCATGGTCATCCAACCCGTGTGGATTGGCAAAATGAGTATTTTCCATGCCGATTTGCTGCGCTTTTTCGTTCATCAAGTAAGCGAATCCTTCCAGACTGCCACCAACATGTTCCGCAATCGCGACAGCAGCATCATTACCCGACCTAAGCATCAAACCATACACCAGATCCTCAAGCCTGATCTTTTCTCCTGGCTTCAAGTATATTGAAGATCCTTCAGCACGGACAGCCTTCTTGCTCACTTTCACGGCTTCATCCAATTTGCCAGATTCTATCGCAAGGATGGCCGTCATAATCTTAGTAATACTGGCAATCCTGCTTACTCTGTGCGCATCTTTTTCAAATAACACCCTGCCAGATTCCTGTTCTATCAAAATAGCGCTTCGGGCACTTACTGAAACAGAAGCCTGCGCTGTTTGAGGAATGCTGTATATCAACAGAGTGGCAATTAACAATAATTTCATCCAAATCCTTTTCATTGACAGACCCTCGTCTCCTTTGGCAGTTTGTACAAGTTTATGCGGGACAAGGCGTGTTATGACACAAAAAGGAGAAGAAGAGCAGGGGTGCACTGGATATACTTGCCCTAATCTGGGGCCTCCAACTGGAAGAATAGTACATAAAAAAGGAACAGCTATTAATAGCTGTTCCCTGATATACATTATCTGGATTGGAGCATTTTTGTACGGTAATCTGTCTCGTAATATTCCAGCTCTTCCCGGATTCTTTGAAAGCCGCTTTCAAGACTCACCATCAGTTCGATTACTCCAATGGACACTGGTTGTCTGAACTTTATTGCATTTTTTCCTGTATAAGCAGCCCTGCTGTCTTCATACCATGCATCACTTTTAGGTGAGAAGAACTCTTCGATGCATTGATAGTAGATCCGGTATAATGTTTTTTCAGCTGCCGGTTTTGAAAAAACCTCTGCCTGAAGGATCACCTTGCAGGCATCAAATCCTTCTTCACAGTAAACTGCCAGCTTCCGAAGACTTGAGAGAATCGTTTTATAGTATTCTTCGTCTGCTTGCTGCCCTTGTTTTAGTTCTTCAAGGGTTGTTTTATTCAGGTAGTTCTCCAGCTTGACTACTGTGTCTGCCAGGAATTCCCTTACTTCCTCGATTTGTGTTTTAACTATTGTATTCCCCAAACTGACACCCCCAATGGATTTTAACCATATCTTTTTTCGATAATTATAGCCCGAATGGTCCTAACGATTGATTCCATCCTGGAATTCGGTCCCCTTTTGGGTAGATACCGGCAACCAAGAATCCAATGAAAATATAAGTAAAGACAACAAAGTTTACGAAAAGAGCCTTGCCTTATACCGGCTGGACAATATAATCCAAGGGAGAGCGCACTTCAAAGCTGCCTTGTTGCTCGATGCCTTCATAAATTCCAGGAATCTTGCTATAATCCAGTCCTTTGAAAATATCCGCGAACTCTCTCTGTTCATTTATATATACCCTTTTACGATGGCGATATCCCGGATTTTTCAATAACGCAGCAAGTGCTACCAAATCCCTCATATATACTTCCTTACTTCTGGCCTTGAAGATTGGATCCTGTTCAAATGGAGTGATGCTTCCAGCCAACTCATCAAAATACCTGACATATAGGACATGCAGGGTTTTCTCCTTGCCATCTTCCACAAAAGTCACTTCGCTCCGGTTGAAAAAATCCTCCGAGGTGTTTGATTTTTCTTTTTCAAGTTCATAACCAATACATTGCTTTATAAGCATGGTATTCCTCCCGTTGGACATTCATTCTTAAATCATTATAAGAAAAGCGCAGGCACCTTGACCAGCCCCGACAAGCGCTGCCCCCTGAAAGTGCCACGTCCTCCCAAAAGCTATCGCTTTCGGTCGTGCGATGAATCGCTTCGAAGCCTTCCTTGTCCTGTGGCTGGCGGGTCTAGCACATCGTGTGCCACGGAGAGCCGACCAGTGAAGTCGCTCTTTGACTTCACTGGCAGGACCGAAGCGACTCGAGGGGCTGGGCGCTGGAGCTAGACACTAATCTTTATCCAAAAAATATGTACTTTCTTATAAAGTATAGAAAGAAAATGCTTTTGCATTAGAAGCCAGCAGCCCAGCATTCGTCATTAAAGCATTTCCTAAATAATTATTTTGATTTTATCATAAATTCCAAACTTTGTGCACAAAAGCTATTGATCTGTTTCCATTGTTTCCTGAAATTTCTCAAAGAATAAATCCGCATCATCCTGCAATTCGTCATCCTCTATATGATCCGGAAGCGGAGGCAGTTCGCTTATACTTTTCAAACCGAAATAATCAAGAAATTCTTTTGTCGTTCCATATAAAATGGCCCGTCCTGTTCCTTCTGCTCTTCCAACTTCTTTAATCAGAGCCCTTGAAGACAGCGTATAAAGCGGCCTTTCTGTTTTCACTCCACGGATTTCTTCGATTTCAGCCCTTGTAATTGGCTGCTTATAAGCTACAATCGCCAAAGTCTCAAGTGCTGCTTGCGACAGATGCGCGGTCCCTGGTGATTCGACAAGCTTTTTTAAATAATCAGCATGCTCTTTTTTCGTAGCCAGCTGGTATACTCCAGCCAGGTGTACGATTGTTATACCTCGGTTTTCGTCACTTTCATAATCCTGCTTGAGTTCAGTAACAATTTCATTTGCCTGGATTTCA
This sequence comes from Mesobacillus boroniphilus, assembly GCF_018424685.1. NCBI lineage: Bacteria > Bacillati > Bacillota > Bacilli > Caryophanales > Bacillaceae > Mesobacillus > Mesobacillus boroniphilus. Next base: position 1,943,372 of record NZ_QTKX01000001.1, read on the forward strand.
TCCACTTCAAGCACAGCTGTGATCTGCTTCAGGCTCAACCCTTCATCACCAGCCGCAAAAAGAAGGCTCTCCAATATCCCTTTCCATTTCACAATTCCCACGCTTTTACTCCTTTCTGGCTGTCATATATATTTCAGCAAAGTTCCGTTCCTGTTCGACGTCGATTTCTTTCCGTTTAATGAGCTCAAGGATTGCCAGAAAAGTAACGACAATATGCTCACGGTCAGATTCAGGAAACAAGTCATAGAACTTTTTCCTTGTGCCGCTTTCTTTCAGGAAGCTTAGGACCTCGTCCATTCTTTTTTCAATGGAAATTTCCTGACGGGCGATTTTGGTCGATATTGGCCTTTGTAACTTTTTCCTTCTTAAAAGCTTTTGAAATGCACCAAGCATGTCATACAAAGAAATATCCAGATTAGCATTTTCACTTTTAACTTCATGGGCATATTCCGTTAGGTCACTTGGAGGTTTGGTATACATGAGTCCCCGTTCCTCCTCCAGTGATTTCAGGTCACTGGCTGCCTCTTTGAACTTCTTATATTCAATCAATCTCTCCACGAGTTCATTTCGCGGATCCCCTTCATGATCAAACTCAAATTCATCTTCCAGTTCTTCCTCATGCTTAGGAAGGAGCATCTTGCTTTTGATTGCTAACAGCGTCGCTGCCATTACAAGATATTCACTTGCGAGGTCGAGCTGCAATTCCTTCATCGCATGGATATACATTAAATATTGTTCAGTTATTTCCGCAACTGGTATATCATAGATATCAATCTCCAAACGATTGATCAAGTGCAGAAGTAAATCTAATGGACCCTCAAAGGCCTCGATTTTTACGTTATATTGCATTATTTCCCACCAAAATTCCTATAATGAACTGCATCATTATATAAGTATAGTAGATAAACTTCATGTTATCCATCACTATTTTATAAGTATAAATATCAAGGATTTCCTTAAAAAAACAAGCATCCGCCCAAACCCTTCTCCTCGTTCCTGCATATGCTGAAATTGTATATTAGGCTATTTCACTAATAGGAGGTAATGTTAAATGTCAGATGGAAAAGGTTATGGATACGGAGCAGGATTTGCTTTAATCGTCGTGCTTTTCATTTTGCTCATCATCGTTGGGGCAGCCTGGTTATAAGGTAAGGCAATAGAAAGCACAATGACGAAAATGCCCGGCACCAGCCGGGCATTTTTATGTTAGGCTGCTTTTCATCCGCTTCTTGTTTCATCATTGTATCGAATATATGCTAAGCTAGTGGTACTTGATTGGGGGTTATTACATGACAAAATTTCCATCATCCTATATACAATATCTCGCTCATTTCCACGGGGACAGGGATTATTTTGAATGCCATGAAATTTTGGAGGAATATTGGAAAGCAACAGATCCTGGCAATAAAAAATCGATCTGGGTAGCATTGATCCTTGTGGCAGTTTCAAATTACCACCATCGCCGTAATAATTACCCTGGAGCAATAAGGACTTTAACTAAAGCAGTGGAGATCTTTTCAGATACTAAGGAAGCAACAGCCCGGTTAGGAATCGATCATGAACTTTTGACTGAAACACTGACTAATAGAAAGAAAAACTTGCTTAACAAGGTTCCCTACACAAGCTTTAATCTGCCTCTATTCGATACCGAGCTTAAAAGGCTTTGCTATGATGAGTGCAGACATAATGGTTTTACATGGGGAACAAGCAGCAATCTGGAAAATCCTGATTTGGTCCATCGGCACTCAACACGCGATCGAAGCGATGTCATTTCAGACCGGCGGATGGCTCTCGAGGAAAAGAAAAACAGGAAAAAATAAAAAGGCAGTTGGATTTAACATCCACTGCCTTCTACACTATTGTCTTCCTCGCTGCACTTTTCAAAAAAGGATGCTGTCTCAGCATTTGCAACTGCTGTCCATTCAGGAAACATCTCCTGCAGTGAATTGACCATACGCCTTCCAACCCCCTGGTGGCGGTGAGATGGATTCACTGAGATGTGTAAAAGCTGCATCATTTTATCTTCAGTGAAGTTAACACCCAATAGCCCGATGATATCCTCACCTTCCTTCCATAAAAACAACTGCCAGGAATCATCTGTTTCATAATTCCTCATCGTCTGCTGAAGTTTTTTCAGGTCCTTTTCATTTGGCATGAAAGATAACAATCCCATTGCAATCTTTTCAAATGCCTTTTTATATCGAATTAACATAGATATCCCTCATTGTGGTTTGACAGTAATAATGGAATGATAACAAAACCATTTTTTCCATTTTTCATCCAAATTAAACCTTAACTTCCCTTAAATGGGAAGCGACAAAAAATCAAATGTTAAAACACCATTTTGATAATATATGTTTTTACGCGATTTATGTTTCTTCATATTAATTGAATTGATAATATCATACATAATCTGTTCTGATACTTCAAATCTTTTTCTCGAGCTATTGTCCAGGTACGATAAAAAACCAGTAGTAGGCTCCCCATAAAACAGACATCAACAATAATAACACAAATAACAGCCAGTTGTTCTTTTTCAAACCGGAATCCCTCCCAAACTGTAATTCTACAATAAGACCAGGGTTTTAGCCAATTTTACATAACACCAATTAGAGCAGATAAAAAAAGCTGCGGGAGAGCAGCTTTAATTTTTCACCTTTTCTTTTAAAGGAAGATCTAATTTTACCATGTCTTCGAATGTTTCGCGGCGGACCACCAGTGTGTCTTTTGAATCTTCCAGGAAAACGACCGCAGGCCTTGGAAGTCGATTATAGTTATTGGCCATTGAATACCCGTAGGCTCCTGTGCAAAAAACAGCTAGAAGATCCTGGTCTCCAGACTTTGGCAGCGGAAGGTCCCAGATCAGCATATCTCCGGATTCACAGCACTTCCCGGCAATCGATACTGTCTCTTCAGGTTTGTCCTCCACTCTGTTTGCCAGAACTGCTTCGTATTTAGCCTGGTACAATGCCGGGCGAATATTGTCACTCATTCCTCCATCGACAGCTACGTACTGGCGGACATTCGGAACATCCTTTCTCGAACCGATTCGGTAAAGGGTAGTACCTGCATCCCCAACAAGGGAACGTCCTGGCTCGATCCAGATTTCCGGCATTTTCATCGAATAATGAGAAGCTTGCTTCTTCACTTCAGCAATAATCTCCTCTACATATTGAGCTGCTGGAATAGGATCATCTTCGTCTGTATAGCGAATCCCAAAACCACCGCCAAGGTTCAGGACTGTGGATTCGTATGAAAGGTCCTTTTTCCATTGATGCAGTTTTTCGAAAATTTTCTGAGCAGCGAGGATGAATCCTGTTGTTTCAAAAATTTGCGAACCTATATGGCAGTGCAGTCCGAGAACTTCGATATTCTTGTCATCAAGGCAAATTTTCATTGCCGAATCAGCCTGTCCGTTCTGTAAATCGAATCCGAATTTCGAATCTTCCTGGCCAGTTAAAATATAATCATGTGTATGTGCTTCAATACCAGGTGTAACTCGTAATAAAACTTGGACTCCCGTATTCTTCTCTTTGCAAATATCCTTCAGCATGTCGAGTTCATAAAAGTTATCGACTACGATACAGCCGACATTGTTCTCAAGAGCCATTTTCAGCTCTTCCCGGCTTTTATTGTTGCCGTGGAAATGGATTCTTCCTGTAGGGAAGCCAGCAGCTAGCGCCGTATAGAGCTCCCCGCCTGAAACGACATCAAGCGAAAGATTTTCCTCCGCAGCTAATTGCACCATCGCTACAGTTGAAAAAGCTTTGCTCGCATACGCTACTTGCGCGGTAATTCCGGCAGTCTCGAAAGTTCTTTTAAATGCTCTTGCCCGTTCCCTGATCAAGGCAACGTCATAAACATACAGCGGGGTTCCATATTTTTCAGCCAATTGGATTGTATCAACACCGCCAATTTCCAAATGTCCAAGTCGGTTAACTTTTGCAGTTCCATGAAATTCCATGTTGTCCCCTCATCCCTTGCCTAATAAAATCATTTGATTTAACATCATTTCTTATTGCTCTGTTATTTCAGCATAAACTGTCACCTGGCGGAATGAAATCGCTAAAAATCCAGGTCGCTCAACTGTAAGTTATACGTAAATAGACAGTTCATCAGATGAACTGTCTATTTACTTTTCGCTTTAAGTCTTTAGTAAATTAAAAACACTTTACCATAATTTGAGGGAACGCGCAATTGGAACATAGTCAAGATTTTGAAGGCTGCTTGTAGCGATTCCTTGCATGGACAATACTTGGCCGGATTTTCGACCCGGGAACAGCCCTCCTGATCAAAATCTGCATAAACGCGGCAGGATGAAAAGGAATGAATGGCCATAGGTAGGGAGTATTCAATGATTTAATACTAGCAAGCAAAAGCAGCCAAACCGTGGTTCCTGCTACAAATCCCGGGACATTGAATATCGCAGTCGAGATTAGCAGGAACACCCTGCCTATCTTGTTCGCTATACTAAGTTCATAACTTGGTGTCGCATAAGTTCCGATTGCTGCCACAGCCACATAAAGGATGACTTCCGGCACGAACATCCCTACATCGATTGCGATTTGCCCTATCAGGACTGCAGCGATTAAACCCATAGCTGTGGAAAGCGGGGTCGGTGTATGGATGGCCGCCATTCTCAGGAATTCAATCCCTCCATCTGCAAGCATGATTTGCAAGAAAATCGGAATATTGGAATCCTCATTAGGCCCAATAAATGAAATTTTTTCAGGCAGCAGTTCTGGATTTTGCACAAATAAGTACCATAACGGCAAAAGTAATAGTGCTGCTAGCACCCCAAGGAATCGTATCCATCGAACCATTGTACCGACACCAGGCGATTGCCTGTACTCTTCTGCATGCTGAAGATGGTGGAAAAAGGTCGTTGGCGTAATGATGACACTCGGAGATGTATCGACATAAATTAGAACATGCCCTTCAAGCAGATGGGTTGCAGCCACGTCTGCACGCTCCGTGTACCTTACGAGCGGGTAAGGATTATAACCTTGTTTTACAAGAAATTCCTCAATTGTTTTATCTGCCATCGTAATACCGTCTATTTTAATTGAATTGAGTTCCTTTTTAATGACATCGATTAAGCCAGGATTTGCGATATCTTTTATATATCCGATGGCAACGTCTGTTTTCGACCTTTCTCCTACCTTCATCATTTCGAAACGCAGATTTTCATCCCTGATTCGCCTTCTTGTCAAAGCTGTGTTGACAATGATATTTTCAACAAAGCCATCACGGGATCCGCGCACAACCTTTTCGGTATCTGGCTCCTGGGGCTGTCTTCCAGGGTAGCTTCTGACATCTACCACCAAGCCAGTTTTTTCACCTTCAACCAATATGACAATAAGGCCTGAAAGAACCTGGTCGACAAGCTCATCCATCGTTTCAATTTTCTGGACGGACTGGTGGGTAATCCTATTCTCAACGATCGCTTGCAGATGGGTGGAGAGCTTTTCGTTATCATTGATATCCACCAGTTCTTCAACGATATGTACGATGAAGCTCGTATCGCATAACCCATTCACATAATAAAAATGAACATCTTTTTTGAGGATTTTCAGCTTTCTGACACCTAAATCAAAACTGTCTTCCAGGCCAATATGTTCTTTCATATACTTTTCAGCTTCGTCCAATGATTGCGGGATCGGCAGCTTGTCATTCTTCTTTGGCATAGAATCCGCTCCTTTCAAGGATGATTTCCACTGCTTTCTTCGTAATTGGTGAACCTAATTTATAGTGGTCACGCCTTGCCATTTTACCGATATCACCTATCCCGATTATTAAGGGGACGTCAAGTGTATCCAAACAGTACACTGTATCTCCATTAATCCTACCTATTTCAAGCTCTGGAACACCATGTTTGTCAACACCATAGGCTGTAAGTTCACCATCTCGATCTATACAAAAATCTACACGGCTCCATTCAGCCATATGCGTTTTTGAAGCGACCGCAATAGCACCGAGCACCTCAATGTCTTCATGCTCAGCTACGTATTTCAGCGCCTTTTCTCCTGCGCCTTCTCCAAGATAACCACTATCATCGAACATGACCAATACAGGGTCATTAACTGCTTTCTTGATTAATTTCACCAGGTGCGGCCCAGAAAGGACGGAAGGATTGCCATGTGAAAGAGAGATGCACCGTCCGCCAACATCTGCAGCTACACGCTCAACCGCACGCCGGGCATAATCATCACCATCTGTAATTAAGATTACCTTCCTTTTCTCGGCCATTCTTTGCCGTCCTTTCTGCTGCTCAATTTTCGTACATTAAAAAAATTGTCGCTCGAATGTAAAGCACTTTTATTATCGTCCTATGAAGTAAATCCAATGAAATAATGAGCCGAAAACTTTTCCCAGCACTATTGCCATCAGCAATGTCTCAAGCTTGTCATCCACCCTGACTCTTTTGGCGAGAATCGGCAGTACATTCAGGACCTCTGTCAACGCCGCAGCCAGCATTCCTACAAATATGCCGCCCGCCAGTCCAAGCGGGATGGTAACAAGTGGTGAAAAACTGAGCAGCGGATCCCTTAGGCTGCCGACAGTTCCCAACAAAGCACCAAGGACAACAGACCATTCATACCAGGAAATCAATTTCATCGTTTTCGTGAGCTGTGTGAGTCTAGGAATCACTCCTAGAACGGACAAGAATGCAACAAATCCAGACCCTACCGCAAGGCCACTCGCCAGTCCAACAAGAATGATAAATAAGATACTAATCGTCATCTATATGCTTCACGCTTTCCTTGTTTTCATGTAAGATTACATATTGGTCAAGAGATTGCTGGTAGTTAAACATTTCAACTTCGAGAGGACTGGGCTCTTCATTAAGTCTCTTTTTAAAAACATGGTTAAAAAATAGGATCATGCCTACCCCAATTCCTATTGAATAAGGAATTTGGAATAATAGAGGCTTCTCAACTTTTTTTCCGGTCATCATGTAATAAAGCCGCTCATGGACCGCTTGCATACTGACATCTTCATGGAAATTCATAATGGTCAACGCTGCTCCGAAAAATAATAGGAACCAGACGAGGATAAAGAATGGGATCGACATTCCTTTTTTCTTGTAAATCACCTCGATAATCGTTTGCGGCGGCCCAACAGCCTGGACGTCATAATCCGGATATATCTCTGTGATAAAATGAATGACCTTCATGACATCAACAATGTGGATATGATCCTTCGGCGAGATTTTCAGGACTGGAAGTGCAGCCAAATCTTCATATATATCCTCACTGGCAATGATCTGTGCTATATCCTTCAACAACAGTGACTCCTCAGGCTTGACCTGGACGCGATTTCGCATGCGGATATAAATCGTTTTTTCCATCAGATTCACTTCCAACACATTGTTTTCCTCGTATATTTAGTATGGATTCCTACAGTTTTTTCATGAAGTCCAATAATTGGTTAAGATAACAGGTGCATTGATTGCTGCATTTTCCGTTATCTAAATACTTTAGGTATCAATAGGATGCATTAGGTACTTTTTCCCTCAGGCTCCTATCCTCCTGCTTTTACCTTTTTCCTTTCCGGGCGATTTTCGGGCAAAGCAGGCTTCTTCTTTTACCCTTTTTCCTTTTCTCGGCAATTTTTGGGCAATGGAGAAATCGGCATTGGTTACCTCTTAAATAAAAAAAAGCCATATGGATTCAAAGATCCATACGGCCTTTCATTTGCTGCAGTATTTTCTTTTCGAGGCGTGAGACCTGGACCTGGGAGATTCCCAGGCGGCTTGCGACCTCGGATTGAGTCTGGTCCTTATAATATCTTAAATAAACAATTAGCCTTTCCCGTTCATCCAGTTCGTTTATTGCCTCTTTTAACGCGATTTTATCGAACCATCGGCCTTCTTCCCCGTTATCAATCTGGTCTAGCAGGGTAATTGGGTCGCCGTCGTTTTCGTACACCGTTTCATGGATGGATGCAGGACTGCGGCTGGCTTCTTGTGCCATGATCACATCTTCAGGCGAAATTTCCAGAAACTCGGCGATTTCATTGACAGTTGGTACCCTGCCCAATGTTTTGGAAAGCTCATCCTTCGCTTTCCTGATTTTATTGCCTGTTTCTTTTAACGACCTGCTTACTTTTACGGTACCGTCATCCCTGATGAAACGTTGGATTTCACCAATGATCATTGGAACGGCATACGTCGAAAACTTCACGTCATAGGAGAGGTCAAATTTATCAACTGATTTCAAGAGGCCGATGCTGCCAATCTGGAACAGGTCGTCAGGTTCATATCCCCTGTTAAGGAAGCGCTGGACGACAGACCATACGAGGCGCATGTTTTTCTGGACGATCAAATCCCTGGCAGCCTGGTCTCCTTGCTGGCTTCTCAAAATCAGTTCTTTGACTTCATGGTCCTTAAGATACGTTTGGTTATTATCCTTTTTTACCTCCACATCCATAAGCAGAACTCCCTTAATTGCACAGTGCTTTGCTCTTTGACAGGTGCTTTTTCAAACGAATCTCTGTCCCAAAGCCGGGCTCTGATCTCACTTGTACTTCGTCCATGAAATTTTCCATAATCGTAAAGCCCATACCGGACCTTTCAAGCTCAGGCTTAGATGTATAAAGTGGCTGCATGGCTTCATCGATATCCGGAATCCCAATTCCTTCGTCCTTAATCAGCATTTCCACCGTTCCATCCTCGAGCTGCACGGAAATAAACACTTTTCCATCTGGGTTGCTTTCATATCCGTGAATAATAGCGTTCGTTACAGCTTCCGATACTACTGTCTTGATTTCAGTCAGTTCGTCCATCGTAGGGTCCAGCTGCGCAATGAAGGCAGCGACCGTCACGCGGGCAAAAGATTCGTTCTGGCTTAAAGCGCTAAAATGAAGATTCATCTCATTTTTCATGAATCAAGCAACCCCCAATCTCTCTAATGCATATTCTTCTGTCGGTTCAAGACGGATAATCTTGAATAATCCCGACATATCAAATAACCTCTTGATTGGCGGAGAGATTGCGCACACAACCATTTCTCCGTGAAGCTGCTTGATTTGTTTATATCTTCCTAAAATTACACCAAGACCCGAACTATCCATAAAGGTGAGTTGTTCGAGGTTCAAGACAATGTGGCGGACTTCTCCGTTCTCAAGGGCTTTTGTTGCCTGCTCGCGAAGCTGTTCTGCTGTATGGTGATCCAATTCACCACTAACTCGAATCAATAAGACATCATGCTTCACTTCCATATCAATGTTAAGACTCACTATCCAAAGCCTCCTTATCTGGTATAGTGAGTCAAATTCTCCATTGATTCAGCCAAATCCTTCTTAAGAACAAAACTAGTGCCTATTCGATAAAACTTGATGGAATGGCAGTGTTTTCGACAATCCAGTGCGGAAATTCATCTTATTGTTGGCTACCGGCCCGCGTGAACATACCGAATGAGCGTTTGTATAAGATCCACCAACTGGCTTTTTCCACTGTTGCATCGGCAACAAGAGGTGTTTCCGCAAGGGTTTTTCCGTCTTTGACCAGCTTCAAAGTGCCTACCCTGTCGCCTTTTTCTACGGGTGCTTTCAGGCTTTTATTCAAAGTGATTTTTTGCTTTACGTCCTTTACGTCTGCTCCTTTTTTGGTTAGGAGGGATACACTTTCAGATGTAACAGCATTTATTGTCTTCTTGTCACCTTTGCTGATCACTGCTTTTCCTAGTGGATGTCCTTTCTTGAACATAGGATGTGTCTGATATTGACTGAAAGCATAGTCCAGCATTTTTGTTACTTGAGCATTTCTGACCTTGGAGGTTGGTGCTCCAAACACGACCGCAATCGCACGCATACCATCCTTTTGTGCTGTAGCAGTCAGGCAATATTTTGCTTCATTCGTAAAACCTGTTTTCAGGCCATCCACTCCTGGATAAAAACGAACGAGCTTATTAGTATTAACCAGCCAGAATTTCTTATCAGTATCCTCACGAAGATAATCTTCATACCTTCCTGTGAACTTCGTTATTTTTTCGTACTTCAACAATTCTTTTGCCATCATCGCCATGTCATATGCCGAGCTGTAATGGCCATCGACAGGCAATCCGGTGGTGTTCTTGAAAACTGAATTCTTCAGGCCAAGTTCCTTTACTTTATCATTCATCATTTTTACGAATGCTTCTTCGGAGCCGCCTATACGTTCAGCCATTGCAACTGAAGCATCGTTTCCGGAACCAATTGCGATTCCTTTAAGCAATTGCTCGACGGTCATTTCTTCTCCTGCCTCGAGGAATATTTGTGAACCACCCATTGAAGCTGCGTATTCACTGGCTCGGACTTTTTCGTCCATTTTCAGCCTTCCTTCATCGAGTGCTTCCATGATCAAAAGCATCGTCATGATTTTGGTCATACTTGCTGGTGGAAGCTTTTCATGACTGTTCTTATCAAAAAGAACCTGACCAGTGTCACGTTCAATCAAAATAGCTGAACTCGCATCGTCTGCCAGTCCCGGGTCTCCTTCATTGGCATATCCTTTCGGGGATATAACTACAGCGCCCATCATAAAAACAAGCAGTACACTCGTTAACTTTTTCAGATTCATGGCCATAACCCTCCTATCTTTATAGGGTTTATTTTTTCCAATGAATCCAATTTTATACAGACAAGGTATATAAATCCGTTATTTTTGCACACAAAAAAGCGAAGAGTCTCCTCTTCGCTTCCTATGCTTCATAATTATTCTGTAATTTCTTCGTGCACCAAAATTGGCGCATCGACATGTTCGCTTGAGATCTTGATATTTTCATACAGCATTTCTTTTACTTCATTAACGTCCTCGAAATTACTGTAGATGGTCAGGAGCGATTCACCCTTTTCTACCTTATCGCCAATTTTCTTGCGAAGCAGAAGGCCTACTGCCAAATCGATTTCAGATTCCTTCGTCGCTCTTCCTGCACCTAGAAGCATTGCAGCAGTTCCAACTTCATCAGCTACGATTTCTGAAACATAGCCTGCTTCTTTCGCTTCAAGTTCGAACTTGTACTTTGCCTGAGGAAGCTTGCTTGGATCATCAACAACAGAAGCATCGCCGCCCTGAGATGCCAGGAATACTTTGAATGTTTCAAGAGCGGACCCGTTCTTGATTACTTCTTCTAGCTTGCTGCGTGCTTCTCCAAGAGACTCAGCTTTGCCAGCAAGGAATACCATGTGGCTTCCAAGCGTCAAGCAAAGTTCTGTAAGGTCTTCTGGGCCTTCACCCTTCAATGTATCAATTGCTTCCTTGACCTCTAAAGCATTACCGATTGCAAACCCGAGGGGCTGGCTCATATCTGAAATAACAGCCATAGTCCTGCGGCCAACATTATTACCGATGCCTACCATCGCTTTAGCCAGTTCACGTGAATCTTCGATAGTCTTCATGAATGCGCCTGCACCTGTTTTAACATCCAGGACAATCGCGTCAGCCCCTGCGGCAATCTTCTTGCTCATGATTGAGCTGGCGATGAGCGGGATACTGTCTACTGTTGCGGTTACATCACGCAATGAATAAAGCTTTTTATCAGCCGGAGTTAAGTTTCCGCTTTGGCCGATTACCGCAATTTTATTTTTATTCACTAGATTGATGAATTCCTCATTGTCGATTTCGACATGGAACCCTTCAACTGCCTCAAGCTTATCGATTGTTCCGCCTGTATGACCAAGGCCGCGTCCAGACATTTTTGCTACTGGAACACCTAAAGCTGCAACTAATGGACCTAATACAAGAGTTGTTGTATCGCCCACACCGCCAGTAGAGTGTTTGTCGACCTTAACGCCTTCTATTGCAGAAAGGTCAATTTGATCACCAGACTTCACCATTGCCATCGTAAGATCTGCACGTTCTTTCTCCGTCATTCCTTGAAAGAAAATCGCCATTGTCAGCGCACTTATCTGATAATCAGGAATCGAGCCTGCTGTATAGCCATCAATAAAAAATTGAATTTCTTCAGTTGATAATTCATGTCCGTCTCGCTTTTTCTCTATAACGTCAACCATTCTCATCATTATCACCACTTATCAGTATTTAGCCGGGAAGCTATTGATTATTTTTCCCCTATCTTCTTCACAATTTCATTCACTAGTAAAAGGAAGCTTGATTTCACTTTTTCAGTCGTTTCAATTACTTCATCATGGCTTAATGGCTGATCGAGGATTCCGGCTGCCATATTTGAGATGCAGGAAATGCCGAGCACTTCCAACCCTGAGTGCCTTGCTACAATGACTTCTGGTACTGTGGACATTCCGACTGCGTCTCCGCCCATGGTACGAATCATCCTCACTTCAGCAGGCGTTTCGTAAACCGGTCCCGGATTACCGACATACACACCCTCTTTAATCTGGAGGTTGTTCTTGTCAGCTACTTCTTTAGCAACTTTTCTTAAGTTCTTAGAGTATGCTTCGCTCATATCCGGGAAACGTACGCCAAAACGCGAATCGTTTGGCCCGATCAACGGATTTGTTCCCATATTATTGATATGGTCTGTAATAATCACTAAATCTCCAGGCTCAAAACTCTCATTCACACCGCCAGCGGCGTTCGTAACGATCAGTTTTTCAATTCCAAGTTCTTTCATGACGCGCACCGGGAAAGTAACCTTATCCATGCTATAGCCTTCGTAATAATGGAAACGTCCTTGCATTGCGATTACTTCCACACCACTAAGCTGTCCGCAAACCAACTGTCCTGCGTGGCCTTCTACAGTGGAAACCGGGAAGCCCGGGATCTCGTTGTAAGGAATCTTAACCGGGTTTTCGATGTCATCAGCAAGAACACCCAGTCCAGAACCAAGAATCAACCCGATTATTGGCTGCTGCTTAAGCTTTTCATTAATAAAAGATGCTGCTGTTTGAATTTGATTGTAATCCATGAATTCCACTCCTTATTTCAATTCCTTGAGGAAGCTAGTGCCATGTTCAGGCATTTTCACATTAAAGTTTTCTGCTACAGTTGCACCAATATCAGCAAATGTTTTACGGACAGGCAGTTCTTTTCCTTCACTCATTCCCTTTGAGTAAACAAGGAGCGGCACGTATTCACGTGTGTGATCTGTTCCTTGGTGAACCGGATCATTGCCGTGGTCCGCTGTAATGATAAGAAGGTCATCTTCTTTCAATTTCTCAAATACTTCAGGAAGTCGTGCATCATATTCTTCTAGCGCCTTTCCATATCCTTCTGGATCGCGGCGATGTCCGAACAATGCATCAAAATCAACAAGATTCAGGAAGCTTAATCCTGTGAAGTCCTGATCTAAAGTTTGAAGCAACTTATCCATACCGTCCATATTTGACACAGTACGCAGTGATTCAGTTATCCCTTCACCGTCATAGATATCAGAAATCTTTCCAATAGCCAACACATCTAGTTCAGCATCCTTCAACTCGTTCATTACTGTTCTGCCGAATGGCTTCAGCGCATAGTCATGGCGATTGGAAGTACGTTTGAAATCGCCTGGTTCGCCCTCAAAAGGTCTTGCAATGACTCTGCCGACCATGTATTTTTCATCAAGTGTCAGTTCTCTTGCAATTTTACAAATATCATAAAGCTCTTCTATTGGAATGATTTCTTCATGAGCAGCAATCTGCAGAACTGAATCAGCAGATGTATATACGATTAGCGCGCCTGTCTTCATATGCTCTTCGCCTAGCTCCACAAGGATTTCAGTTCCGCTTGCTGGTTTGTTGCCGATAACCTTCCTGCCGGTACGTGATTCGAGTTCAGCTATCAACTCATCCGGGAACCCATCAGGGAACACCTGGAATGGCGTCTGGATATTCAGGCCCATGATTTCCCAGTGTCCTGTCATTGTATCTTTTCCGTTAGAAGCCTCTTCCATCTTTGTATAATATGCCAGTGGCTTGTCAGCAGGTGCGATACCTTTGATTTCCTCGATATTGCTAAGGCCGAGTTTGCCCATGTTGGGCATGTTCAATCCGTTCATTTTTTCTCCGATATGGCCCAGTGTATGGGAACCTTTATCCCCAAACTTTTCCGCGTCTGGTGCTTCTCCGATCCCGACTGAATCCATGACGATTAAAAATACTCTTTTATATGTATTCGACATTCCTTCTCCTCCTTAAAAGTGTGAATGCGTTACTAACCTATTTACAATTTTATGATACCCTTTTTTGTTCCAGATAATCGAATGCTTGCGTTTTCATTTGTCAGAAGTCTGACATCTTCATTTTACTAAATAAAATGAAAAACACAAGAAAAAAAGCCGACTTTTAGCCGGCTTTTATGACAATTCTATGAAACTATTACTATTGGGTAAACATGCTGATTTAATGACGCACAAATCAAACCGCCCCGCTGTCAGGCACGGGGATGGAATTTTGTATAAACGTCCTTTAACCTCGTCTTTGTCACATGCGTATAAATTTGTGTTGTCGAAATATCCGCATGACCCAGCATTTCTTGCACAGCACGAAGATCTGCTCCATTTTCTAGCAGGTGGGTGGCAAATGAATGGCGCATTGTGTGCGGAGTCAATTCTTTCTCAATCCCCGCTTCTGTGGCAAGCCGTTTGAGAATTTTCCAGAAACCCTGTCGTGATAGGCCTTTCCCATGGTGATTCAAAAATAAAGAGTCTTCCTTATGTTTTTTTGACACCAGTTTTGGCCTGCCCTTTTCAAGGTATTGCTCGATTGCATCAGAAGCTGTTTTGCCAATCGGGATGATCCTTTCCTTGCTCCCTTTCCCCATGCAGCGGACAAATCCCATTGTCAGATGGACATCAGATAATTTCAGCCCAATTAGCTCACTCACGCGGATCCCAGTGGCATACATCATTTCCAGCATCGCCTTATCTCGATAGCCAAAATGGTCAGTCAGCTTCGGGCTGTCGAGAAGTGTTTCTACCTCTTCCATGCTCAATACCTTAGGTAAGGACCGTTCATGCTGAGGGCTCTCGATGTGGACAGTTGGATCATTGTCAACCGCCTTTTCCCGAAGCAGGAAATGATGGAATGCCCTAATCGAAGCTATATGTCTTGCCAATGTTTTTGACGATTTGCCTGTGTCCTTCAAATGACCTAGAAAATGTACAATCTGAGGGCGCTGCACGCCATTAAAGTCCCCAAGCTGTTCAACATTTTTCAGATATGTGATATAGCTATTCAAATCTCGTTTATAGGATACGATCGTGTTTTTCGAAAGTCCCTTTTCTACAACTAAAAAGTGGATAAAGTCGTCGAGCCTGTCTTCCATTTTATTACTCTCCATTCAGATAAAACAGTATCAGCCTTTCAAACATACTTCCTTTTTCTTCGTCAAAAGTACCTGACACCTTTATGGCTGCTCCCTCTGGCGCGTCATACCGATGATAGCTTTCATATTCTTCGTTAATCCACATGATACCATAATAAAATAAGATTGTGCATCCAGTGAATAATATAAACACCTTTAATGTATGCAGGACCAATCCGAACCACGATTTCATTTTCCTTGCCTCCAAACTCGACACTTAGAACAAACGCTGCCTTCTTTTTAATAGTCGCCTCATGTTCTATTCGACTTTACTTATTTACTAATCTGTATGCCAATTTGGACAAGAATTATACCTGAACCTGGTGCATTTATAGAAAATAAAAAACCCTCTTTCCATTGGAAAAAGGGTTTTGGGATCATTAAGTTTCAGCCGTTTCTTTTTCCTGGCATCTGTGGCAAATACCATGGAAAGTCAGGCGGTGGTCTTTGATTTTAAACTTCCAGTCTCTTTCAACGATTTCTTCCACATCTTCAAGAAGGTCGTCCTGGATTTCATCCACTGCTCCGCATTCGATGCAGACAAGGTGGTGGTGGAAATGGGCAGCGCCTTCCTGGCGGAGATCGTAACGAGATACGCCGTCCCCGAAGTTGATTTTATCGACAATTTTAAGTTCAGTCAGCAGTTCAAGTGTCCGGTATACTGTTGCCAAACCGATTTCAGGAGATTTTTCTTTGACAAGCAAATAAACATCTTCCGCACTCAAGTGGTCTTCTTCATGTTCAAGCAACACGCGAACGGTAGCTTCACGCTGCGGCGTTAATTTATAGCTGGACGAATGCAGCTGTTTCTTGATTCTCTCAATTCTGTTTTCCATTTCGATAACTCTCACTCCCCCGCCACTGTTCTTTTATTATACCAGAAGGGTAATGAGATTCAAAATAAAATTATTACAAATAAGAAACAATAGTTATTATTACTTAAAAATTATTTTAATTAATTGAGTTGATGACCGCTTTCAATAGTGCCGGTGATAAATATGCCTCCACCCCTGCAGCCACAGCCAGGAATACAAGCGCGGCCACAAATGAAAAGATATATCTAAAAAACTGCGGCATAATCGGCTGGTTGATTTTCTTCATGAATTGGTTCCGGATCATTTTCAATGAAAAAGTCACCGCCATTGCTGCCGTTATAATGAATACTGGAATAATGATAAAGTTTTGCGGCAGGATGGAAACAAATGATAACAGAAACCCGTCCCATTGCATTTGGTTGACGAGAAAGCCAACTGTGAAACCAACGACCATCCCCTTCATGAAAAGCAGGATCAATATGACGGGAAGTCCTATGATTGATACTCCGAGAATCCAGATTAGTCCAATGAATTTTCCATTGTGTAAAAAGCTCTGCAAAAATAAATCCTTACCGTCTGCTACTTTCCCAGAAGCAGCCTGGCCAAAAAATTGCGATAAATAATAGAATAAATCTTCTTTTTGAGTGAAGCTGAGGCTGTTCACTATTACTGCCCCAAAGATGACTCCCATCAAAAACAGGACAATGACAAAAAGATAGATTGAGGAATATTCTCTTAAATGGGTTACTGCGACGTCCTGGTACCTTCGTTTCTTCATCTCTCTTCCTCCTGCATATTGGTTACTATCATCATATGCATGGACAAGGAGTCTATGACTGAATTTGGTAGATAGAAAAAAAACGGCCAATGGACCGGATTTTTTAATCTGTTATTTTCCCGTATTTGCCTCCTCCGCCTGCGTGAAAGGCGAGCTGGCCTTTTCGTGCCTTATCTATGGTTACGGCTGTCCTTTCCGAAATGACCTGTTTTAAAGAATCGAGAGGCACTGAATGAAGGACGGCCATTTCTGTACCGAAATGGTCCATAAGCTTTTCTAGCATTTTCGGTCCAAGGCCTGGAATGAATTCGAGGGGCACCTGGTGGATATATGGCGGCCTTGCCTCCTGATTCCCCTCTGAAGACCTTAGTTCCTGTATTCTGTCGGCAACACCTTTCACCTTTTTAACAGAACCGCATTCAGTACACGCATCATCAAATGTAGGACTGTATGCGAGGCATTCCCCACAGACTGTACGATGATACTTTCCAAGCTGCGGATCCAGACCGTAATTTGCTTTGATCCCCCTGCCTTCCGATTGTTTCAATGCAAGTTTCAGCTCACGGAAAGATGGCTCAACCATTTCAATTTTCTGGTATTCTCGCGCAATTTTCGCAAGAGAATGGGCGTCGGAATTCGTTACAAACGGATATTGGTGAAGCTCAGCAAGCTGGTCAGCCATTTGTGTATCTGAACTTAAACCCAATTCGACTCCATCGATCATATCTGAATCAAACACCTCTGAAAGAGAACTCATCACCCCTTTTCCGTACAAACTTTTGAAGGGTGTAAATACATGAGCGGGAATAAAAATACCTCCAAGATCCTTAACCTTCTTTTGCAAAACACGTCCAGCAATATAGACTCTTTGAGAGCTTAAATGGATATTTTTCATGTGGTTTTCAAGCCATTTTGAAAAAGTTCTCATCGATTGCAAGCTGGGCAGATAGCATAGTACATGGATAGGACCTTGGGTGCTTCCATCATTTATCTCAAGCTCGGAACCAAGGATGACACTCATCCCACCATAGTTCAATCCGCCTTCAGGGTGTTCCTTCAGCTCACCTGCTTTAAGCAAGTCTTCCATTTCATCAAGGACTTCTGGTGAATGGCTATCAATGACCCCTATCATATTCAACCCTTTATAGTCCCTGGCGTGGCGGATGATATTGCTGAACGTCAGGGATTTTGCTCCGGTGATTTTTACAGCTCGGCCTGATTTCGTCCTGCCAATATGAATGTGTAGGTCAACGAAGTATTCTTGCATTTACTTATCTAATGCCTCCTGCAATTGCAGGTGCTGTACTGCAAATGCCGTTTTTGCGTCAAAGATCCTTTGTTCTTTCACAAGCTGGATCGCCTCTTCAAGTGTTATCTCTATCAAGTTGACAAATTCGTCCTCATCCGCTGCTGCTGGATTAGCTTTTTTAGATAGCCCTGTTGCTTTATACACATGAATGATTTCATCTGCGAACCCTGGAGATGTGTAGAAAGAGATAAGCCATTCCATATTTGCGCATTCATAGCCCGTCTCTTCTTCGAGTTCACGGGCAGCACAAATTTCTGGCTTCTCACCTGCCTCAAGCTTGCCTGCGGGAATCTCGATAATCGTCCTTTCAAGTGCCTTCCTATATTGTTCAACCATGATAATTTTATGATCAGCTGTGACCGGAATGACCGCGACTGCCCCTGGATGCTTGACGATCTCCCTTTTTGATGTTTTTCCATTTGGCAATTTTACATCATCTACTTGCACGCTAATGACCTTTCCGGTAAAAACATGCTCCGTCTTCAATGTTTTTTCTTCAAGAGATTTCATACTCGTCCACTCCTGTTCTAATCCGATATCAAATGCTCATACATTTTACCATACTTATCCGAAGGGAGTAGACGGATGAAAATTTATGTCCATGGCCAAGGAATCACTTTAGCCGGCAAAGCATGGGAAATCAAGCGCGCGTTAAAAGAGTATGGCAAAAAGCATGAACTTGTAAAAGATTGGGTTGAGACTGTCAACCATCCTGTTCGCCGTCCAGAATAGTTGAATGCACTCCTTGCCTTTCGTTAAAATAAAACCAACATTGGAACGGAGTGATTTTTTATGAAAAGACGGAAACTAGGTACATCTGATTTGTTTGTCAGTGAAATCGGCCTTGGATGCATGTCGCTTGGAACGAATTTCCTAAAGGCACAGGCAGTGGTTGAAGCTGCGCTGGAGGAAGGGATCAACTATTTTGATACCGCAGATTTATATGATTTTGGAGAGAATGAAAAGATAGTCGGACAAGCGTTAAAGAATGTCAGGGAGCAGGTCATCATTGCTACGAAAGCTGGCAATCGGTGGACAGACACGAAGGACAAATGGACCTGGGATCCATCAAAGGCTTACATTAAAGAGGCCGTCAAGCAAAGCTTGAAAAGACTGGATACCGATTATATTGACCTTTATCAGCTGCACGGCGGGACAATTGAAGACAACATTGATGAAACCATCGAGGCCTTTGAAGAATTGAAAGATGAAGGATATATCAAATATTATGGCATCTCGTCCATTAGGCCTAATGTCATTCGTGAATATGCCCAAAAATCAAACATCGTCTCTGTCATGATGCAATACAGCATACTTGACCGCCGCCCTGAAGAAATAGCACTCCCGCTCCTTCATGACCAAAACATCAGTGTGGTAACGAGAGGTACGGTAGCTAAAGGCATGCTGAGTGACAGAATGCTCGAAAAGGCAGCTTCCAAAGGGTACCTTGATTACAGCTACGACGAATTGGAAGTGGTTCTTCCTTTATTGAAAGAGAAGGTCGCTTCAACTAGATCTCTTGCCGAGGCCGCCGTTCAGTATAATTTAGCCAACCCTGCAGTAGCTTCCATTGTCGCTGGAGCAAGCACCCCTGAACAAATCAAGGAAAATGCCAGGTCTGCGAATTCCTCTTCCCTGTCTGTCGAAGAAATCAATTTAATTAAGTCAATTACGAAGGCAAACAAATATGAGCAGCATAGATAAGAGAAAAAGGAACACTTTCGCTTTTATAGACGAAAGTGTTCCTTTTTTTCTGTCTGACTAATCAAGTATTTATGCCAGCATCAGCAAGAGTGTATAGCCAGCCAGTCCAGCGGCAAAGGCCCAAAAGTTACTCTCCCTTTCTTCCGGGAGCTCCTCTTTCATTACATTTAAAATGACTCCTCCTGCGAGCAGGCCAAAAAGCACGGCAATAATGCTTTCATTCACTTTCCAGATGATTCCGATTGTCCAGCCAGCCAGTATTGCGGCAGCGAGAAGCCATCTCCCTATACGATCATATATTTCCTTGTGCGCTTCCCTAAGCGCATGGTCACTGGTGATGAAATGGACGGCCAGTGCAATAAAGTAAAATATCAATCCCGCAATTGTTTCCTGTTCTCCACGTAGTAACAAATATCCTATCAAACTGTTGTATAGGAAAAACGAAACGATATGGATCCAAAACACACCTTTTGAAGCCCGGTCCATGTCGTTTTTTTCTTGCTGTTTTTTCTTTGAGGTTTTTACCATCCGTTCTAATCCATAAAAAATGGCCAAACCAATCATAGCTACAATATATGTATGGTTTTCAAAGAAACTCAGGGCATCAGATTGGATACTCCTATCAAGGACCTCGTTATGTTTATTCAACTCAGGGAGCAGATGGATGAATACATATGCTACAGAAATGCCTCCTGCAGCTGAAAGCAGTCTGCTTCGAGGTACGTTATCGAGGAAAGGTAAATATCTTGAAAATAAATGGATTGAAACGAATCCGGCCGCCAGTACGAAGGTTATAAGTAACAACATTTTGCTCCTTTGCTTTTTTTACCTAATTGCCCTTTCGCACAGGAAGCAAAACATTTGTTATCGAGGCTCTTTTCGTAAACTTTGCTGCTTTCTCAACGAAAAGTAAAAACCGGCATCAGGGTTTTTACGAGTATAAATGCAATCTTTGTTCAGAAGTCCCCCGAAAAGAGCCCCCCAATACCTTTATTAATACGGTTACAAGTACATGTACGAAAAGCAACAATCAATATGAAAACCTTTATCTAATGGGTCTCCAAAGCATCGCTTTTTGCTCAATTTCCTTCACGATCGGAGATTTTCCATCAATATAGGATTCTATGTCATATTCAAATTTTTGGGCAGCTATTTCTTTTACAACAGCGTATTTGCTGGCTTCCCGAGGGTGAGCCCTTAAGTAATCACGGAATACAAGATGCCTGTATAATTGATGGCTGCCTTTTTCAAAAGAGTGCAAATGAACTTTCCGAATCCCATTTTCGTCATACTTTTGAAAATAGCGCCGTCCAGGGATGCCGTTTTCCCCCTTCGCCTCGTAACCAGCAGCCTCAATGGCAGGTGTCGCCTTTTCCACTTGTGCAAGACTATCAGCTGCTAACATGATGTCTATGATCGGCTTGGCGCTAAGTCCCGGGACAGATGTGCTGCCGATATGGTGTATTTCTACCTCTGCCGGTTCAAGGATAGTTTCCAGAAGCTGTTTCTCATTTTCAAAAAGCGTTTTCCACTCTGGATTGTATGGAACTACTTCCACTCTTCTTCGGGTCATTTGAATTTCTTCCAATCCATTTCGCTTTCGGAAAGCAACTCTTCAAACGATTTGTTCTTTTCCCTTAAACGCTTCTCTTCCTTCTTGCGCTCCAATTCAGCCTGCTTTTCCTTTTCTTCCTCTTCCTTTAATTGTTGTTGCTGTGCTTTTAGCTTTTGCATGATATCCTGATTCAGGAGGTCACCCAGTGTTGCTGGCTTTTCCTCTTTTTTTACCGGTTGCTGGCGTTTTTGTTTCTTTTTCATAGTTGATCCCTCATTTTTTTGTTCAGCTGAAGCAGGAGAGCTTAGCTTATTTTTTTAAAGATTATATCACGAAATCTCTTAAGTGAAATAAAGTCCAGTTTTAATGAAGAAGGAACGCCTTTTAAAGGGCGTTCCCGGTTTATCAATATGCGTCTAACACTACTGAGTCGTCTACCTGCAATTCAGGTTCTGTTGATTTGATGACATCGTCGACTGTGTAGCCGGAAGCTACTTCTACAAGTTTTAGTCCGAAAGGTGTCACGTCGATGACGGCCCTATCGGTGATAATCCGATTGACTACGCCTTTTCCTGTTAGTGGCAGGCTGCATTCCTCGAGGATTTTCGGCTCGCCGTTTTTGTTCACGTGTTCCATGATGACGATGATTTTCTGGGCACCGTGGACCAGGTCCATCGCACCGCCCATCCCTTTGATCATCTTGCCTGGAATCATCCAGTTTGCCAGATCACCAGATTCTGCGACCTCCATACCGCCAAGGATTGCTATATTGATATGTCCGCCGCGGATCATTGCAAAAGATTCAGCAGAATCAAAATACGCAGCACCTGAAATCGCCGTAACCGTTTCTTTGCCTGCGTTAATCAAATCTGGATCGACGCTGTCCTCAGCTGGATAAGGTCCAATCCCAAGCAAGCCGTTTTCAGACTGAAGGACAACCTGCTTGTCGTCGGAAATGAAATTTGCAACTAATGTCGGCATCCCGATGCCAAGGTTTACGTAAAAACCGTTTTCGATTTCTTTTTCAGCCCGGCGCGCAATTTTCTCCCGGACATTCCCTTTGTTTTTAATCATATGCCTTCTCCTTTCATGATCAGCCAGAGTTAACTTCTCACTGTCAGCCTTTCAATCCGTTTCTCCTGATTGCCCTCAATCAGTGTCTGGACATAAATGCTTGGAGTATGGATACTGTTCGGATCTAATTCTCCTACTTCATATAAATTCTCGACTTCGGCAATGGTGACCCTGCCGGCCGCTGCAATCATCGGATTGAAGTTCCTTGCCGTTTTATGATAGACAAGGTTCCCCATTTTATCGCCCTTCCAGGCACGGACGATGCTAAAATCCGCAGTCAGCGACTCTTCAAGGAGATACTCTTTGCCATTGAACATTCGGGTTTCTTTTCCTTCCGCGATTGGTGTCCCCACTCCTGCTGGTGTGTAGAAAGCCGGAATTCCTGCACCGCCTGCCCTGATTTTTTCAGCCAGGGTTCCTTGTGGAATCAATTCGACTTCGATTTCACCGGATAATACCTGTCTTTCGAACTCTTTATTTTCCCCAACATATGAACCTACCATTTTCTTAATCTGCTTGTTCTTTAGCAGCAGTCCAAGTCCCCAATCGTCGACACCACAGTTATTTGAAATGACTGTCAGGTCTTTTACTCCTTTTTCAACAAGTGCCAGGATGGCATTTTCCGGGATTCCACAGAGGCCAAAGCCGCCAACCATCAAGGTTGCGCCATCATGGATATCTGCCACTGCGTCTTGAAAGGATGTGCAAATTCTTTTCATCGTTCTTCCCCCTTTGACTATGGATAGCACTGGCATGCCCCTAATATGACAGGCTGTGCCAGAGTTGCTAGAAGTTTTAAAGATTAATAGCTTTATGCAAGTTCCACTACGGTGGCGACACCCTGTCCGCCTCCGATACAAAGTGTGGCAAGGCCTTTCTTCGCTTGTCTCCTCTTCATTTCATGGATCAGCGTAACAAGGATTCTCGCGCCGCTAGCTCCAATCGGATGACCAAGCGCTATTGCTCCGCCATTCACATTCAGGATTTCCTTGTTGAATCTCAGTTCACGATCGACGGCCAGTGACTGTGCGGCAAAAGCTTCATTCGCCTCAACCAGCTCCATATCTTCCATCGTCATGCCCGCTTTATTCAAAGCCTTCTTAACAGCATCAACTGGTCCGATGCCCATGATGCTTGGGTCAACACCAGCACTTGCATTTGCCCTGATAACGACAAGTGGTTTCAGGCCAAGCTCTTCAGCTTTTGCCCTGCTCATGACAAGAAGAGCAGCTGCTCCATCATTGATTCCTGACGCGTTCCCTGCTGTTACGCTGCCATCCTTTTTGAATGCAGGACGCAGCCCGCCAAGCTTTTCCGCTGTTGACCCTTTTTTCGGATACTCATCCGTATCAAAAACAACCGGATCTCCTTTTCGCTGCGGGATTTCAATCGGTACGATTTCATCCTTGAACTTTCCTTCTTCAATCGCTTTTACAGCTTTTTCCTGGCTGGATGCTGCAAATTCATCTTGTTCCCCGCGGCCGATGTCATATTTTGAGCAGAGATTTTCTGCCGTCACGCCCATATGATAGTCATTGAACGCACACCAAAGACCGTCCGAAATCATGCTGTCGACGAGCTTCTGGTCACCCATTTTGAAGCCTTCACGTGCGTTTTTTAATAAGTATGGCGCCTGGCTCATATTCTCCATTCCGCCGGCTACGACAACCTCAGCATCTCCTGCGATAATCGCCTGTGCTGCCAGATGAACAGCCTTCAGGCCTGACCCACATACTTTATTGATGGTCATAGAGGAAGCGCTTTCAGGAATACCCGCCTTAATTGCTGCCTGCCTTGCAGGATTTTGCCCAAGACCTGCCTGGAGGACGTTCCCCATGATAATTTCATCCACCTGATCGGGCTGGACTCCTGCCTGCTTCAAGGCATCTTTAATTACCGCGGCACCGAGATCTGGTGCGGAAATATTTTTCAAACTTCCATTAAAGCTGCCGATTGCCGTTCTTACTGCAGCTACGATGACTGCTTCAGTCTTGCTCAAACTGCTCACCCTTTCTCTAGTTCTCACATTTAATTAACTTCGATTGCTTTTAATAAAATCCCTTTTATTTTATCAAAATTTTATTTATTCTTGCATTTTTAAAAATATTCTATTTACAATTAAGATATCTTAAGAGGAGGGATCTATCAAATGCTGCAGCTTCCCGAGAAGGTTGAAATAATTGAAGTTGGCCCGAGAGACGGGCTTCAAAATGAAAAGAGCTTTGTTCCTACAGAAGTAAAAAAAGAATTTATCCATTCTTTAAAGGATGCCGGCATTAAAGAGATGGAGCTTACTTCCTTCGTCTCCCCTAAATGGGTTCCACAGATGGGAGATGCGGCTGAAATCGTGGCTGACTGCCTTGACAGCGACACGAGGAATATCGTCCTCGCTCCTAATAAAAAGGGGATTGAACGCGTTTATATGACTGGCTGCAAAGCCGTTGCTGTATTCGTCGGTGTCAGCAATACCTTTAACCAAAAAAATATCAACAAAACGACTGCCGAGAGCCTTGCCGAGGTTCTGCCATTGATTGCAGAGCTTAAGTCGAAGGATTATTTTGTGCGCGCATGCATCTCTACTGCCTTTTATTGTCCGTATGAAGGCAAGATTGATGAAGATGAAGTCCTTGCACTGTGCGGTGAATTCGTTGAGGCTGGGGTCGATGAACTGAGTGTCGCCGATACAATCGGCATGGCTGCACCGCATGAGTCCTTTTCTTTATTTTCCAAATTGAAGAATGCCTACCCAGACGTGCTGCTTACTGCGCATTTCCATGATACAAGAATGCTGGCCTTATCAAATATTTTTGCCGCTCTCCAAGCAGGAATTACTCGATACGACACTTCTGCCGGCGGCCTGGGCGGATGCCCGTTCGCTCCAGGTGCTGCAGGCAACGCTGCTACTGAGGATGTTGTCTATATGCTGCACAGGATGGGAATCGAAACTGGCGTAGACCTTGATATGATGCTCAAGGCCATTGAGGTGATCCAGCCTCATATCTCAAGACCTATTGAGAGCACCTATTTCAAGCTAAATTCTGTTACAGTCTAACTTTTTGCATAAGCTCCTGCTCTTGAATCCATCTTATTAGATGAGGTTATTTTGAAGAAGGGAGCATGTTGAATGAGCCAAAAACGTGACAAAGGATACAGCCAGCAAGGTAAGCCAAACGCAGATACGGTAAAACAGCAGATTGCCGCCGAGGATCTCGAAAAAACGACCCATCCAACCAAGCGTCAAAATTCACAGCAATAAGAAAAGCGGAGGCGCCTTGGTCAGCCCCGACAAGCGCTGCCCGACAAGAACGCCACGTCCTCCCAAAAGCTACCGCTTTCGGTCGTGCGATGAATCGCTTCGAAGCCTTCCTTGTCCTGTGGCTGTCGGGTCTAGCACGTCCTGTGCCTCGGAGGGCCGGCCGGTGAAGTCGTTCTTTGACTTCATTGGGCGGACCGAAATTGCAATGTATAGCCGACTGCCCAAAAATGCAGAAACTGGAGACTCCGACAAAGAAGCGCTTTTTGCTTCTGCCGCGGAGTTGATGTTTCGGAGTTTCTAGGAGGCGAAACTAGACAAGCGTCTCGAGGAGTTAGGAGCCGCAGCTAGACAAGTGACTCGAGCTGCTCAAAGCTAACGCTTCTCGCAAGATACTCGTGGAAGTAATCTCAGCGATGAAAACTGGCTAGGCGCTGGAGCTGGACACTTCTCGAAGTGATAATTATACATTCTTATAATTTACAGGTGGACCGCCTGATTCGGCGGTCTTTTTCATGTTTGTACTACCAAGACTAATGGTAAAATAAAGAAAACAGATTATCGGAGGGTTGAGCTTGAGAAGAGCATTCCGTGTGCTATTTTCTTTTTTGTTTGTCCTAACCTCGCTCGGGGTTTTTATATCCAATAAAGTCATGTTCTTAAAAAGGAAAGATGACGAAGAAATCTTCAACCGAGAAACGAAAGCCGGGCATCTGGTGCCTGATGAATATGATTCCCTGCCAAAAACGGAAATTACCATTCCTTCGTCCTTTGGTTACTCATTGAAAGCCGTCCTTGTTGAACCACATGACACAAACCGCTACATCATCATTACTCATGGGGTTACCCAGAGCAAGACGAATTCTGTGAAATACATGAATTTGTTTCTGAACAGGGGATTCAATGCGGTTATCTACGACCACCGCCGCCATGGGGAATCCGGCGGGAAGACCACAAGCTATGGATACTATGAGAAGTTCGACCTGAAATCGGTGGTAGACTGGCTGAGGGAGGAGAAGGGTCCGGATTTGCTTCTCGGAATCCATGGAGAGTCTATGGGAGCCGCTACCCTGCTCCTTTATGC
This sequence comes from Mesobacillus boroniphilus, assembly GCF_018424685.1. NCBI lineage: Bacteria > Bacillati > Bacillota > Bacilli > Caryophanales > Bacillaceae > Mesobacillus > Mesobacillus boroniphilus. The sequence goes on from NZ_QTKX01000001.1 coordinate 1,970,188, forward strand.
AGGCATGATTGAGGACGGTGCGGACTTCTATGTGGCAGATTGCCCTTTCTCTGACTTCAGCGAACAGCTCGCTTACCGCATCAAGGAAGAGGTTAAGTTTTTGCCTCCAAAACTATTGCTGCCAGTCGCCAGCATGTTCGTTCGCATCCGTGATAAGTATTCTTTGAGCGAGGTATCCCCGATTGCGGTTATCGAAAATATCAAAAACCCGATTCTGTTCATCCATAGCCGCAAGGACGACTTCATCCTGCCATCTATGACCGAGGCCTTGTTTGAGCAGAAACAAGGGCCGAAGAAGCTATACATGGCCGATAACGGCCTTCATGCCCAATCCTACAGCGAAAACCGGGAACAATACGAGAAGGTGCTCGATGAATTTCTTGAGGAACATGTCTGTGCCGATCATGGAAGTACGGAAGTGGACCATTAATACAAGTTGAGCGATGTTTTATCTTACGCTCTGGTTCTTTTTCAGTTCGTATGTAATCAATAGAGCCCCTCTATTGGACACTTTTCTCACGTTCCGGCTTCCGTTTGTCCGTTAGGAGCTTTCTATCGGACACTTTTCTATTTCCTCGGCTCACATTTGGCCGTTACAGGCCCCGTCACTAGTCTATTGAGCGCAAAAAAAAGATCGGCCCATTCCTGAGCCAATCCTTTACTGTTTTTCTCCCTGGCGATCGATTTCTTTGCCTTCAGCATTCAGTGCCCTGACTTCCTTGTAATCGCCAATTTCGTAATAATAGCGTTCGTTTTCTTTTTCAAAGATTTCTATTTTCGCAAACTTGCCATCTGGTCCTGCAGCTTCAATTGTTTTGATATCCGGATTCACGATTTTTCCGAAAATCACGGGAACCTTCGCATCCAATGTTCCGTCTTCTTTAAAGGTTGTGAAAGTATCGGCATACAGGATCATGAAATCATTTTTATAATAAGTCCAGTGATTATGCCCCGCATTTTCCCAGCCTTCTTTTTCGCTGCCATTGATATAGGCTACTGCCAGCGCGTCGAATGTGTTTGAGCCTTCTTTTTGCTCTGTTGTGTAAAAGATGAGCCATCCATCCTCCACTTTTTCCTTGTGGACGATTTGTTTGATGTTGAACGGAATATCGTTTTGGATTGCTTCTCCCGCAGTCTTGTAGGCGCACGCAGACAGCACAAGTGCGCACAAAATCATTATGGCCGACCTCCAAAATTTCCCCATCTTTCTCCCCTGCCTTCGCGTCAAACTTCTATGTAGTTCTACACCCTTCTCTCTTATTTAACCTTTTTTTCAATTTTTTGTAAACTCATAACCTTCTTTTATCATAAAAGCTCATTCTTGGATTCAAATATTCATTCGGGCTCTTTAATTGGAAACATCCTGCTGTATCCTTATAATCAATCGTCATCTCTTCATCAAAAAAGACTTCCTTGGATTTTTCCATATAGATTGGAATCCCGCCTGTTTCTATCTTGTTTTCTTCCTCATATCGTTCGCTTTCAAACCAGAGGGCAGCTACCCCACTTACTGCACAGCCGCATCCGTCTATATCATATTTTAATTTTAGATACCCTTGTTTTCCCGAAATTTTTTCTTGCAGTTTGTTTGAAGCTGCTTCAGTGATTTTTAATTTCATTGATTGCACTCCCTTTCCGATTTTTCATTTTACCATACGAGGATCATTATTTCGTTTGATAACCCCTGGCCAATCTCAAAATAGTCTTGCAATTTTTCTGTTTAGCTTTTACTATCAAAGATAATTGTGACACTTGAAAGGGGTGCTTATTTTGTCAAAAGTAACGATAAAGGTGAATGATAATGGTTCATTAAGGATTTCCGGCGATGTTGAGCTGTTGGATGGTGCCGGCAATAAATATGAAACGAAACCTGTTTTCTCGCTTTGCCGCTGTGGCATGAGCAAAAACATGCCGTTCTGCGATGCTTCCCATAAAGGGAAATTCGAATCAGTCGTGCGTGCACCGCAAGCTGATGAAACGGAATAATATTTTTGAGGGCAATGGTCATCCCATTGCTCTTTTTTTACGGGGATCTTTCCAGGACATTATAAAGGAGATGGTCCTGAGATGGAGCATCACTAGTGAATATCTCAATGACTCGACTACCATTCATCCGCAAGCCTGACATCGGCAATGTGTGAAATCCCGATACGATGGATTTCTTCGAATCTGTCAACAATATGGAGCTTCTGCCCAAGTTCATTCCAATAATGGATTTTTCCAATCACCAATTCATATTTCCTTTGCCTGTAATAGGTGATGCTGAGCGGGCGGTTATACTCCATCGCTTCGAGGATCGTTTCATTCAATTGTTCAAGCTGCTGTTCATCCAGCTGCTTTTCCTTTTCATATTCGTCCTCCTGTGCCCAGTCACGCAACATCTTGACATGCTCTGGAAGCATCATTGACGTCCATTTAATTCTTCCTCGGTCGCGAATCATCTTGCTCTCCTCCTCCTGTTATCAACCCTTATGCCCGCCAACGAGTGCGGCGCGATGCCTTGCTGTTCCGGCTGCTGTATACGATACCGCCCTTAAGAGTGCTGACGAGCCGTATCGGCTGCGGATCCGGTCCATTGCGTAGCCAAGCTCTTTCTTTTTCCAGCCGTTTTTTTCAAATAGATTCAATTGGAATTCGCTGTCGGTGACGAGATTCCCGAGTGAAATCGAGATGCTGCGCACCGTCTTTCCCGTATAGTTCTCGGCAAAAAGCTCGAGGCAGACACGATACAGGTCCATCGTGATATTTGTCGGATCCTCAATCGTCCTTGAGCGGTGGAAACCTCCGCCGAATTCGTCCTGGCTGTAGCCAGCCCCAAAACTTATGGTTCGGCCTGCTTTTCCATGGCTTCTTGCCCTGCGAGCGACTTCCTCGCACATTTCGAGGATGACATGCTTGATTTCCTCTTCTTCTTTATAATCGCGAAGCAGAATCTGGCTTTTCCCAAAGCTGACCTGCCCTTCCATGATTGGGGCACCGATATCCGAAAAATCGATTCCCCATGCATGCCAGTACAGCTGGTTGCCCATGATGCCGAATTTTTTCTCCAGTTTCTCAAGATCATAGCGGGCCAGCTGGCCGACGGTAAAAATCCCCATGCTGTTCAATGTTTTTTCAACGCGGCGGCCGATCCCCCACATTTCCCTTAGCGGCGAGACTTTCCACAGCTTCGTCTGGACATCATCATAGGTCCATTCAGCAATGCCCTTCTTTTTTGCATCGAGGTCAAGACAGAGCTTTGACATCAGCATGTTCGGCCCGATTCCAATTGCACAGGGAAGCTGGAATTCGCGCTCAATGTCATCTTTGATTTTTTTTGCAATTGAAGCAGCGTCTCCCCAAAGCTTCGAAGCTCCGTCAACTTTTATGAAGCTTTCGTCGACACTGTAGGTATGGATTGCTTCCTTTGGGACATAGCGATTGAATACACGGGAGATTTCTGTGGAGATTCGCAGGTAGGTGGACATTTGCGGATCAACGACAATAATTCGCGGATCATCGGGAATTTCAAATTTTCGTGACCCAGTCTTGATGCCAAACTCCTTTTTCAAACGCGGTGAGGCTGCGAGGACAACGCTTCCCGGGCGGTCAAGATTCCCGACGACAGCCAGGTAACAGTCAAGAGGATCAAGGCCAAGCATCACGGCGGCACAGCTCGCATAAAAACTCTTCATATCCACACATAAAATTTTATTTTGCGGCATTTCGATGTAATCGACCATGTTTCTTCTCTCCTTTCCGAAGGGGTACCGCTATCAATAAGAACATCTGTTCCGTTTCATTATACCCATTATAATAAGCGAATATGCGTTCGGTTTCAATGGTAATTTTCCGGCGGACTGACTTAATTAAGGGGTAAATGGTGAGTCATGCCAGGAATGGACAATTTTTCGGAAGGGTGTTTGCTCCGGCATTTCCAAGTATAATCAGGGGGGAGAGGTGCTGTTTTTATGGATAAAAAACTCATTCGCAAGATGGTCCAGAAATGCTTCGTGCAGTACCGGCATGATGATACACTGCCGTTTGGCGAGGCGGAATTCGAAGAGATCTATGAAAAGATTGTGGACCTGAAAAAAGAGGAGCCTGAGGCGGATTTGCATGATATCATCAATGATGCCGTTTATGAATTTTTGGCTACGTAAAAACAATTTGGAAGCCCGATACAATGAGCCGGCCAACCCTAAAAAATGACGGGCATCAAGAACAGCTGATTCCGACATTCCCGAAATAGTAAAAAGGCTGCCCTAAATGACAGCCTTTTTACTATTTTAATTTGATGTTCGCCTCACCTTTGATTTGTGAAGGATAATCATGGATTTTTAGAGAGATGGGCCCAGGTGCGGCTCCTTCTTTAAAATACGGAAACAAGATATCGATGGATCCGCCCTCCATATTATATCTAACAGCTTGCGAGCCGTCCCCGATTTTTTCGCCAGTCTGATCAACCGCCTGATCAAATGAAATATTTACATGCCCATTCTCGGAGCCTTTTTGGAAAGTCAGCATCAAATCATTCTCCTCCCTGCTCACTTTCATCAATCTGCCGTCGCTTGGAGCCTTCAATATTTCCAGCTTATCCGGATCAAGTATGATATCAAGTTCCTTTTTATCAAGTGCCCGTACCGAATTAAAACGCAGATAAAGCTCTTTTGGTTTTTTGAAGTAATTGCTTTGCAGGTAAAACTCTTTGGTGTTCTCCTCCGAATGGCTGATAATCGTTCCATTATTGATTGCTGCCCATTCCTCACCGGTTTCATCCATTAGCCTTAAGTCGTTAAATCCAAAGATCTGCTTGGAATTCTCCTCATCAAAATGGACGGTTACACCAATTCGTGTAGGATAGATTGACACTTTTTCGACAGTGATTTTCTGTCCCTCAAACTCGACTGTTTCATTTACTTCAAATATTTCTTTTTTATCCTTAAAAGCATCCTTGTCAATTGAGAACGGAAGCACCCAACTGTCAGCAAGCATATTCAGAGGCTGGCCGTTTTCTGCTCTTCCTTCAGCGAGCTCAATACTCAGCTTCAAGTTTTCAGGAAGATTGGTCCCATAAAATTCATATCTTGCCTGAAGCAGATCCTCGTTATTCTGCGAATCCCATCCACCAAACGACAACACCGTTTCTTCCAAATTATTTCCTTCACTGTCGGTCAGCCTCAGGTTTTCAACCGAGATTTCCTCGTGTCCGCCTGAAGAGTCAATCTTATAAAAGAGCACCATCATCTGTTCGTCGACGATCACCGAGTCAAGTGTAATTTTTATCCCATCATGTTCATCAGACACACCGATTTTTTGTGCGAAATCATTTTCAACTGCTGCAGTCAGCCCTTTATCATAGCGGACAAGCTCTACAACCTTCTCCATCCCCGGTATTAAGGTGACATACGAAGCAAATGTCTCTGACGTCCTCAGCATCGCTGTAAAAGCAAAAATCAGGATGGCTGCTGATGCGAATGTCCTCATTAACAAAAGGTTTTTCTTCTTTTTCTTTTTCCCCTTACTGATTCCTGCAGCGATTGCCTCATCCAGCAGGAGTTCAGGGACTTCGATAGTATCAAGTGCGACCCGAGCCTTTGTCAGTTTTTTTTCTTCAGCATTAAGCATAACCTAATCCCCCTTCTTCTTCGAGCTGGTCGCGAAGATCCCTCAGTCCTTTGTTCAGCCAAGTCTTCACGGTACCTTCAGGGCATTCCAGAATTTCGGCAATTTCCTTTATTTTAAAATCATGTACATATTTCAGTTCGATGACCTGCCTGGTTTTTGGATCAAGCTTGCCGATGACTTCCTCTACTTCAAGCCAGCTGGACTGGTACTCAGAGCCCATCAGGCTGATGAGATCATCGCTGACGAGGAGCCGCTTCCGTTTCTTCAATTCGTCGTTGCAGTAATTTAGCAGTATCCTTATCAGCCATGTCGTGAAATATTGCGGCTCCTTCACCTTGCGGATTGAGCGGAACGCCCTGTAGGTGATCTCCTGCATTGCTTCGACTGCGTCCTCACTATTTTTCAAATAACTGAGGGCAATCCGATATAGGCGCACTTTATGCAGTTGCATCAGTTCATAAAATGCAGTTTCATCACCTTTCTTAGCTTTTTGTATTAATTCTTGAAGCTCCAATTTGTCTCCCCCTGACTTTCTCTCTAACTATTAGACACACAAGCCGGAAAAAAGTTTTAACAAATTTAAAAAACCGCCAAAAAAATCGTGGCGGTCTGGATGTTTATTTTTTGTTGAACATATTCTTGCCGAATAACTCAAAGGTCCTGGGAAACAGGGTATAAAATCTGCTGCCTGCATTCATCCAACGCGGCAGGTTGATTTCACGTGTTCTCGTCATCATGCGGTTGACTACTTGTTTTGCCACGTATTCAGGCTGCAGCATAAAACGCTTTACATTTTTGACGTAGGTTCCCTGCTTATCCGCGACCTCAAAAAAATTCGTAGCGATTGGACCAGGATTGACCGAGGTGACAAAGATATTGTCATCAGCAACCTCCATCCGCAGGCTGTTCGTGTAGCCAAGCACCGCATGCTTTGTTGCCGAATAAACACTTGATTTCGGTGTGGCAATCTTGCCCGCCTGGGAAGCAATATTGATAATATGACCGCTTCTCCTCTGCTTCATAGCAGGCAGCACCATCGACGTGCAAGCCATCAATCCGACGACATTGACATCGAACATCGTTTTAATATCATCAATTTTCGCTTCGTGTGCATAATCAAAAATGCCAAAGCCAGCATTGTTGACCAGTATATCAACGTAGCGGATGTCAGAAAGCACTTCTGAGAAAACCCGCTTGATTGCTTCAGGGTCAGCCACATCCAGCTGCTGGGCATGGACATTGATGGCATACTTTGATTGTAATTCTTTTTTTAAACTCTCTAGTTTATCGATACTCCGGGCCAGAAGGACGAGATTCGCTCCGCGCGCGGCGCAAAGCCTGGCAATCTCGGCCCCGATTCCCCCAGAGGCACCGGTTATAATAATATTTTTTCCTTTTAAGGACGGCATCATCTTTCACCTCATTTTGCTGTATAAACGAAGGAGGTTCCTTCTTCCCTGACAGACACTGCGCCAAGGGAATATAAATAATCAAGTTGTCCCATTGTTTCAGAAATGGTTAAATTCAATTCACGCTCATAGACTGTCGGGAAGAGCAGTTTGCAAATCTCAAATACGGTCAGTTCCCTGCCTTCAAGCATTCCCCTTACCTGCATGGCCCGGTCATGCTGGCGGGCGAGCCTTTTTTCTATCAGGCTTTGCAATTCTGTTATCTCCGTTCCATGTCCGGTGTATACTAGTCCAATCGGGTACTGCTGCAGTTTTTTCAATGACGAGTTATATTGGACCTGCGGCTTCGGCCTATCTCTTTCGCCTGGCAGCGGCGGCTCAAGTAATGGGTTGGGTGAGATCCCTGCAAGTATCGTATCCCCGGCAATCATTGTGCCGTCTTTTTCACGCAAGAGCACGATATGGCTTTGGGCATGTCCCGGTGTCTCGATCACCCTCCAACCTGTCAGTCCCGGCGGAACATCATTTTCCAGAATAGTCCCAGTCAATGAGCGATTGCAAGAAAATACTAATGTCTTCTTCATTACTTTCATCGATGGCACAAAATATTGTTCTGGTATTGCTGATTGTAAAAAGAATTTCTCATAAAATTCCTGATGTTCCTTCTCGAACTCTGAAGTCCTGTTGATCCACCTTTCATTCGACGGATGGCCATATACGTCAAGGCCTGGTGAAAAGTAGTCCAGCATTCCTACATGATCCGGATGATCATGAGTCAGGATAACCTGCTCAATGTCCTCCGGCTTCAGTTTTAAATCGGCCAACTGCGATTTGAACGACTCCCAGGATTCCTCTGTTTTCGTTCCCGCGTCAACAAGTGTCAACCTGTCCCCTTTTATTAAATATGCGTTCACATCACCGACCGGGAAGGGCGTCGGCAAAGTCAGTTTGGCAATTCCATCTTTCCATTCAGCCATATTATCTATACACCCCAAAACATTATTTTTCTATAAGATAAAAGGATTGTCTGTTCAAGAAATCATTCAACTTTATAGCCCTTTGTATTTTATCAATATAAAATTAAGTTTACCTTTAAAAAGGTCAAATGTCATTATATACACACTTCGTTTTCAGAAAAAACTAAAAACTTATCAATTTACTCTTGACATAAGGGTTGTCTTTCTTGCATAATCACTATTAAAATTTCGTAAAATCTTAAAAAAGCATTTGAGCAAGACGAGTAGACAGGAATGGTGCCAGAGAGTGGAGTCCACCGGCTGAAAGACTCCGCAACCCTCTTCATGTTGAACCCTACCTTGCGAGCTGCCAGGCAAACCTGGACGTATACCGGCGTTAACGGGTGTTGAGCTGCACTTTTTTGGCGTTGGCCGAAGAAGTGAATGAAGGTGGTACCACGGAAGCATGGCCTTTCGTCCTTTTTGGATGAAGGGTCTTTTTGTTTTTCTGTTGCCAGTACAGAAGTCTCGTACCGAATGCACAAAAAAAGAAACAAATATTATGGAGGCGATCTTGATGAAGAAGCTTGTTTTTGTTGGAGCAGGTTCAATGGCAGAAGCGATGATTTCCGGAATAGGGGCAAGCGGGCTTCTTCCGGGAGAGCAAATTTGGGTGACAAATAAACAGGATACTGACAGATTGAAAACACTGGAGCAGAAATATGGAATCAAAGCGACATATGATTCGGGTATGCTTTTTGAAAATGCGGATGCAGTCGTCCTGGCAATGAAACCAAAGGATGCAGCAGCTGCGATTGAGGAAATCAAATCTAATTTATTTGAAGGAATGCTTGTCATTTCCGTCCTCGCTGGCGTGTCAATTGAGGCAATTGAGGCAGCAGCAGGAAAATCGCTGGCCGTGGCAAGGGTAATGCCAAACACCTCGGCTGCGATTGGCAAATCGGCAACTGCCCTGGCAGTAAACTCCCATGTGAGTGAAGCGCAAAAGATGCTTGTGCAGGAGCTTTTTAACACAATCGGTCTGACGACAATCGTTGAGGAATATCAGCTTGACGCAGTCACAGGACTATCTGGAAGCGGACCAGCCTATATTTATTACCTTGTTGAAGCAATGGAAATTAGCGCTGCGGAAATTGGGCTCGAAAAACAAACCGCAAAGCAGCTGATCATCCAGACACTCCTCGGGGCAGCCGAGATGTTAACGAAGTCGGATAAGGAGCCTGCCCAGCTCCGCTTTGAGGTGACCAGCCCTGGAGGTACAACCGAAGCAGGCATCAGCATTCTTGAACAGCACGGCGTCCAAACTGCTTTCGTATCCTGCATTAAAGAAGCCACAGCCCAATCAAAAAGGCTCGGCCACCTGCTTGGCAATGAACTTGCAGCCGCAAACCGCCCCCTTTAAAATTGCAAACTGCCCCACTGTTTCTCTACAATGGAGAAAAACAACAGGGACGTGCGTTCAATGCTTATAATTTTATTGTCTTTGACTCTGCTCATCTGGGTTGCCGCAACCATTGACGCTTCGCTTGGGTTTAGAAAGCTTAACTCACTTGAGAAAGCTGACGGTATTACCGAAGGACCGTTGCTAAGCGTAATTGTAGCTGCCCGGAATGAAGAGAAACATATTCTACAAAGCATTCGTACCCAACTGGTGCAAACCTACAAAAATACCGAGTGGATCCTGGTCAATGACCGATCCGATGATGGTACCGGTAAAGTGATGGAAAACCTGAAAAGCTCTGATTCGAGAATCAAAGTGATCCATATCGAGAGTTTGCCAGAAGGATGGCTCGGCAAGAACCACGCTCTCTATAAGGGCTACCAACTCGCGTCAGGCAACTTAATCTTATTTACAGATGCTGATGTTTTGTATCATCAGGAGGCTTTTTCAAAAGCTATTGGATATTTCGAGAAACACAGACTCGATCATTTGACCGCGGCCCCGAACCTTAGTGCAAAGCCCTTTTGGCTGAAGGCATTCGTTGCTTTCTTTCTATTCGGCTTTTCTTATTACAAGAGGCCGTGGCTTGGCAATAACCCTCGTTCGAAAACGGGAGTCGGAATCGGCGCATTCAATTTGATCACCAGATCGGCCTATGAAAAAGTCGGCACTCATGAATATATTAAGATGCGTCCAGATGATGATTTACAGTTGGGCATGATGGTAAAGCGACTGGGTCTCAAACAGCGGATTGTCACAGCGATGACGCTCATTGAAGTGGAATGGTACCAAAGCTTGAGAGATGCTTTAACTGGCCTGGAGAAAAACACCTTCGCCGGCCTTCATTACCGGATCAGCATGGTGCTATTTTCGGTGTTCGGTGTCTTTGTGTCCCAGGTCGTGCCTTTCTTCACTCTATTCTCAGATAATCAGGCGGTAGCAATCCTGAGTGCTGTTAATCTCGTATTCCTGGCTTTTCTTTATGTGATGGTAACCAAGAAGATGACCCGCTTTTCACCATGGCTGTTCCTTGTCCTGCCATTCACGGCCTTGCTGTTCATTTTCTCCATCCTGAGAGCCAGCTACCTGACTTTCAAAAGAGGCGGCATCATCTGGCGCGGAACGAAATATACGCTTGCGGAATTAAGAAAAAATACGTTGCGGTGAGTACAATTTTTTCCTTTCCTCGAGAAGCCCTGTTATACTTGAATTATATTTTGGATACCGAAATAAAAGGAGGCTTCTCGGTTGGAAAAGAAATTATTTTCCCCTTATAAACTAAAAGAAATTACCCTGAAAAACAGAATTGTCATGGCTCCGATGTGTATGTACTCATGTGAAAAAGAAGACGGGATTGTCACAGACTTTCATATGACGCACTATGTGAGCCGGGCTGTCGGCCAGGTGGGGTTGATCATTCTTGAGGCAACCGCGGTCACACCACAAGGCCGAATTTCCCATCATGACCTGGGTATCTGGAGCGATGAGCATGTGTCCGGTCTGACAAAATTAACTGAACAAATCAAGCAGAGCGGTGCAGCAGCTGGCATCCAGCTGGCACATGCCGGCCGGAAAGCAGCATTGCGTGATGAAATCATCGCTCCTTCTGCTATAGCTTTTGATGAAAAGTATAAAGAACCAAAGGCTATGACGGTTGATGAAATCAAGGAAACTGTCGAGGCGTTCAAGCTGGCTGCTGAGAGGTCAAAGCGTGCTGGTTTCGATGTAATTGAAATTCACGCTGCACATGGATATTTGATCAACCAGTTCCTTTCCCCTCTTACGAATAAACGTGAGGACGAATACGGCGGCACTGCAGAGAACCGCTTCCGCTTCCTCGGGGAAATCCTTGAAGAGGTAAAAACCGTATGGGATGGACCTCTGTTTGTCCGGGTTTCTGCATCCGACTACCAAGAAGATGGCCTGACGGTCGATGATTATGTAACGATTGGTTCATTGCTGAAAGAACTGGGGGTTGACTTGATTGATGTCAGCTCAGGTGCAGTTGTACCAGCCAGAATCCATGCATATCCAGGATACCAGGTTAAATTCGCTGAAAAAATCAAGCATGAAGCCGGTGTGGCTACTGGCGCGGTCGGATTGATCACGACCGGGATCCAGGCAGAAGAAATCCTCCAGAATGATCGTGCAGATTTAATTTTCATCGCCCGCGAACTGCTGCGAGATCCATACTGGCCCAGAACAGCAGCCAAGGAGCTCGGAACAAGCATCGAATCTCCTGAGCAGTATAAACGAGGATGGATATTCTAATATGAAAAGCCGGCATGCTGATGCCGGCTTTAATGTTTTTCCTACTCTGGTCGATATATTTGCGAATGTGCTCGATATATTCAAAAATCCGCTGATATATTTCAAAATGTGGTCGATATAACCGAAAATCCGCTGATATATTTTAATATGTGGTCGATATAGTATAAGGATTGATTCTGATAAGGCAAATTGAAAGACTCCCTTCTGCCAGCTGAACCGTTATACAACTTTTTTCAGCAAAATCCTTCGGTACATATTCCCGAACATGACTCCTTGATCAGAAAGCAGCCTGATATTTTCTTTTTTCGTTTGGCAGACCTCTTCAAAAGATACGCCGATATCCGTTCCAAGGACCTTGATTACATGCCTAATAGCTTTTTTGGCGATTGACATTTTTTTGCCCGGCTCAGCAAATTTATCAAATATCAGCACCAAGCCACCCTTCCGGCAAACTCTCGACATCTCGGAAAATGCTTTTTTGCTGTCTGGAACTACGGATAAAATCAAACTTCCAACGACATAATCAAAGGTGTCGTCGTCGAAATCAAGCTGCTGGGCATCCATTTGCAAAAAAGTAATCTTCGAGTTTTGGTATTTATCCTTTGCTTTTTGAAGCATATCTTCCGAATAATCGATTGCGGTGATTTCCAATTGTTCATAGGGCAATCTATCGATGTCAGCACCTGTGCCTACCCCAACGAACAGCACCTTTTCTCCGGGCTGGAAGTGAATATCTTTAAACAATTTTTCTCTTGCCCTTGAAAAAGAGCCAGCATTGAAAATCGTATCATATATTGGCGCCCAGCCTTTGTAAATGACTTTATTCCAAGAGTTTTTCATATTAACCACTCCAGCCCGAATGATTTTAAGCTTTTTAAAAAACGTTAAACCTTCTTTGCTTTAGTATTAAATTGAAGGCATTCATCCCAACTAGCAACCTGGCATTAATGATCTCCAATTAAGATTTATCCTTGACTCTCAAAAGCCTCAATCCGTTCAGTGTAACAATCAGGGTCGCGCCCATATCGGCGAAAATCGCGATCCATAGGGTGAGCCAGCCAGGGATGACCAATAGCAGTGCCAGCAATTTCACGCCAATTGAGAATGCGATGTTTTGCTTGATGATTCCCAGAGTTTTGCGGCTCAATTTAATCGTGAACGGCAGCTTTTTCAAGTCATCTGCCATCAGGGCGATATCGGCGGTTTCAAGTGCCGTATCAGTACCTGCTCCTCCCATCGCGACTCCAACTGACGCCGCGGCAAGTGCAGGTGCGTCATTGATGCCATCTCCGACCATCGCGACTTTTCCGTGGTTTTTCTGCAAGGCTTTTATAAAATTGAGCTTATCTTCAGGGAGCAAATCGGATTCAATATCAGACACACCAGCCTGGCTGCCAATCGCATCTGCGGTTCCTTTGTTGTCCCCAGTCAGCATGATTGTTTTTTCAATACCAAGATCATGCAGACGAGAAACGACTTCCCTGCTCGACTCTCTTACTTCATCGGCAACCGCGATTAAAGCAAGTACATGAGAATCAACTCCCGCAACCATTACTGTTTTACCCTCAGACTGCAGGCGTGAAATTTCATTAGCAACCACAGCAGGAATTCCACCTTCGATGATTTCTTCAAGGTATTTAGGACTGCCGATATAATAAGCAATTCCGTCGACAGTTCCCTTCAATCCTTTACCTGTTACTGATGTGAAATCTTCGATTACTTTATCCATGTACGGTACTGCGTCTGCTTCTGCCTTGCGGACAATCGCAGAGGCAAGTGGGTGCTGAGATTTATTTTCTAGGGCGGCGATTACTGCAAAAAGACCGCTTGAATTCTCACCAGATAGCATTTTAAAATCGGTAACAGCCGGCACTCCTTTTGTGAGTGTCCCAGTCTTATCAAAGGCGATTGCTTTCAGTGCACCCATTTCCTCAAGGTGGATGCCACCCTTTACAAGCACGCCATTTTTAGCGGCATTGCCAATCGCTGTCACAATTGAAACTGGTGTTGAAATGACAAGCGCGCACGGACAGCCGACAACAAGGACGGCCAGGCCTTGATAAATCCATTCGCTCCAACCTGCGCCGAAGAAAAGCGGAGGTACGATAGCGACCAAAAATGCGACAAGGATTATAATCGGCGTGTAATATTTGGCGAAGCGGTCAACGAAAGCTTGGGAAGGAGCCTTTTCCGCCTGTGCCTCTTCGACAAGGTGAATGATTTTCGCGATCGTGGTGTCATCGACCAATTTAGTGATTTTCACCTCGATGAGGCCTTCCCCATTCAACGTGCCAGCAAACACCTCATCACCTACATTTTTATCAGCTGGTACAGACTCCCCTGTAATTGCCGCCTGGTTTACAGATGAGAATCCAACAACTACTTCCCCATCCATGGCAATTTTCTCGCCTGGTTTTACAATCATGATATCTCCGACTACTATTTCATTTACATTAATGCTGTATTCCCTGCCTTTTCGGCGGACCAGCGCTTCTTTTGGTGCGATATCCATTAACGAACGAATCGAGGCTCTTGCCTTATCCATTGAATATCTCTCAAGCACTTCACTAATCGCAAACAAAATAACAACGACGGCACCTTCGCTCCATTCTCCAATGATGGCAGCACCGATGATGGCAACAGTCATCAGTGCCCTCATGTCAAAATCGAGCTTGAGAAGATTCTTTATCCCACTCTTAAATAGGGAGTAGCCACCTACTATAATGGCTCCTAAAAATAATAAGATGGACGGCAAACTTTCTTCACCATAATTAAACTGGAAAAAATACGCGGCAATGATCATAACTAAGCTGACCAGTACCGTAGAGTTTTCCTGCCAGAACGGTTTCTTTTTTTCGGGGATAATCTCTGCTTTATCCGGGTATAACCGCAGGTTCTCAAATGCACCAGCTTGCTCCAGTTCTTCAATGGAGGCTTTACCGAAAACAGTCAGCTTGGAAGCGCCAAAATTAACTTTTGCATCAAAAACACCATCCAGGTGTTTTACGTTCGTTTCGAACTTTCCGGCACAGCTAGCTCAGGTGAAGCCCTGTACCCGGTATATTGTTTTCTCACCAGATTGCGCTGCTTCAGTCATTCAAATCCATCTCCTTTTGATGTTCAAACGCTAAGTGAATCAATTGCTTCACATGGTCATCCACAAGTGAATAATAAACAAGCTTCCCTTCCTTGCGGTATTTAGCGAGCCCAAGATTTTTCAACAGCCTCAGATGGTGTGAAGCAGTTGCAGTGGACGAGTTTACGACCGCTGCTACATCACAAACACAAAGCTCTTTGCCTACATATAGTGAGTATGCGATTTTAATCCTTGTTTCATCTGATAAAGCTTTGAATATTTTTGCTGCTTCAGATGTATTTTGTTCCTTTAACTCAGCAGCTACCTGTTCAACTTTATCATCATGGACGCAATTGACCTGACAGACATCCTGCTCCTTCAACGCTCTCACCCTCATTCAAATGTTCATTTGACTATATCATATTCAAACAACCGTTTGATTGTCAAACAAAAATAAAAAACCAGGATATCTCCCGGTTTTAAAGCTTAGGCTATTTCCTCGTTCTGGCGGTCGGCAACCTTTTTAAAGTAAAATCCTAATTTCACAAGACCAACTGCAATCAAAGAAAAAATCATATTAAAGAAAACGGCAAATATCGCAAGGTCCATCACTTCAAAGATGACTGCATAAAATAATCCGGCTAAGCCAAATAGTGAGATCGTGATGAGAAAATGCATCCTTGGAAAAAGAAAGGTGATGATTCCACTAAACAACAGAACAAGTGAACCCATGATAAATAAATGAAGACCGAATAAAAGCAAAAACTCCAAAATAATTCCCCCAGTATTCGTGTTGTCGTTTTGATAGAAATGGTTCCACCACTTTCCAATTCCCTCTGGGTTCCTTTTTAAACTGAAAAATCTAAATTCGGTCATCCCATATTCGATTAAGCATCGTTTCTTCGCTGGAAACGACGAGTTCGAATACATCCGGATTTGTCATTTCCATAAGGCAGTCGTATCCGAAGCTTTCATTGAAATACCTCATAAGCAATGTAGTCATGTTACCATGGCTCACTAGTAAAATGTGGTCATGTTCTGAACATAATAAATCCTCAATCAATGTTTTGGCGCGATTCATCGCAGCTGAATGGGATTCTCCTCCTTCAAATACAAGCTTAAAATCCTCAAAGCTTTGCTTTAGCTTATCACGCCAGTCCTCAAAATTGACCGTGCTCAGCACTCTTTCTCCGAGTCTGTCATCTTCAAGAACTCTTATTCTCCTTGAATCAGAAAGAGGTTTAATTGTATCGATAGCTCTTTTAAAAGGGCTCGAATAGATGATATCTATCTCTTTTTGCTTGAAAAAGTCAACTAGTGCCAGTGCCTGTTTCCTGCCCTGTTCAGTTAGAGGAGAGTCTTCAGGCTGGCCAGCCGCACTTGCATGACGTACAAGATAAATAGTTTTCAATCATAACACCCCTTTATTCATTCGTAATCATAAGGAACGGTGATTTCCATAAAATCTTCTGAGACAACCGTATTGGCAAACACAGTTCGTGCTTCCGCTTCAAGTTCCTTCCAGTCATTGCGGTCATACCTGGAGCTAATATGGGTTAGGCACAGCTTTTTTACATCCGCTCTCAGAGCTGTTTCTGCTGCCTGCAGAGTGGTCGAATGGAAATACTCATAAGCAAGTGTGTCTTCATCTGCTGCAAAAGTCGCTTCATGGACGAGAAGATCTGCATTTTGGGCAAGCAATTGGGCATTTGCACAAACCCTTGTGTCACCCAAAATCGTGATAACCCTCCCCTTTTGCGGTGGACCGACAAATTCATCAGGATCGATGACCGTTCCGTCGTCCAATATGACTTCTTCTCCATTCTTGATTTTCCTGTAGTCAGGACCCGGTTTTACCCCTGCGGCTTGAAGCTTGTCGGCAAGAAGAGTCCCGGGTCGATCCTTTTCCTTTACCCTATATCCATACGAAGGAATTCCATGCTCCAGCAGTTTTGCTTCAACGATAAACTGCTCATCTTCAAAAATGACACCTTCCTCCAGCTCGACGATTTCAATCGGATATTTTAAGTAGGATTTACTAATTTTCAAAGATACCTCAATATACTCTTTAATCCCGGGAGGGCCGTACACGGTAACCATTGACTCCCCTCCCTGGAAGGAACGGCTTGATAGCAATCCAGGCAGCCCATATATATGGTCTCCGTGCAGGTGGGTAATGAAGATTTTTTCAATCCTGCGTGGCTTTATGCTTGTATGTAAAATTTGATGTTGAGTTGCTTCTCCACAGTCAAACAGCCAAACAGCGCCCCGCTCCTCCAGCAATTTCAATGCGATTGAGGTCACATTCCTCAGCTTGGCTGGGACACCCGCACCTGTTCCAAGAAAAAAAACATCCATAATCCTGACATCCTCCCGTACAAAATACCTGCAATCCTTACAGGCATGTTCATTATTCCTTTCAATATATCACAACAGGCATTATTCATCTAAACCAAACGCTGGATTTAACCCATAAGGGGATAGTTCCAATCAATTGGAAGAAAACTAAGTATAGCTTAAACAGTTGCTAATTGTTCTCGAAAGGGATAAAATTTTGTATTTGTAGAGTGTTTTTTATACATACTTTTAAATTCACATAAAGAGAGGTTCTATATTGTGGCACAAACCGAAAAACCAACAGCTTTAATCATGATCTTCGGGGCTACGGGAGACCTGGCAAACCGTAAGTTATTTCCTTCCCTCTTTAATTTATTTGAAAAAGGAAAACTGGACAAATTTGCGGTAGTTGGCGTTGCACGCCGTACACTTTCCAATGAAGAATTCCAGCGGAAGGTAAAAGAATCTGTGAAGGAAAATGGGGAGACAGGTGCAGACATTGACGAGTTCGTCTCCAAGTTTTATTATCATTCCCATGACGTAACTGATTCAAGTTCTTATCTCGCGCTAGGAAAGCTTGCGGAAGAATTGGACAACCACTATGGACTTAATGGCAATAGAATTTTCTACCTGGCAATGGCTCCAGAATTCTTTGGAACAATTGCTGAGCATTTAAAGAAAGATAAGCTTACTGACGTATCTGGATTTAAGCGCCTTGTCATTGAAAAGCCATTTGGACATGATCTTGAGTCTGCCAAAGTGTTGAACAAGCAAATTCGGAAAGCTTTTTCTGAAGATGAAATCTATCGGATTGACCATTATCTTGGCAAGGAAATGGTTCAAAACATTGAGGTAATCCGTTTCGCGAATGCGATGTTCGAACCACTCTGGAATAACCGGTACATTTCCAATATCCAGGTGACATCAAGCGAAACGCTTGGAGTCGAAGAACGCGGACGATATTACGAGAAAAGCGGCGCTCTGCGCGATATGGTCCAGAATCATATGCTGCAAATGGTTTCTTTGCTTGCGATGGAACCGCCAATCAAGCTGACTACTGATGAAATCCGTTCGGAAAAAGTAAGAGTATTCCGTGCTCTCCGACCTGTAAAAGGCGAGGAAGTCACCGAATATTTTGTTCGCGGCCAATATGATAAAGGCGTCATGAATGAAACAGACGTCCCAGCATACCGCCAGGAGGAAATGGTCGACTCTGAATCCAATACTGAAACATATGTTGCAGGCAAACTGATGATCGATAACTTTCGCTGGGCTGGAGTTCCATTTTACATCCGTACAGGAAAAAGGATGATGGCAAAGTCGACAAAGATCGTAATCCAATTCAAAGATATCCCGATGAATTTGTATTACCAGCCGGAAAAGACGGTCAATCCAAACCTTTTGGTCATCCACATCCAACCAGAAGAAGGCATCACACTGCACCTTAACGCCAAAAAATCCGGCCAGGGTACAGAAGCTACACCTGTAAAACTGAATTACGCCAATAAAGGAATTGAAGGACTTAACACTCCTGAAGCATACGAAAAGATTCTTTACGATTCATTGCGCGGCGACGCAACGAATTTTACACATTGGGATGAAGTCGCATTGTCATGGAGCTTTGTTGATAATATTTCAGCTGTATGGGAAAGCACAAAAGAACCAAGCTTCCCTAACTACGCATCAGGTTCTATGGGCCCTGACGCAGCAGACAAATTGCTAGAGAAAGATGGATTCTTCTGGTGGCCAATCACTGAAATTGATGTAGAAAAATGCTAATATAAAGTGAAATCCCGCCCTGGCAACAGGCGGGATTTTTTTCTTAATTCAGCACAGGCGCTTGTCGGGGCTGAACAAGGCGCTTCCGCTTCTTGTTCGTTCACCCTCCGAAAAAGAAATCAAGGATATTCGATCCAGCAGATGCTTCTTTATTGTAAAACTCCGAGTATCCGCAATTCTTGCAGAAAACGACGGTGAACTGGTTATTTTGAATATCAAACATCTTGGACAAGCCCGTTCCCGTCATTGCCACATCCTTCTGCCCTGCATTCGTACTTCCGCATTTAATACACCCATTTCCATTCATTTATTCCAACTCCCTTTTTAAGCTATATTACATTTACGCATCTGGCAAAGATTGGTTTCACTTTTTTGCTTTTTCGAGCAGACCTCTGAACTGAAATGAAATAAAAACTCGTCATGCTCTTGTTTGTACAAGCAGTAAAGTTTACGAAGCCTACATAAAAGAAAGCTAAAAGGGATAACTTATGTTTGTTCTATTTTCAGACTAGAGGTGGAAACATGGAGTGGTTTGGTCACGGCAATAAAGCTTTCGATTTCGATATGTTTTCTGCGAGTCATTATGCGATACTGTCTATCTTTGTTTTGGTTAATACTATCATTTTTACTTATCGAAAGAAATTAAGTGATAAAAGATGGAGGAAAGCGGAGCTGGGAACAGCCCTGTCATTAATCTTGATTGAGATCACCAATCATATATGGATGTACAAGCATGCTGTCTGGAAATTAGGTCGGTCGATGCCCCTGGAATTATGTAATATAGGTCTCCTGCTCGCGATTGGTTTATTACTAACCAGGAAAAAAATATTATTTGAGCTTTTATTTTTCATTGCTTTATTAGGGGCAACACAAGCCATCATCACACCTGCATTAACCTATGATTTTCCCCATTTCCGCTTTTTCCACTTTTTCTATGCCCATCTGATGATTGTGTGGGTAACCCTTTATTTCTTATGGGCAAAAGGGTATTACCCAACATTCAGTTCTGTTATAAAAGTTGTTCTATTTATCAATCTGCTATTGCCTGCGATCCTGTTCATTAATAAGATAGCTGACGGAAACTATTGGTTTTTACGCCATAAACCCAAAAGTCCAAGCTTCATGGATTTACTCGGACCTTATCCCTGGTACATTTTTTCTTTAGAAAGTTTATTGGTCTTTTTATGTTTAATTGTATGGCTCTGTTTGCGGAGTAGGCTAAAAAGAGAAGAAAACACTTCTTATTCTGAGTCTTGATTACAGAAATTTTTCGGGGACATGTCCAGGCATTTTTACGAGGAGATTTCTGACTCGATTTGCATTAACATTTTTTATGAAAAAGGCAACGAAATAAAAAAGCTTGTGATAGAAAAAAGTACTTTCTCCACAAGCTGGAAGACATTCACTTATCTTTTAAAGTATTTTTTTGATGAACTCAAGCGTTTTATCAATTATGATTTTCTGGTCGTTGTCCAGGGTAGCTACATGGTAACTTTCTTTCATATGATGAATTTCCTTTGTTTCAGAGCTGATATGATCAAAAATAGTTTGCGAATTATCAGGCGGGACAACATGGTCATCGTCTGAAACAAAAATTAAGGCTGGACAAGAAACCTTCGACAGATCTTCTTTTACTACTTTCATAAAGGGCAATATTTCTTTAATGGATTGAACCGGAGTTTTTTCGTATGCAAGCTCCGTTACTCCCAGCTTCTTGATGTCGGAACCGATAGCATCCAGGAACCTTGTCCCTTCTAGCTGGAGGACAGGCTTCATTGCCGGTATGTCAATAGCCGCATTAATCAGGACAATCCCCCTGACCTCAGGATATTTTTCAGCCATATACAAGGTCAGCGTTCCGCCCATTGACAGGCCTGTTACAAAAATCGTATCACACCGTTCTTTTAACCACTGGAACCCTTCTTCTACCGACGCAACCCAATCCTGATAGGTTGTTTGTTCCAGGTCTTCATAATGTGTGCCATGACCTTTCAATCGAGGGCCGCAAACTGTGTATCCTTGAGCAGCATATGCCTCACCCAATGGCCTCATACTCTGTGTAGAGCCTGTAAAACCATGCGACACCAATATACCTACAGAGTTTCCTTCATAAAAAAACGGTTCTGCTCCTTCAAGCACTTGATAACTTTCTGCCATACTCAATCCCTCCAACCTTTAATATCACTTAAGGTTTTCGACCACCCTTTTTGGAAACCCTGCATGCTTTTTTAATAATCTTCAATTTCCTCTATATAAAAGCAAAAACACAGCGAAACACGAAGTCCGCTGTGCTGCTTTCTTATTCCATCCACTCAGTGTGGAAGATTCCTTCTTTATCGATGCGCTGATAAGTATGGGCGCCGAAATAATCGCGCTGGGCCTGAATCAGGTTGGCCGGCAAAGTTTCTGTTCTATAGCTGTCAAAGTATGAAAGTGCAGCCGAGAAGCTTGGCACTGGAATACCGTTCATGACCGCAGCTGAAATAATTTCCCGTAATGACTGCTGGTAACTTTCTGCGATTTCCTTGAAATATGGATCGAGCAGCAGGTTTTTCAGTGCCGGATCGCGGTCATATGCTTCCTTGATTTTTTGAAGGAACTGAGCTCTGATAATGCAGCCTCCACGGAAGATCATCGCGATATCGCCATAATTTAAATCCCAGCCATATTCTTCGGATGCAGCTCTCATTTGCGCGAAGCCTTGTGCGTAAGAACAAATTTTACTCAAATAAAGCGCCTTGCGGATTGACTCAATGAATGCCTCACGGTCACCATTAAATGGCGTTGCTTCCGGGCCAGAGAGTACTTTGCTGGCTTCCACACGCTCTTGCTTCATTGCGGAGATAAAGCGGGCAAATACCGATTCTGTGATGATTGGCAGCGGCACTCCAAGATCGAGCGCACTCTGGCTTGTCCATTTTCCAGTACCTTTTTGGCCAGCGGTATCAAGAATCATATCGACAAGTGGTTTGCCTGTCTCATCATCCTTCTTTGTAAAAATATCAGCCGTTATTTCGATCAAATAGCTATCAAGCTCACCTTTGTTCCATTCGGCAAACACTTCATGCAGCTCTTCAGCACTTAATCCAAGAACATGCTTCAGCATAAAATAGGATTCAGAAATTAGCTGCATGTCACCGTATTCGATTCCGTTGTGTACCATTTTCACATAATGTCCTGCACCATCCGGGCCAATGTAAGTGGTGCAAGCTTCACCATTAACCTTAGCAGCGATATCTTGGAAAATTGGTGCTACCAGGTCATACGCTTCTTTTTGTCCGCCAGGCATGATAGAAGGTCCGTGAAGCGCGCCTTCCTCCCCGCCCGATACACCTGTACCGATGAAGTGAAGACCAAGCTCGCTCAATTCCTGGTTTCGGCGCTGGGTATCTGCAAAATATGTATTACCGCCGTCAATGATGATATCGCCCTTTTCCAGATGAGGCTTTAATTGCTCGATTGTCGCGTCCGTCGCTGCGCCAGCTTTGACCATCAGCAGGATCTTCCGCGGTTTTTCAAGCGATTGAACAAATTCCTCAATAGAATAAGTTCCGACGATCTTCTTCCCCTTTGTTTCCTCAAGCATTTCATCCGTCTTTTCTCTTGAGCGGTTATATACTGATACAGAATAACCTCTGCTTTCGATATTCATTGCCAGGTTTTTTCCCATGACAGCGAGACCAATGACACCGATTTGCTGTTTTGACATATTTCTGCTCCTCCTTTATAGAACTGTTTTATCAAATCATACACACTAATTTAACAAGGTATATATGAGGTTGCAAACAATCTGGTTTGTTCCACTTGATTTTGACTTAACCTAATAACGATAAACGTCCATTAAACATCTTTTTTCTCATTATCATTTTTTCCTCTACGGTCCTGAAGGAAATCCTTATTAAAGCTTGTCCCCGCCCCGGTATTATCCTTTGATGGAGGCCTTTTCACCTGTGAACCAGCACTCTCAATGATCCTTTTACCGTATTTCTCACGCAGCTGGCTCATCGTATTGATTAGCGGCTCCTTCTTTGCATCCTGCTCATAAGAGAATAGATCAAGCTGCTTGACTGCTTTGTCCGCTTCAAGCAGGTCCGTGCCCGTAATCCCTAGCAGCCGGATAGGGTCTCCATTCCAATGCTTCAGAAAAAGCGCTTTGGCGGCCAAGGCTATTTCATCCTGCTTCGATACAGGATTCTGCAGTTTCTGGCTCCGGGTGATCGTCTTCCTGTCCTTGAATCGGATCATCACACTGATGGTGGTGGCGACCGCTTCCTTCCTCTTCATCCTCGCAGCTACTTGCTCCGACAATCTATCAAGAACTTTCAGGAGCTCGTGCTGATTTGAAATGTCACGTGGCAGAGTAGTCGAATTGCCGATGCTTTTAAAATCGTACACAGAATCCGGATCCACTTGGCGATTGTCCTGGCCATTTGCTCTTTCTTTCAATCTTAATCCGTTGATGCCTAACAGTCCTTTTAGCTGAATTTCATTTGCTAACGCCAGGCCGCCAATAGTATCGATTCCAATACTTTTTAGTTTGTCCGCTGTTTTTGTTCCTACTCCATGCATTTCCCCGACCTCGAACGGCCAGAGAACCGTGGGAATGTCTCGCTTTCTTAAAACTGTAATTCCCATTGGTTTCTTCATATCTGAAGCTGTTTTCGCCAGGAATTTATTTGGAGCAACACCAATGCTGCACGGCAAATCAAGCTGCTCAAGAATTCTTTTTTGGATGCTTTCAGCTATCTCCAGAGGCGCTCCAAGATCGGAACAATCCGTTATATCCATATATCCTTCATCAATGGAAACGGGCTCGACAACCTCTGTGTACTGTCGCAAAATATCAAACATAGCAGCTGAAGCTGTGCGATATCTGTCAAAGTTCGGTTTTTTTATGATTAACTCCGGGCAAAGTTTTTTGGCTTCCCATAACGGCATTGTCGTACGGACGCCGAATTTCCTGGCTTCATAACTGCAAGTGACAATGATTCCGCGTCTTTCTTCAGGATTGCCTGCAATCGCCAGTGGCTTGCCCTTCAATTCAGGATCATAAGCCGCTTCTACTGAGGCATAGAAGCTGTTCATGTCAACATGCAGAATGACTTTGCCCTTTTTTGGATACAATTCTTTCATGATCCCACTTCCCAAATATACGTTCCCTTCTATTTTATCAAAAATACTTCCACATTACTTATATCAAGATTGATTTTGAACCTAAGCCAGTTTTGAACTTTATGTGAAGAAATAGGGCAATACGCTTAATACTTTCTTAAAATACCCGGTAAATAACTATAAGGATATAGAAAAAGTGGGGGAGTTTTTATGCAGCATTGGTCTATTGGAAGAAATCATCACCGATATTTCAAATCAAACCAATTTACTGGCATTAAATGCTGCAATTGAAGCGGCAAGAGCTGGTGAGCATGGAAAAGTGTTCGGTGTCGTCGCCCAGGAGGTTCGCAAGCTCGCTGAACAATCAGCTGGGGCAGCAGACAGCATCCGCACCATCCTTGAGCAGACTGGGAAAGAAACAAATCAGGCTGTGAGTGTTATGAATGAAAGCCAGGCAACCGTACTAAAAGGCAATGAGCTTGTGGAGAAAGTTGCCACAATTTTCACAGAGATTGCCGAATCGATTGAGGAAGTAAGTTTAAATGGCAACACAGTAAGCGATGCAGTCATCAATGCTAATGAGAAGATGGAATCATGGCACAGTCTGCCAATGAAGTCATTACTGCATCCTCTAGATCCGCGTTATTCCTCGAGCAGGTAGCAGCAACAACAGAAGAACAAAATGCGACGATGCAGGAGCTTTTGGAATCGTCCAACAAGCTGTCAAGCATGGCCGAAGACCTGAGGAAATCGTTCTCCAGCTTTAAGCTGTAAGACAAAACAAGCTGACCCGAGGGGTCAGCTTGTTTCTTTCTAACACGACATTATCTAATTATGTACTTCTTGCTTTTGAGTCTTCATATATTCCTTTATTTCTTTGACGCCTTCAAGTGATTGGATCAATGTTTCCGGGTCAATCAACATAATCATCCGTTTGTCAAAAGTGGCCACACCCGTTATGAACCGTGTCTTCTGATATGCTACAAGGCCCGGCTGCTTAAGGTTTTCCGCAGGAATTTCAAGAATCTCCTTTGCATCCCTCACAAGTACACCCATTGAAATTTCTGCCGTTTCTATAACAATCAGCCTGGTTTTGTCTTCGACTTGAATATCCCGGTTGTAAAGCACCTTTTCCAGGTCAATAACCGGAATCAACTCTCCCCTTACTTTCGTGATGCCTGTTACATAATCAGGCATATGCGGGATCGCTGTCATCCCTTCCATCTTTTCAATGGAAACGACGTACAGAATCGGAAACGCATATTCTTCATTCCCCGCTTGAAACACTACCGTCTTATTGCTATCAGCCATAGGAGACCACATCCTTTTTAAATTTCTGTCTAACATTCTATGTAAAATGAGATTAATAATGTAATACGATGTAAATCATCATTCTAAATATAATATCGGATTCTTTACGGTTACCTTTAGACTTATTGTTGATTGATCCTATTAATAGACATTTTGACGGTTCCCTCACTCTGAAATGTCTATTAAATCTACTTTCTTGGACATTTTGATGGTCTCCTCTGTTTAAAATGTCTATTAAATCCACTTTCTTAGACATTTTGACGGTTCCCTCACTCTGAAATGTCTATTAAATCTACTTTCTTGGACATTTTGATGGTCTCCTCTGTTTAAAATGTCTATTAAATCCACTTTTTTAGACATTTTGACGGTTCCCTCACTCTGAAATGTCTATTAAGTCTACTTTCTTGGACATTTTGATGGTCTCCGCTGTTTATAATGTCTATTAAATCCACTTTCTTAGACATCTTGACGGTTCCCTCACTCTGAAATGTCCATTAAATCCACTTCACCATTATCTAACAAAATTGTGATATATGGTGTTCGTCCAAATTCTCGCTCAGGAAAATAGTAAAGGGCTTCCTCTTCAGGAAGCCCTTCTATCATTATTGTGCTGCTACTTCTTGGATCAATGCGATGACCATCTCAGCTAGTTTGTCCAGCTCTTCGATTGGCATTCTTTCGTTTGTTGTGTGGATTTCCTCATATCCTACAGCGAGGTTGACTGTTGGGATGCCAAAGCCTGCAATGACATTTGCATCGCTTCCGCCACCGCTGTGGAGTAATTCTGAGCTTCTGCCGATTTTTGCAGCTGCTTTTTTAGCAAGCTCAACGACGAGGTCGCCTTCGCCGAACTTGAAACCAGGGTACATTACCTGGATATCTACATCTGCCTTGCCGCCCATTTCCTGTGCAGCTGATTCAAATGCTTCTTTCATTTTTGCTACTTGCGCTTCCATCTTTTCAGGAATTAGAGAACGTGCTTCTGCAAGGATCTCTACATGGTCGCATACGATATTTGTCTGTGTTCCACCCTGGAAGCGTCCGATATTTGCAGTAGTTTCTTCATCAATACGTCCAAGCGGCATTCTGGCAACAGCCTTGGCAGCAATCGTGATTGCGGAAACACCTTTTTCCGGAGCAACGCCTGCATGTGCTGTTTTACCATGGATGACAGCTGCTACTTTTGCTTGCGTTGGGGCTGCAACAATAATGTTTCCAACCTTTCCGTCACTGTCCAGTGCATATCCATATTTCGCTTTTACCAAAGAAGAATCCAATGCTTTTGCACCAACGAGACCTGATTCTTCTCCAACCGTAATGATGAACTGGATTGTTCCATGCGGGATTGATTGTTCCTTTAGAACGCGGATGGTCTCAAGCATGACAGCAAGTCCAGTCTTATCATCTGCTCCAAGGATCGTCGTTCCATCAGTCACGACATAACCATCTTTAATGGATGGCTTAACACCCTTGGCAGGAATGACAGTATCCATATGGGATGTAAAGTAGATTGTATCTACGCCGTCTTTTGTACCTTGTAAAGTACAGATCAGGTTTCCTGCTCCGTGACCAGTTTGTGCGGTTGTATCGTCCTCAAAAACCTCTACTCCGAGGTCCTCGAATTTTTTCTTAAGGACGCGTGCGATTTCAGTTTCATACTTTGTTTCAGAGTCAATTTGGACTAGCTCTAAAAACTCATTCAATAAACGTTCGTTATTAATCATCCTAGCCGACCTCCAATTATGTATATACTTCTTGAGTATAACGCTAATTGAATAACAACACCAAACACAAAATCCTAAAGCGGAATGTTGCCGTGCTTTTTGCCCGGCCTGTCTTCCTTCTTTGTCCGAAGCATTTCAAGGGACTGAATTAGTTTGATGCGGGTTTCTCGCGGATCGATAACATCATCGACCATTCCCTGGCTTGCAGCGACATATGGATTCGCGAATTTTTCACGATACTCATCGATCTTCTGCTGCCTTGTCTGGTCTGGATTGTCACTGTTCTGGATTTCCTTCGCAAAAATAATATTGGCAGCTCCCTGTGGTCCCATTACAGCAATTTCAGCATTCGGCCATGCAAAAACAAGATCCGCACCGATGGATTTGCTGTTCAAGGCAACATATGCTCCTCCGTATGCTTTTCGTAAAATAACCGTAAGCTTTGGTACCGTTGCTTCTGAATAAGCATACAGGATTTTCGCTCCGTGACGGATGATGCCGCCATGTTCCTGTTTAATGCCAGGGAAAAAACCTGTCACGTCTTCAAATGTAATGATCGGTATATTGAATGAATCACAGAACCTGATGAAGCGAGAGGCTTTATCGGAAGAATCAATATCAAGTCCGCCTGCCATCACCTTTGGCTGATTGCAGACAAGACCAACGACCTCTCCTTTAATTCTCGCAAGTCCAATGACAATGTTTTTGGCAAAGTCCTTCTGTATTTCCAGGAATGAACCGACATCGACAACCTGTTCAATTACCTTGCGCACATCATACGGCCGGACGGCATCAAAAGGAATGGCATCAGTCAGATCTGGACGATAATCATCCTTATCGTCGGCTTCAAGGCGCGGTGGCTTTTCTTCATAGTTTTGCGGCAGATAGCTTAACAGCAGCCTTACCTGCTCTAGTGTTTCTTCTTCTGACTGGCCATGGAAATGAGCATTGCCGCTGATCGTATTATGTACAATTGCTCCACCCAAATCCTCAGCAGAAATTTTCTCCCCGGTAACTGTTTCAATTACTTTAGGACCAGTGATGAACATCTGGCTTGTCTTCTCGACCATGAATACAAAATCGGTAATTGCAGGTGAATAAACGGCTCCCCCTGCGCATGGTCCCATAATTACTGAAATTTGAGGAATTACTCCGGAATAAATTGAGTTACGGTAAAAAATATGGCCGTAGCCATCAAGCGAAACAACACCCTCCTGAATCCTCGCTCCTCCGGAATCATTCAACCCTACAAATGGAGCACCATTTTTAGCTGCCAAATCCATGACATTAGCGATTTTCTTTGCATGCATTTCACCTAAAGCTCCACCGAACACGGTGAAATCCTGCGAAAATAAATAAATCGGCCTGCCGTTCACTTTACCGTAGCCGGTTACAACCCCATCCCCTGGTCCCTTCTGGTTTTCTAGTCCAAAGTCTGTGCTGCGATGCTGGATGAAGGGGTTCAATTCAACAAAGGTTCCTGGGTCAACAAGCAGCTCGATTCTCTCACGGGCTGTAAGCTTTCCTTTTTCATGCTGCTTCTCAATCCGCTCATCACCGCCTCCCAGTTCGATTTCCCTGCGACGGTCATATAGTTCATTAATCTTCTCATAGATGTCTGGCATTCTATTCAGCCTCCCCGTTTTTCTCGCAAAGTTCATATAAAACGCTTCCTGTCGATTTTGGATGCATGAAAGCGACAAGCGCTCCCCCGGCACCTCTTTTAGGAACATCCTGGATCATCCTGATGCCATTTTCTTTCATATCATTGATACGTTCCTGAATCGAATCAACACCAAGCGCGACATGGTGAATCCCTTCACCCTTCTTTTCGATGAATCGAGCGATAGCGCTTTCATCTGATAAAGGTTCCAGGAGTTCAAGCTTCGTTTCCCCGGCTTTTAGAAAAGCTACTTTGACTTTCTCGCTGTCTACTTCCTCGATCCCCAATAATGGCAGTTTCAGCACATCTGTATAAAATGGGAGGGCATGCTCAAGAGATTTGACAGCAATGCCGATATGGTCGACCTTTTTAATCATGTAATTCCCTCCAGATATTATTTAAATATATTTAATCGTTTTAATATTCGACAAAAATGTCATAAATCCTTCTTATATTAATGGGATAGAGTATTGAATTATCGATTGACATAATATTCAAGCCAGTTCACTACTACACTAACATAAAAGCTTTTTAATAATGACTAGAACGCCTTACTTAAAAAGGGTTGTTGAAATGACCAAGTGGTTGTAAAATAATAGAGATAAGTAGATTGCAAAAGCTTTGGAGGGGATTATTTTTATGCGTAAGCCGAATGTCAGGAAGGTCGTAGTTTATATCATGCTTTTTACAATGCTAGCTTCAACCCTTCTAATGGGAGTAGCTACATTCCTATAATAACTATAAAATAATCAAAGGGCTGTCATTTAATTTGACAGCCCTTATTTTTATTTACTTATTGCACCATGTTCTTGTCCCAACTCGATAAAGCTTTTTGGGGATGATGTAATAAGGATTTTTGTTCCTAATGGTATGTAATCGTATAATGATTCGACAGCCTCGTTTTGGAGCCTGACGCAGCCCTGGGAAATGTTTTTGCCAATACTAGAAGGATCGTTTGTCCCATGTATTCCATATGTTCGGCCATCCGTATTCTCAGCGTCAAACCCAATCCACCTGCTGCCAAGAGGATTATCAGGGTCTCCGCCCGGGATATCCTTTTTACGATAATACGGATCAGGAGCTTTGACTGTGACTGTGAAAAGACCTTCAGGTGTCAGGTCTTCTGACTTGCCTGTTGCCGCGCTGACCACCGTCTGGACTCTGTTCTCATTGATCAGGGCTACCTCATTCGTCTGTTTATTCACAATTACAAATGGGTCTCCTGGAAGCGGGTTAAGCCCGAGCGGCCAGATAGGCGAAAAAACGAATGCTGCTAGAAGCATAGAAATAAACACTGGCATGTTAATCCCTCCGTGGTCTATTTCTGTTAGTTTGTCACGGCAGCTTCACTTTTATCCTTACTCGTCTTCAGACCTTTAAACGAACGTTTCAACAAGAGGAATTGTTCCATTTCATTAACAAAATGAAGCAATGCAGCCCTTGCCTCGAACTCTTCCCTTGTTTTTGGCAGCTCCATATTCTCAAATTCCGTTTTCATCCTCATTAATTTTTCTAGGTAAAAAAGAACTGTATTGCCAGGGTGGATCCCTTTCGACAGCAACTCGACAAACTCTGCAACAATATTAGCCTGCTCAACATGCTTTGGAATAGAAGTAATGGAAGGAAGCACTCTTTCAATGATTTCAAACTGCTTTTCCCTGATTTTAAAATATTGATAATATAGATTTTCATCTCTTAAAAAATGATTTTCCACATCCTGAATGGCAAGTGCCTTTGCTTTTTCAATGAGCCTCGCAGTCTCGGTAAGCTCCCTGCCATCCCAGCTCGAATCCTGGTTTTTAAGGTATTGGGCGATCTCAAGGAAAATCCTCTTATAATTGGCTTCAATTCCCCTTTGGTATTCCTCAAGCTTATTATCGACACTTGGCATATACAAATTCATGATCAATGCTACGCCAATTCCAATCGTAATGATTCCCAGCTCGTTCAATAAAACCTCTCCGGTGACCTTTTCTGCCGAGTAGATATGCATGATGATGACACTGCTAGAGACTACACCTTCTTTTGCCCCAAACATGACTACTGTCGGGATGAAAAATAATAATAACAGACCGATGACAATCGGATGATAAGCAATTCCCTGAAAAAATAGCGCCGAGAATGCCATCGCTATTATACAGGCCAGGAATCGATGCCATGAAGCCTGCAGTGAACGTTTCTTTGTCACCTGGATACAAAGAATCGTCAAGATACCCGCAGACACAAAATTCTCAAAGCCAAGGTACTGGGCAATGATAATAGAAATCGCCGTACCTAGCGCTGTTTTCAAAGTCCGGTAACCAATTCTGAATTTCACATTATATTCTCCTATCAAAAAACTATAAATCCCTGCATACCTAAACAAAAAACTTTTGGATATCTCCAATTAGCCGATTTGCAAAACAAATAAAAAGATGATCATACCATTCTAGATATGATCATCCATTAGTTTATCAGATACGTCACGCTTTATAAAAGCAACTCATGTGTCTTAGAGCATTTTTTCGAGAAACTCTTTTGCCCTGCTGCTTTTAGGGCTGCTAAAGAATTCTGCTGGTGGTGCATCTTCAACAAGGACTCCACCGTCTAGGAATAGCACACGATCCGCTACTTCACGGGCAAATCCCATTTCGTGGGTGACAATTGCCATTGTCATGCCAGTGTGTGCCAGCGACTTCATTACCTCGAGCACCTCTTTGACCATTTCGGGATCCAATGCGGAGGTTGGTTCATCGAAAAGCATGACTTCAGGGTTCATTGCCAGCGCCCGGGCGATTGCTACACGCTGCTTTTGGCCTCCTGACAGCCTATTAGGATATTCATTTGCCTTTTCAGCAAGACCGACCTTTTTGAGAAGCTCTAATCCGTGCTTTTCTGCTTCTGGCTTCGATAAACCTTTAACCTTAATTGGAGCATAGGTGATGTTCTGCAATACGGTCATATGCGGGAAAAGATGAAAGTGCTGGAATACCATACCGACATTTTCGCGGACTTTCATGATATTGGTTTTCTTATCAGTAATTTCATCGCCATCAATCAAAATCTGTCCGCTTGTCGGGTGCTCAAGCAAATTAAGGCAACGGAGGAAGGTTGATTTTCCAGAACCGGATGGGCCAATGATTGCGACTACTTCACCACTTTCAATTGTTGTGGAAATCCCTTTCAACACTTCTAGTTTGCCAAATGATTTATGAAGGCCGTGTACTTTAATCACTTTGTCTCAATCTCCTTTCCACTGCCTTGCCAATCATTGTCAAGGTAATGACCATTACATAATAGATAAGCCCAGCAAAAATCAGCGGTTCAAAAAACCTGTATTGATCTCCGCCGACAATATATGACCTGCGCATAATATCATCTACCGCAATGACGGTAACAATCGCTGATTCCTTTGTAAGTGTAATGAATTCATTCATCAATGCCGGCAGGATGTTTTTCATCGCCTGTGGCAGGATGATATCCCGCATCATTCTCTCTCCAGGGACGCCCAGTGCCATTGCGGCTTCTTTTTGTCCTCTATCGACAGCTAAAATTCCTGCCCTGATGATTTCTGAAATATATGCTGCCGAGTTTAAAGAGAATGCTGCTACAGCAGCTGTATATGAATCAATCTCGAATCCAATAAGCTGAGGCAGCCCATAATAGATGATCATCAATTGGAGAATTAACGGGGTTCCGCGGAAAATCGATGTATATGCATCCGCAAACCAATTAAGTGCTTTGGATTTACTTATTTTGAAGATCGCCAGAACAATCCCAAATGCAAAGCCTAGCAGCCCTGCTACAATTACTATTTTCAAAGTGACGCCAATTCCCTTCAAAATATATGGCAATGAAGGAAGGATGGCGGTAAAATCAAGATTCATAGTCTTAACAGCCCTCTCTATCTATTTCATGAAGGAGAAAGGCGCCCAGAAGACATACGCTTTCTGAACGCCTGATTTACATCTTACTTTTCTCCACCAAACCATTTAACGATTAACTTGTCTACTTCGCCATTTTCCATTTTTTCTTTGAGAACTCTGTTAAATTCCTCAGTCAGCTTGCTTCCTTTAGGGAAGGCGATCGCTGAACCGGCTTCTTCTTCGCTTCCATCTTCAATCGTAAAGCCAGCAAGATCAGGATTATTCTTGAAATACCCCTCTGCTACTGTATCTTCGATAATTGCTGCATCAATGCGCCCAGCTTTGATTTCCTGGACTAATTCAGGAATTCTAGTACGTTTTTCAATCTTGATTTCCACTGTCTCAGCGATTTTCTCAGCTTCTTCTTCCTGAATGGATGAAAGCTGAACTCCCACTGTTTTACCTTCAAGATCTTCAATTGATTTGATATTGCTGTCTTTTGCAGAAACAATCATATGGTTCGCTGTATAGTACACATCAGTGAAGTCAACGTTCTTTTTACGGTCAGGAGTTGGAGTCATACCTGCCATGACAAAATCAACACGGTCAGCCTGAAGTGCACCAATAAGGCCGTTAAAATCCATATCCGTAATTTCTACTTCATACCCTAATTCATTGGCGATCAGGTTTGCTAAATCCACGTCAAAGCCAATGATTTCATCACTTGTAGCTGTTTCTACATATTCAAATGGCGGATAGTCGGCTGAAGTGCCCATTTTAAGAACTTTCTTTTCCTCTCCACCGTCGCCTGAAGTTTTTTCAGTGCTTGTCCCGCATGCTGCGAGAACTCCCGTTAATAAAATGCTCATCAATAAAACTGAAATTGCCTTTTTCATCTGTTGTTTTCCCCCTATAATGTCTATTCTGTAATTTTTATACAAGTTTATTAATATATTAGCTATCAACCTTTTGAATTCATGCGTTTCAACTAATATTTATTAACTAAAATGTATTTTAACACACTTTTATAAATATGCAATAATATTTTTAAATATAAATTTAATGTATTTTACCCATAAAAAAAGAACCCCGGCAAAATCGGGATTCTACAGTATTTATACTTCTTCACAATATTCTTCGAATGCATTTTGCAGTTTGTTTACGACTTGCATTGGATCGTGCCCTTCGATTTCGTGACGTTCGACCATTGTGCAAAGTTTCCCGTCCTTCAGCAATGCGAAAGATGGGGATGATGGCGGATAGCCAGTAAAATAGCTACGCGCTTTTTCTGTAGCTTCCTTATCCTGTCCGGCGAAAACAGTCACAAGATGATCTGGACGCTTATCATAGTGAACAGCATGTGCTGCTGCAGGACGGGCAATTCCTCCGGCGCAACCGCAAACTGAGTTAACCATGACAAGTGTTGTTCCTTCTTTAGCCAATGCTTGTTCTACTTCCTCGCTCGTTGTTAATTCTGTATATCCAGCTGCCCCAATTTCCTGGCGTGCCTGACGGACTACATCATTCATGAAAAAATTAAAATCCATGCTCATCGATCGATCTCTCCTCTGCTGAATAGTAACTAGTACATAAATATATGATACCAATTAAAATTAATTTTTCAAAGTATGTTTAACTCTAATGAAATGCGGGAAAGGTAACAATACAGCTAGATCCATACCCCTAAACTCCCTAGATGAAGGACAACGGAACATTCCGTTGTCCGCTTTTTTTATGAATAATATGCGTTTGGACCATCCCTTAATTAATGTCAGTGTGCACGATCTCCCTTTCTATCGACTAAATGCACTGGTACTTATTGTTTAATTCAATTTCATGGGCACATGTTTGACCATCTTCTGCCCATACTCTGGCTTTTCACTCGACTTTGGGCACATGTTTAACCATCTTCTGCCCGTACTCTCGCTTTTCACTCGATTTCGGGCACATGTTTAACCATCTTCTGCCCCTACTCTCGCTTTTCACTCGATTTCGGGCACATGTTTGACCATCTTCTGCCCGTACTCTCGCTTTTCACTCGACTTCGGGCACATGTTTGACCATCTTCTGCCCGTACTCTCGCTTTTTCACTCAACTTCGGGCACATGTTTGACCATCTTCTGCCCGTACTCTCGCTTCTCACTCGACTTCGGGCACATACTCTTTGATTTGGTGGTCTTTACTGCGGTTGAACTTGCCCTTCACTTAATTGGATAATATTTTCAATTATTATGCTTTTATTAGTACTATTTTTCTTGAAAAATGAGCTGCCCCAATGGACAGCTCATTTTTTCGTCTCGTAAAAAGCTCTAAATAACTCCTCTACACCTGAAGCTACTGGCCTGTTTCCCGAAATGACTTCGTTTTCCACCTTTGGCAGCAGGTCTTTTATTTCTGGGTGATGAAAGAAATTTGCCTGAAGCTGATCGATGATCATATCATTCAGCCACTCTTTTGTCTGGAATCTTCTTCTTTCATCAAATATTCCACTTTTTTTAGTGAAGCTCTCAAAGTCCGAGACTGTTTTCCATATATCACCAATTCCTTTGTTCTGTAACGCTGAACTCGTCATCGCAATTGTCTGCCAGCCTTTTGTCGCAGGCTGCAGAAAATGCAGGATCCGGTTGTACTCTTCTTTGGTTTTTTTCGCTGTTTGTTCATTTGGACCATCTGCTTTATTCACTATGACTGTATCAGCAAGCTCCATGATTCCTTTTTTCATGCCTTGAAGTTCATCGCCTGCACCTGTCAGGACGAGAAGCATGAAGAAATCGACCATATCCCTGACGATGACCTCACTCTGCCCAACTCCAACCGTTTCAACCAGGATGACATCGAAGCCAGCTGCTTCACATAATAGCATTGTTTCCCGCGTTTTACGGTGGACACCACCAAGCTTACCGCCAGAAGGTGATGGTCGGATGAATGCCCTCGGATTCCGTGCAAGCTTTTCCATTCTCGTCTTATCGCCAAGGATGCTGCCGCCAGTCAGGCTGGAGGTAGGATCCACCGCCAGGACGGCAACCTTATGCCCCTTGTCGCATAAATAGCTGCCAAAGCTCTCGATAAAAGTGCTCTTGCCAGCTCCCGGCACACCAGTGATGCCGATCCTGATGGAGCGTCCCGATTCAGGCAAAAGCTTCTGCAAGAGGGTTTGGGCCGACTGAAAGTCATGCTCCGCATTGCTTTCAATCAAGGTGATCCCTTTTGCCAGCGCTGTCCTGCCCCCAGCTTTAATTTCTTCAGCAAGCGAAGCTGGATCCAGTTTGGAAGAATTCTTTTTTTTCACGAAACGCCCGGCTTTTGCTGCCGGCCTTTCGGCATTTTCACCTGCCACTCCAGGCTTCACTACACTTGAAAAGGAATCAGCCTTTTCGGGATCGAACCATTCCGGCTTTTTCTCATCTGCCATTAACTAGACACTTCCTCATAGCCAAGGCGCTCATAAATAGTGCGTAAAACTTTCTGCGCCGCAACAGGAATGACCGTTCCAGGTCCAAAAATCGCACTTGCTCCATTATCATATAAGAATTGATAATCCTGAGCCGGGATGACGCCTCCGACAATGACGACAATATCTTCGCGCCCTAATTTTTTCAGCTCCTTCACAAGCTGTGGCAATAATGTTTTATGTCCTGCTGCCAAAGAGCTGATTCCGATGGCGTGGACATCATTTTCAACTGCCTGGATCGCTGTTTCTTCAGGCGTTTGAAAAAGTGGACCTATATCCACATCAAAACCTAAATCAGCAAAAGCGGTTGAAATGACCTTGGCACCCCGGTCATGTCCATCCTGCCCCATCTTCGCAATCATAATGCGCGGCCTGCGTCCTTCATTTTCAAGGAACTCCTGTGTCATTTGCTGGACTTCAGCAATTTCCTCACCATTTGTGAAGGCAGTGCTGTATACTCCGCTTACTGATCGGATGACCGCTTTATGCCTTCCAGCCGTCTTTTCGATTGCATCTGAAATTTCTCCAAGTGTCGCCCTTGCCCGAGCGGCCCTTACTGCATATTCAAGAAGGTTGCCTTCTCCTGTTTCTGCCACCTTAGCTAAATCATTTAAAGCTGCTTCAGCTTTTTCATCATCACGGTTTTCTTTCAGCTGCTTAAGCCTTTCAAGCTGTTTCGCACGAACAGCGGTATTATCGATATCCAGGATTTCCAGAGGATCCTCCTGGTCCAGCTTGAATTTATTCACGCCAATGATCGTTTCTTTTCCAGAATCAATCTGTGCCTGGCGCCTTGCCGCAGCTTCTTCGATTCGCATTTTTGGAAGTCCAGTTTCAATTGCTTTCGCCATCCCGCCAAGACCTTCGATTTCTTCAATATGCTTCCACGCACGCTCGATGAGTGAATTTGTCAAACTTTCTACATAGTAACTGCCTGCCCATGGATCTATGACCTTTGTGATCCCGGTTTCTTCCTGAAGAAATAATTGTGTATTCCGGGCGATGCGCGCTGAAAAATCAGTCGGCAGCGCAATGGCTTCATCAAGTGCATTCGTGTGCAATGATTGGGTATGCCCCATGGCTGCTGCATGTGCTTCAATTAATGTGCGGATGACATTATTGTATGGATCCTGTTCAGTAAGACTCCAACCCGATGTCTGCGAATGTGTCCTCAAGGCCATCGACTTTTCATTTTTCGGATTGAATGTCTTGATCATTTTTGCCCAGATAAAGCGGGCTGCCCTCATTTTGGCTACTTCCATGAAATAGTTCATGCCGATCGCCCAGAAGAAGCTCAGCCTTGGTGCGAATGAATCAATATCGATTCCTGCCTTTAGGCCAGTTCTCACATATTCAAGACCATCCGCGAGCGTGTATGCCAATTCGATATCCGCGGGAGCACCGGCTTCCTGCATATGATAGCCTGAAATACTGATTGAATTGAATTTCGGCATATATTTAGAAGTGTACTCGAAAATATCGGCAATGATTTTCATCGACATTTCTGGTGGATAAATGTACGTGTTCCTAACCATATACTCCTTCAGGATGTCATTTTGAATCGTCCCGGATAATTGATCCTGTGTCACTCCCTGTTCCTCGGCGGTCACGATGAAGAACGCCATGATTGGCAGGACAGCACCATTCATTGTCATTGATACAGACATCTGGTCGAGTGGGATTCCGTCGAACAGAATTTTCATATCTAGAATAGAATCAATGGCCACTCCTGCTTTACCAACGTCACCCTCGACTCGTGGATGGTCAGAATCATAACCTCGATGTGTTGCCAGGTCAAAGGCAACAGACAAACCTTTTTGCCCCATTGCAAGGTTGCGCCTGTAAAATGCGTTGCTTTCTTCTGCAGTCGAAAAACCTGCATACTGTCTTACCGTCCAGGGACGGTTCACATACATCGCAGGATACGGTCCCCTCGTAAAAGGTGGGAGGCCGGGCATTCCTTCCATATGTTCTGATGATGTTACATCTTCTTTTGTATACACTGGTTTAACCTTGATCTGCTCATTCGTTTCAAATAACAGATCATCGATTTTCTGCTCAATATGGCAATCAACTTGTTCCTTGCTGACCTCGTTTTCCTCAGCAAACAAACGGACTTTAGTAAAGTCAGGCTTTTGCATTTGCGCCCACCTCCATTTCCTGAAGCATAGATGATAGAGTCTGTAATGCATTGCTTCTTATGTGCAGGAACTCCTGTATTCCGGAAGTTTTCCATTCGCTTTGTTTCTCGTCAGGGATGCCTGCCAGGTAAAGCTTGACATCGTGCTCTCTTGTAATCTCCTGAGCCAGCTCAGGTCCAAAAGAATTGTAGGCAGACTGTTCTCCGCAAATTACAAACTGCCTGGCGATTGATGAGTCTATGAAATCAATCGCTGCCGAAATGGTGTCCACTTCCCCGCTCCTTACAGTATGAATCCCTCCCGCTGACAATAAGCCGGAAATGAAATCTGCTCTAGCCTTATGCTTCTTCATTTCACCCAGGCAAATTAAGCCGACTTCAGGCTGCACACCCTTTTTCTCCAGCTTCTTTGCCTTGAATCTCAATTCTTCATAAGACTCAGCTAATCTTTTTAATTTTAACGGTGCAAAGCCTGGTTTCACTTCTTTAAAACTATCTTTGAGAGGGCTCTCAGACTTAATTTTATTAATGCTAGCATCAACGGAGTCGATCATGTAATTTCCTTTTATCTCTTGGACAACAGGTTCACTGATCTCGTCTGTAAGGTTGGCATAAACGTTTGTTCCAATCATGCTCTTTTTACGAGTAGCAATGTCCTGTTCGTGGTCTTCAGCTGTCTGAGCAATCTGCACCTGTAGCCAGCCTGATTTCAGCGTTTCATACATACCGCCCTTGCCATCCATTTCGAGGAATAGCTCCCAGGCTTTTTCAGCCAGTTCTTTTGTCAATGACTCAACATACCAGGAACCTCCTGCAGGGTCGGCTACTTTTTCAAGATGTGCTTCAGATTTAAGCACCAGCTGCGTATTACGGGCAACTCTTTCGGAAAAAAGATTCGCAGTTCCTGCTTGTTCATCAAAGCTGCCAGTATGAAGGTACTGGATTCCGCCCAGTACTGCTGCGAAGGTCTCATTTCCAGCCCTAAGCATGTTAACGTATGGATCAAAAAGGGTTTTTGTGAACCTTGAGGTTTCAGCAGATATGACCATTTTACGGTCTTCTTCACCTGCTCCGAAAGCTTCTGCTGTTTTGCTCCACAAAAGCCTGGCAGCTCTAAGCTTGGCAGTTTCCATGAAGAAGTTTGAACCAATCGCGAATTGGAACACCATCTTTGATAACGCTTTCTTTATTTCCCATCCATTGTCCAGCAACTTTTGAAGGAGATAAACCCCGGTGGAAATGGCGATGGCCAGTTCCTGCACTGCATTCGCGCCGCTGTTATGGTATGGGACGGTATTGACGAGTACTGTCTTTACTTCTGGTAATTGCTCAGCTGCCTCTTCAAGTACTTTTGTCCATTTTATAAAGAATTCATTTTCCTCCGTTGGGAGTCCGCCAATTAAACTTGCTTCGGCAACAGGATCCGCTGCAGCGAAACCTGAAAGTTCTTCTGCACTGCCTGCTTCATTTCTGGCTATTGCCAAAGCTGCGAGCAATGGCGTCTGGAGCAATCCAGCATCCAGGCTTAAAGGATATTTATTTTTATAGGAAGAGATGAAAGACACAAGTGCTCGATTATCGGAAAATAACTCCGGTTTTACTTCAAAAGAAATGGCGGTTTGTCCCTTTGATAGGGCGACGTCGAGTTTCCCTTTCAGCTCGTCAACACTGGAGTAAAAGAGGCGGTTTGCTATATGCCAGGACTCAGACTGGTATCCAAGTGAGTGGATGCCTCTTCTATAATCTGACTCACCAGGCAGTTCCCCGGTCAATCCATTTGGAAGATCCCCTTTTGTATAAAGCGGTTTAAGAGTAATATCCTCATATGTATTCGTATAAAGAGAATCAATCGGCTTGCCTTTTAAAGAAGCAGCAGCTTTCTCCTGCCAGTCTCCAAAAGTTGCATCTTTGAACGAGGTAGCTTTCATATTTTCAATCGTCATAAACCTTACTGTCCATAGTTCAGACAGCTTTCCCCCCTTCACTAGAAATTGTAGTAAAATTCTAATTTTCATACTCTTCTATATTTTAGTATACGAATGCTTTTCTAGCAACGAAGTGATTCCAACATAAAAGCCGCTGCATTAGCAGCGGCTTTTAATACTATTAATAAATAGAAGTTGTCTCTTTTGATGTATTCTCAAGGATTTCCTTAACCCTTGCAAGGAAACGGCCGCAAACCAAGCCATCCAGTACACGGTGATCGAGAGACAGACATAGGTTCACCATATCACGAACAGCGATCATGCCGTTGTTCATCACTACAGGGCGCTTAACGATCGATTCAACCTGTAGAATGGCTGCCTGAGGGTAATTGATGATTCCCATTGATTGAACGGAACCGAAAGAACCGGTGTTGTTAACAGTGAACGTTCCGCCCTGCATTTCCTCGGCGCGAAGCTTTCCTGTGCGTACCTTCAGAGCAAGCTCATTGATTTCACGGCCAATGCCTTTAATTGTCTTTTCGTCTGCATTCTTGATGACAGGTACAAAAAGAGCATCATCAGTCGCAACTGCAATGGAAATGTTTATATCTTTTTTCTGGATGATCTTTTCGCCAGCCCACATAGAATTGATTTGCGGGAATTCCTTCAATGCCTGCGCAACTGCCTTCACGAAGAAAGCAAAGAAAGTAAGATTGAAGCCTTCCTTTTTCTTGAAATCATTCTTTAGGCCATTCCTGTACTCTACAAGATTCGTAACATCCACTTCTACCATCGTCCATGCATGCGGAGCTTCATGCTTGCTGCGCAGCATGTTAGCGGCAATCGCCTTACGCACGCCAGTCACAGGGATTTCAATGTCACCGGCAGCAACTGGGACAGACGGAGCAGGCGCAGCTGGCTGTACCTGTGGTTCAGGTTGTGTTTGTGCTGCAGGCTTTGCTGAAGCAGCATCAACCTTAACCGCCTCTTTAGGTGCTTCATTCTGTGCAGAAGCTTGAGGAATATTTCCAGATTCAATCACTTGCTTAAGATCCTTACGGGTAATCCTTCCGCCAGCTCCACTTCCCTTGACTTGGGATAGATCAATGTTATTTTCCTGAGCCAGCTTCAATACTGCAGGTGAATATCTAGCCTTGCTTCCTTCTTCCGCTGCAGGTGCAGGAGTCACACTAGCCGAAGATGCTGCTTCTGAAGCAGCTGCATCAGCTGCTGGAGCTTCTTCAGCGTTCCCGCCTTCAATTTCAATTGTGCAGATAATTTCACCAACTGCCAATGTATCGCCTTCACCCGCAATCAATTCTTTGATTGTACCCGAAAATGAAGATGGTACTTCAGCATTTACTTTGTCGGTCATGACCTCTGCGAGTGGATCGTATTTATTTACTTTATCACCAACGGAAACCAGCCACTTACTGATTGTTCCCTCGGTAACACTCTCGCCTAATTGGGGCATTTTAATTTGTTCGATTGCCACAGGTTGACCCTCCTTCTCCATTCATTCTATTTCCAATATGATTATGTTAAAATTCGGCAAGCTCTCTCATTGCTTTTTCAACTTTATCTGGATTGATCATGAAATATTTCTCCATTGTCGGAGCGTATGGCATTGCAGGAATGTCAGGTCCAGCCAGCCTTTTGATTGGTGCATCCAATTCAAACAGGCAATGTTCAGCGATAATCGCAGATACTTCACTCATAATGCTGCCTTCTTTATTATCTTCTGTTACAAGAAGGACTTTTCCTGTTTTTGAAGCAGCCTCAATAATTGCTTCTTTATCCAATGGATATACAGTTCGTAGATCAAGGATATGAGCAGAAATTCCATCCTTCGCAAGCCTTTCAGCAGCCTGCAGTGCAAAATGGACAGCCAGGCCATAAGTAATGACTGTAATATCCTCGCCCTCACGCTTTACGTCAGCTTTGCCGATTGGCAGCACATAATCGTCTTCCGGAACTTCACCCTTGATCAGTCGGTAAGCACGCTTATGTTCAAAGAACAATACCGGATCTTCATCTCTGATTGCTGCTTTTAATAAACCTTTTACATCATAAGGAGTTGAAGGCATGACAATTTTCAAGCCAGGCTGATTCGCAAACACGGCCTCAACTGATTGAGAATGATAAAGGGCACCGTGGACTCCGCCGCCGTAAGGAGCGCGGATGACCATCGGACAGCTCCAGTCATTGTTAGAACGGTAACGGATTCTTGCTGCTTCAGAAATGATCTGGTTTACAGCAGGCATAATGAAATCTGCGAATTGCATTTCGGCGATTGGACGCATTCCGTACATTGCGGCACCGATTCCAACCCCTGCGATCGCTGATTCCGCAAGCGGAGCATCAATCACGCGATCTTCGCCAAACTTTTCAAATAAACCTTGTGTCGCTTTAAATACTCCGCCTTTTT
This sequence comes from Mesobacillus boroniphilus, assembly GCF_018424685.1. Taxonomy (NCBI): domain Bacteria; kingdom Bacillati; phylum Bacillota; class Bacilli; order Caryophanales; family Bacillaceae; genus Mesobacillus; species Mesobacillus boroniphilus. The sequence continues at coordinate 2,012,684 of NZ_QTKX01000001.1, forward strand.
TTCCAACATCTTCACCGAGAACAAAAACTCTCGGATCTCTTTCCATCTCTTCTTTGATCGCTAATGTCACTGCATCTATATAAGAAATAACCGCCATTTTTGTTCCCCCTTACTCTTCAGCATATACGTATTTCAGAGCGTGCTCAGCCTCTGCATACGGTGCATTTTCAGCATAATCGGTTGCTTCATTAACCAGCTTCATGATTCTGTCGTTGATTTCCTTTTCAATCTCATCATTCATGATGCCATTTTCCTTTAAGTATGCGCCGAAGGTAATGATAGGGTCCTTCGTCTTTGCCTGCGCAACTTCATCTGGTGCGCGGTAGCTTCTGTCGTCATCATCCGATGAGTGTGGAGTCAGGCGGTAGGATACAGCCTCAACAAGAGTCGGCCCTTCTCCGCGGCGTCCGCGGTCAGCAGCTTCCTTTACAACTTTATAAACCTCTAAAGGATCATTACCATCAACAGTTACGCCTGGCATTCCATAACCGATTGCACGGTCGGAAACCTTCTCGGCAGCAACTTGTCTCTCGTAAGGTATGGAAATCGCATATTTATTGTTCTCAACCATAAAAATGACTGGAAGTTTATGCACCCCAGCAAAGTTCGCTCCCTCATGGAAATCTCCCTGGTTGGATGAACCTTCTCCAAATGTAACGAATGTGACCAAGTCCTTCTTTTCCATTTTACCTGCAAGGGCGATTCCAACAGCATGAGGAACCTGTGTTGTTACCGGTGAAGAACCTGTCACGATCCGATTCTTCTTTTGCCCGAAGTGTCCAGGCATCTGGCGGCCCCCAGAGTTTGGGTCTTCCGCTTTGGCAAAACCGGAAAGCATCAAGTCTTTTGCAGTCATGCCAAAAGTTAAGACCACTCCCATGTCACGGTAGTACGGAAGCACATAGTCCTTTTCACGCTCAAGAGCAAAAGCAGCTCCTACCTGTGCCGCTTCCTGTCCTTGACAGGAAATGACAAACGGAATTTTCCCGGCACGGTTCAACAGCCACATCCGCTCATCCAGCCGGCGGGCCAACAGCATTGTTTCATACATCTCCAAAACCTTTTCATCACTTAAGCCAAGTGCAGCGTGACGATTTTCTGCCATCTTTATACCTCCCAATTGTTCGTACAAGGCTCTTTTCCAGGGGAAAAGAGCTCTTGTTTATAAAATATTTTAAGAATGGATTGCTTTACCATCCACAGCCAGGGCAGCTTCGCCGATCGCCTCTGACAATGTCGGGTGCGGATGGATTGTATGAGCAACTTCCCAAGGTGTCGCATCAAGCACTTTTGCAAGGCCTGCTTCGGAGATCATGTCCGTCACATGCGGCCCGATCATATGGACACCGAGAATATCGTTCGTTTCCTTGTCTGCCACGATTTTCACAAAACCATCGGATTCACCATATACAAGTGCCTTTCCGATTGCCTTGAAGGAGAATTTACCTGTCTTCACATCGTGTCCTTTTTCCTTTGCTTCGTCTTCGGTCAGTCCAACGCTGGCAGCCTCTGGAGAGCTGTATATACATTTTGATACGAGTGTGTAGTCGATTGGATGTGGATCTTGTCCTGCGATATGCTCGACCGCAACGATTCCTTCATGTGAAGCCACATGTGCAAGCTGCAAGCCACCAATCACATCACCGATCGCATAAATGTGGGATTCCTTTGTCTGGAAATACTCGTTCGTCTGGATGAAGCCTCTTTCCAGTTGAATATCTGTATTCTCAAGGCCGATTCCTTCGACATTAGCCTGGCGCCCAACAGAGACAAGCAATTTTTCAGCGGAATATTCTTTTGTTTCACCCTTAACTTCTGCGCTGATTGTGACACCATCGCCTTTTTGCAGGGACTCTGATAAAACTTTTGCACTCGTTACGATTTTCACGCCTTTTTTCTTCATCGCGCGCTGCATTTCTCTTGAAACTTCTTTGTCCTCAGTTGGAACAATTCGGTCTGCATACTCAATCACAGTGACAGAAGATCCAAAATCAGCAAGCATAGAAGCCCATTCGATGCCGATTACACCACCACCGACGATGATGATCGACTTAGGAAGATCCTCCATCACAAGCGCTTCATCAGAAGTCATGACATATTGGCCATCTGCTTCAAGACCAGGCAATGTTCTTGGTCTTGAACCTGTCGCAACGATGACATTCTTAGGGATCAGCATTTCATTTTCTTCGCCATTATTCATCTCAACAGAAATGGTTCCTGGCATTGGAGAGAAGATGGATGGTCCTAAGATTCTTCCCAAACCTTCATAAATATCGATCTTGCCTTGTTTCATCAGGTGCTGAACACCACGGTGCAGCTGCTCGACGATTTTTTCTTTTCTTTCCTGTACCTTTGCGAAATTGACGCCAACTTCACCTGTCGTTACGCCAAAGTCTTCACTTTTCTTTGCGGTAGCATACACCTCAGCACTGCGGAGCAATGCCTTGCTTGGTATACAGCCCTTATGCAGGCATGTTCCTCCAAGCTTTCCTTTTTCAACGATGGCAGTTTTCAAGCCAAGCTGAGAAGCTCTGATGGCTGCTACGTATCCGCCTGTACCGCCTCCGAGAATGACCAAATCATATTCTGTAGCCATCTGGATCCCTCCTCTATATGGTTTAAGACCTTTCACTTGATCTTTTATCTTCGCTCCAGGCGCACGCTGGTCCTATTACCCAGCATTCTACCTGCCCGGATATTCTTTTACCTTTTCTTCCCCGCGCAGGATGCGAAGGGCTCCTTCAGCCAGGGCCTGTAGTTCGTTTTCTCCAGGATGGACAATAACGTCCGCGATCCAATTTATTCGTTCAGAGATTTCCTGGACGAACTCTTTTCCATAAGCAAGGCCGCCAGTTAGTACAATCGCGTCTACTTTTCCAGAAAGGACGGCACTTGCAGAACCGATTTCCTTTGCTACCTGGTAAGCCATCGCTTCGTATACAAGCTTTGCCTTCGCATTTCCTTGCTTGATCATTTTTTCGACCTTAACCGCATCATTCGTTCCAAGGTAACCTACCAGGCCCCCCTGGCCGACTAATTTTTTCATGATTTCTCCGCGGAAGAAATCACCAGAAAAACATAGCTCAACAAGGTCGCCTGCTGGTACTGTTCCTGCACGTTCTGGACTGAACGGACCATCGCCATGCAGACCGTTATTCACATCAACAACCCTTCCCTTTTTATGGGCACCTACGGTGATTCCGCCGCCAAGATGGGTAATAATCAAGTTCAGCTCCTCATATTTTTTGCCCAGCTCTTTCGAAACCCTGCGCGCGACTGCCTTTTGGTTCAATGCATGGAAAATGCTTTTTCGTTCAATGAGTGAGAATCCCGATACACGCGCTATCGGATCAAGTTCATCGACTACGACCGGGTCGACGATAAATGAAGGGATATTCAAACCCGATGCGATTTCATAGGCAAGAATACCTCCCAGATTTGAAGCATGCTGGCCTGAATAACCTGCTCGCAGGTCTTCGAGCATCTTATTATTCACTGCATATGTTCCGCCTTCGATCGGCCTTAAAAGCCCGCCGCGCCCACAAACAGCACTCAATTTTGAAACGTTGATCCCTTCAGTATCAAGCGTTTCAAGTATCGTATTCTTCCTGAATTCGTATTGGTCGATGATGGTTTCATAGGAGTTGATGACAGCTGAATCATGACGGATCGTTTTTTCAAAAACGGAAACCTCATTGTCAAAGACTCCAATTTTCGTTGATGTAGATCCTGGATTAATGACTAGAATCCGATGTTCTGTTTGTTGCACAGTTAAACCTCCAATTTGCTTGCGGAATAGCAAGAATCCGCAATACGTCAGTAGCATTTAGGAAACAGCAGAGGCGCCGAAACAAATATTCAGCGCTCTCTGTGGAAACCTTTCTTTAAGGCTGTTTTCGAATTGAAAGTTGCTTTTCGTATAAAACACCACTTCCCGCATAGGCTTCAGGGCTCCTGTCTTCCTGCCCATGTCTGTTGAAACCTTAACACGTTTTACTTTTACTTGGGAAAGCAACAAAGTTTACGAAAAGAGCCTTAATTAACGACGGCTTAGGATATGGTGGCCGTTTTGCAGGAATTGGCTGCGAGAGTTGCGCATTCTTTCAATACGCTCCTCAGCCATACGGTCAGCCGCTTTATAAGTAGGAATTCCATCCCTTTTAGCAATTTCGATTACTTTTTCAATATTGTTGTAAATGGTTTCAACCTTTTTCATTGCTCTTTCAGCGTTATAGCCGTAAAGCTCGTCTGCAACGTTGATTACTCCGCCAGCATTGATGACATAGTCTGGAGCATAAACAATTCCCATTTCATGGATGATATCGCCATGTTTTGTATCCTTAAGCTGGTTGTTAGCGGCACCGGCAATTACCTTCGCCTTTAGCTGAGGAATTGTTTCATCGTTGATTACAGCGCCTAATGCACATGGTGCATAAATGTCACAGTTCACGCTGTAGATTTCATCCGGCTCAACTGCTTTGGCCCCGAATTCCTCAACAGCTCTTTGTACAGCTTCCTTGTTAATATCAGTAACAATCAGCTGTGCGCCTTCCTCGTGGAGGTGACGGCAAAGATTAAATGCCACATTGCCTACTCCCTGAACCGCAATTGTCTTACCTTCTAAGGAATCTGTGCCGAAGGCTTCCTTAGCAGCTGCCTTCATTCCTCTGTAAACGCCATAAGCCGTTACAGGGGAAGGATTCCCTGATGAACCGAATGCTGGTGAGATACCAGTTACATAGTCAGTTTCCTCATGAATTAAGTCCATATCCGCTACAGTTGTACCTACATCTTCTGCAGTGATATATCTTCCATTCAACCCCTGGATATAGCGGCCGAACGCACGGAACATTTCTTCATTCTTATCCTTGCGAGGATCGCCGATAATAACTGTCTTCCCACCACCAAGATTCAAGCCAGCAGCTGCATTCTTGTATGTCATGCCTTTAGCAAGGCGAAGTGCATCCTCAATAGCCGCTTCTTCTGATGCGTAAGTCCACATACGAGTTCCGCCCAAAGCTGGTCCAAGAGTTGTATCGTGAATTGCAATGATTGCTTTCAATCCTGATTGTTTATCCTGGCAAAATACAACCTGCTCATAATCGTACTGTTCTAGATACTTAAAAATTTCCATTTCTAATTCCTCCCCTGGTTTATGTAAATTATTTAGAAGCAGAGCATAACGCCAATGCAAGTGAGTATAACTTGCTTTCAGCAGTGTCCGCCCTGGATGTTAACACGATTGGTGCTTTTGCCCCTGCAATGACTGCCCCAACCTTTGCGTTGGCAAAGTAAATTAATGATTTATAAAGGACATTTCCCACCTCGATCGCGGGGACTAGCAGGATATCAGCCTTGCCGGCGACGTCACTTTTGATACCTTTATGTTCTGCAGCAAGCTGTGAAACCGCATTATCAAGAGCCAACGGACCATCCACAATACACCCAAGAATTTGTCCTCTTTTGTTCATCATCGTTAATGAAGCAGCATCTACTGTAGCCTGCATCGCCGGATTGACCACTTCCACTGCAGCGAGTGGCGCCACTTTCGGCAGATCAATTCCTATAGAATGGGCTACCTTGACAGCATTCTTGATGATTTGAGCTTTTTGCTCAAGGTCTGGCGCGATATTCATCGCTGCATCGGTAACAATTGTAAATCGATCGTAGCCCGGCACTTCAAACACAGCCACATGGGAAAGTACCGCCCCGGTCCTCAGACCATATTCTTTATTTAGGACTGCCTTCAAAATCACGGCAGTAGGGATATTCCCTTTCATCACGACATTGGCTTCATTCGCTTTGACTGCTTTAACGGCCATTTCTGCGGCAGTATTATTATTCGGCGCGGAAATGATTTTAATCCCTTTTCTTCCTGTTAGTTCTGGATGCTTCGTTGCAATCATTCTTTCAATTTCTTCTTCGTTACCATAAAGAAGAAAATCGGCAAGCTCCTGATTTACAGCTTCGGCAACTGCCTCTAATACCTCAGTATCTTCTGCCGCTGCAACAGCAACTGTTTTCCTGCCATTTCGGGATGCCATGCTGATAAGTGAGTCTAATTTCATGACTGATTCAACCCTTTCTGTTCTTCTCGCATCACCCGCTAATAGTATATGCAAGAACTGTGCCAACTCAAAAGTATTGAAAACGCTTTACTTTTGCCCAAAAATATTATGCAAAAAATTGCATAGTGTGAAATTTATTGCATGCCATCTGCTTCAATCCTATATTTCTCGAGCTTGTAATATAAATTTCTGACGGATACACCTAACACTTTAGCAGCAGCTGTTTTGTTCCCCTTCACAGCGTTAAGGGTGGACTTGATCACGTTTGCTTCGTACTTTTCCAACTGAACTGCAAGAGGTTCAGCCGTGATTGATTGTCCAATGTAATCATCCTTGTCCTTCAACTGACTGATCTGCAATTCAGGCAAATGATCAATCCTAATAATCGTTTCGCTGTAGCTCAAGAATATAATTGCACGACCAAGAACATTTTCAAGCTCCCTTACATTTCCCGGCCAATTATATTCCATCAACTTTTTAATAGCATCATCAGAAACACCTTCAACGTTCCGCCCATAGTCTTGATTAATCTTGCGGATCAACCTTTCACACAGGTAAGGAATATCTTCCTTCCTTCTCTTTAGAGGCGGTATATGAATCGGCATTCTGTTTAAACGATAATATAAGTCTTCTCTAAAACTGCCATTCGCAATCGCTTTTTCAAGGTTCATATTTGTGGCGGCGATGACCCTGACATTGATCGGTATGGGTTTCGTTCCTCCAACCCGGACTATTTCTCTCTCCTGTAAGACCCGGAGTAACTTGGCCTGTGTATTGGCAGGCAACTCACCGATTTCATCTAGAAAAATACTGCCGTTATTGGCTTCTTCAAAAAACCCTCGTTTTCCGCCCCTTTTAGCACCTGAAAAAGCACCTTCCTCGTAGCCGAATAGTTCACTTTCCAGCAGTGATTCAGAAATTGCCGCGCAATTGACGCGTATGAACTTGTTGAATTTCCGATCGCTGGCATTGTGAATCGCATGGGCAAATAATTCCTTCCCTGTTCCTGACTCACCGCGAAGGAGGACTGTTGCAGGGGTTTTCGCTCCAAGCTTTGCTTGTTCAATTGGAATTGTCATTTCTTCTGATTGGCCGATAATATCTTCAAACGAGTATTTCGCTTCAAGGGTCCTGATAATCTGCCTTGCGCGTGTCAGCTCCCGATTCAAGCTCTGGATTTCCGACATATCATGGATAACCCCGACACTTCCCTTTAGTTTCCCATCTACTATGATGGGAGCTACATTGACAACAACTTCTTTTTTATTGGGGCCAACCCTCATCGCCGCACCCCTGACTGGCCTTCTCGTCGTAAGCACTTTCATATGCATGCTCTCGCCTTCAGATATATCAGCGGTAGCCGGTTGCCCGATTACTTCCTCTTCCTTAAGCCCGGTGATCCTCGTGTAAGCAGGATTGATCATAATTCCCCGGCCATCTTCATCTACTACAGAAATTGCTTCATCGCTGGAGTTTATGATGGCCTGAAGCATTGTTTGGATCTCTTTTAAATTCGTTATCTCTTCCGCAAGATTCACTACTTCAGTAATATCCTTAAAAACAGAGAACGCTCCAATCAATTGGTCATTTTCATCAATGATCGGAATCCTGGTAGTGATGATTTTCGACCCATTTGGAAGCAATAATTCCTGATTGGACTCAATCTTTCTTGTGTTAAGAACCCTCGGAAGCTTGCTTGTGGGTATGATTTCTAATACATGTTTGCCTTCTGCTTGTTCTCTTGTTGTTTCTATAATTTTTTCAGCGCTTTTGTTGAACAATGTTATGATTCCTTCTGTGTTGATGACCACCATGCCATCTCCAGAAGAATTGAATATCAAGTCATGTTCATATGTAATTTTCCTGAGAGTTTTTATTAACTCTTCCTTTTCCTCTAAAAGAGTAGCCAGGAGAAATGCGACACTGCCTGGAATCAGCACAGTGTTTTTGCCGCGTGCATCTCTTAAATCTTTAAAGACTTCTTCCTCACCGGTCACCTCGATGATAATATCCAATTGATCTGATATATAGTGATGCCAGTCTGTCCCGGTTTGGATACCTGCATGTTGCGCCGCGAGGATCCCTGGTGCGTCAGGATTAATATCAACCACAGCGATTACATCTGCAGTTTGTTTGAAAATATCAAGGATTGCCGTTCCACCCTTGCCTGCACCTACAATCATTACTTTTTGCATAATATCCACCACATATCTGGAAAAATATTTCATGGGCCCATCATTCTAGTCTGCAAAATCTTTCACTAATATTGTAATGCTTTTTGAATGCGCTGACAAATTTCTTTGTTTTCTAACTCTTCTGTAAGTAATGTGCAATGAGCAACTTATATTGCAGAAAAACAAGGGGTTGAGTATACTTTTTAAAAGAGGACAAATAAAGAGGGGAAACCAAATGATCAGGATCATAGCATTAATCATTATGTTGATACCAGGCGCCATTGCTGCTTTAGGGGTAAAGCTGATGCGAGACATGGTGTTCGGAATCTTGCATGCGCCTTTTCCATATTTATGGCTTCAATTTCTTGCGGGACTTCTTTTTTTCCTGGCTGGACTAGGTTTTATTGCTGGTTTTATCCTGCATCGTGATCGTAAGAGAAATAAAGTCCAGGCATTTTTCAGAATACCTGATAGTAATAAAAAGCAAAACAGGCCTTAATGATTTCAGGCCTGTTTTATTTTGTCTCTAATTCTCCTTGCCTTTGCTGGTTCATCTGTGATGACCGCAGTGCAATTCACCTTGAACAGCCTTTCCAGCTCAGCCTCTTTATTTACAGTATACGGTCTCACATCAATCCCGCTCTCCAGGGAAGCCGTGATGATCTGATCCGGCGCAGCCCGCCAGTGAGGATGAAAGCCTTTAGCTTTTATTGATTGTGCGTAAATCCATGGCATATATAAGCCCTCAGAAAGCAAAGGTGCGATTTCAATCTCCGGCGCAAGCAAATAGCTTTGGACAATGCTGTAATGATTGAAAGAGGAAATGATAATTCTGTCTGATAAATCATAGTCCCTAACCATTTTTATGACTTTTTCTTCCATGCCTTCATAAGGGATAATACTGTTTTTTAGTTCAATATTGCATACCATTCCGGTTCCTGATAACCATTCCAGGACTTCAGCTAAGGTAGGAATCTGTTCTTTTTTGGGTAAGCTTTGGAATTTGAAGCGTGCATCCAATTTTCTTAAATCCTCTAACTTGTAGTCCTTTACCAGTCCAGTGCCATCTGTAGTACGATCAACCTTCTCATCATGAATCACGACCAGCTCACCATCTCTTGTCATTTGGACATCAAGCTCCAAGCCGTCTGCACCTGCTTTTTCAGCTTCTTTAAAAGCGAGCATCGTGTTTTCTGGATATTCTGCTGCATAGCCTCGATGTGCTAAAATAAGAGTCATAACCCATCACACCCATCTTTTTCAATTTGGAGGTAAAAAACAATGAGACCATTACATATCTCTGCGGAAACGGCCATTAAGCTTTCAGAGAAGCTCGGAGTGCCTATAGAACAAATCATGCACATGCCCCAGCATATCCTTATTCAAAAGTTATCGGAATTAGAAAAGGAAAAAAAAGAATAATTTACAAGGCGCCCTTAAAGGCGTTTTTTTGTTGACCATGTCGGAGGACTGCTTCCTGCCTTATATATACATAATAATATTCAGACTCTCATATTGCCAATTTCCAGGCAAATAAAAACATCTCACTTTAAATACGGTCAGACCGAGATAAAGTAAGATGTTCATTAAAATATTATGAATAAATAGCTAAATCTTGCCTAACTCTTTCAAGAAGCCTTATGCTCCAGGCGCAGCTTATCAGCAACCATGGCGATGAATTCGGAATTTGTCGGTTTTGCCTTTGTCATTGAGACAGTATAGCCAAACAACGAGGAAATGGAATCAATATTCCCTCTGCTCCACGCCACTTCAATTGCATGGCGGATTGCACGTTCTACACGGCTTGCTGTTGTATTGAATTTCTTGGCGATATCTGGATAGAGGACTTTTGTGATCGAGCCAAGAAGTTCAATATCGTTATATACCATCGAAATGGCCTCACGCAAATACATATATCCCTTAATATGTGCAGGGACTCCAATTTCATGAATGATGCTGGTAATGCTTGCATCAAGGTTTTTGGGCTTCTGTTCAGCATTTGATCTGCCATAATTGATTGATGACGATGGTTTACGCGCTACTGATTTTGCCTTGCCGCTTACCTGGCGGATATGTCCTGCAAGATGTTCCATATCGAACGGCTTCAAAATGAAATAAGATGCTCCAAGCTCTACTGCTTTCTTTGTTACATCTTCCTGTCCAAACGCAGTCAGCATGATTACATTTGGAATGATTCCCTTCTTCATTTCCCTAAGTCTTTCCAGGACTGCCAGCCCATCAAGGTGCGGCATAATAATATCTAACAGCAAGACATCAGGATCTGTATCTTCGAGCATTTCCAAACATTCCTGGCCATTATGGGCAACTCCAACAATCTCCATATCATCCTGCGAAGAAATATATTCTTCAAGAAGACCTACTAATTCTCTGTTGTCATCAACGACGCATACTTTTATTTTGTTCACTACTTGGTTCCTCCTCAATCCAATTATGATCACAAACAATATCTTCTCTAAATTCTATTCTAAATGACTAATTCGACAATGCAACAGAAATTCCTCTTATTTTTAATTTTTTCTTAAAAAAGTAATATTTTCTTATAAATGCTTCATTTTCCTTTGTTTTTCGACTTATTTCGATAGTTGACAAAGAAGCGACAGCTATTTTGTCGAATAATCTTGGTTTTTAACTCTTTTTCCCCTATTATGACATTATTATTAAGGGAAGCAATATAAATGTTCACATAAAGAAAAGGGCGGCTATTTGCCGCCGCCGAATTCCTGTATTAACTTGCCTGCTCTCTTGGTTTTTCGTAAATGTCAATACCTGCTTCATTTAGCATCCATTCTATATGAACTCCATATCCACTTGTTGGGTCATTTACGAACACGTGGGTTACAGCTCCCACTAGCTTATCCCCCTGGATAATTGGACTCCCGCTCATTCCCTGTACTATGCCACCCGTTTTTTCCAACAGTTCTGGGTCGGTTACTTTAATGACCATGCCCTTCGTTGCCGGAAATTTCTGCGGGATGGTGCTTACAATCTCTATATCAAACAGGTTTACTTCGTCATTATTCACGACCGTCAGGATTTTCGCCGGACCTTCTTTTACTTGATGTGAAAGGGCAATTGGCAAAGGTTTATCAAATACGCCATTCGAAATATCTTTGTTCAGTTCGCCAAAGATTCCAAAAGGACTGTTCCTCCGAATATTCCCTATTACTTCCCGGTCAGATGAAAAGCGAGCCAGCTTTTCCCCAGGATTGCCTTTTCCGCCTTTCTCGATCGAAGTAACTGTAGATCGTACAATTTGCCCATCACCAACGACGATTGGTTTTTTTGTGTCCATGTCGGAAATGACATGTCCGAGAGCTCCATATTTTTTGGACTGAGGATGATAAAAAGTCATCGTCCCAATCCCTGCAGCTGAATCACGAATATACAACCCAAGCTTATAAGTGTTTTCGTTTACATCCTTTTCAGGCTGGAGTTGAGTTTTGATTTTTTCATTTTCCCTTTTAATTACAACATCCAATGGCTTACCGTCTTCTCCAGCTTGTTTAACAAACGGGCCAACGTCCGCCATTTTCTCAATTTGCTGTCCATTGATTTCTGTGATGATATCGCCTTTTTTTATACCAGCTTTTTCACCTGGCGACACTCTTCCTTCATCAGCCTGCACCTGGTGATGCCCGACCACAAGGACACCAACCGTATTCAGTTTTACTCCTATTGATTGACCGCCTGGCCTGACCTTGAAATCCTTAAGGACATTGACATCGACTTTTTTAACCGGGAAACCGGCTAATTCAAGGACCATTTCATCCTTCCCATGTCTTTTTGCCTCAAGAGATAAGGTTTCACCTTTTTGGTCCACTTTGATACTTGAGTCTTCTACGGGAGCTGTAACTTGGACTGCATTTGCCTGGAAATCAAGCTTTTGCCCCTCGAATAATGTTATATCTCCTGGAATAGATAAATATTCATGTACTGGTTTTGCAAATCCTAAAGCAATTAATGAAACAAGGAGAATTCCACCAATAAATTTTCTGAAAAAATCTTTTTTCAAATCCATTCACTCTCCTCGCTTCTAGTCCCACACACATCAAAAATGGCTACATCTTTAATTTTGCCTCGACTCCCCGCATTTATAACCTGTATAAAAATAAAAAAGCTACCCTTTATGGATAGCTTTTCATGTAACTGCCTTCATATTTTGAGCAAGCTTCAGCAATTCCTCAGCATGCTGTTTCGTGAGGTCCGTAACTTCGACCCCTGAAATCATCCTGACGATTTCCTTTACCTTTTCAGGGGAAGAAAGTGGAGTGACGGATGTTTTCGTCCTTCCATTCTTTATAACCTTTGCGATATACAGGTGGGTGTCAGCCATCGCGGCGACTTGAGGCAGATGCGAAATGCACAGAACCTGCGATCCAGTCGACACATTATAGATTTTTTCTGCAATTGATTGAGCAACACGACCGCTGACTCCTGTATCCACTTCATCGAAAATGATCGAAGTGACACCCTGATGTTTTGAGAAAATACTTTTCAAGGCGAGCATGATCCTTGAAAGTTCTCCTCCTGATGCAATTTTTGACAAAGGCTTCAATGGTTCGCCAGGATTTGTAGAGATATAAAATTCAACCTTATCTGCTCCGTTTTTATGGAAATGGTTAGAATCCGATTCGATTCTGAGGTCAAATACCGTTTTTTCCATATACAGCTCTTTTAGTTCATTATGGATTAATTTTGTCAGCTTTTTCGCCCATTTCCTGCGAGTTTGAGCCAGGTTATTGGCCTCGATGCGCAAATCCTTCTTAAGCGATGCAAGCTCCTTTTCCATCTGCCCAATATGGACTTCTTTATTTTGAAGCGTCTCGATTTCTTCTTCGATTTTTGAGGCATACTCAAGGATTTCTTCTATCGTTTTCCCATATTTCCGCTTCAATTGATTGATTTCATTTAGCCTGTCATCAATTTCATTCAACCGCTGTGGATCATATTCAAGGGAATTGAGCTCATTCCTGATGGTCCTCGCCGCATCTTCCAGCATATAAAAACTGTTCGCTACTGTGTCAGCAACATTTTTATAATCAGGATCCAAGTCAGCTGCATTCTGAAGGTTATCCATGACCAAACCAATCCAGTCAAGGCCTTTTTGCTCACCCTGCAATGCTGTATAGCTGGTCTGAATGCTCTCGTAAATCTTTTCGAAATTGCCAAGCTTACGCTTTTCTTCAAAAAGTTCCTCATCTTCGTTAATCTTTAAATCCGCTGTGTGGATTTCATCATGCTGGAACTGGATCAAATCAAGTCTATGGGCCATTTGTTGTTCATTTTCACTTAAGCTTTTCAGCTTTTTCTGTGTTTGTTCAAATGAACGAAAAACCTGATGGTATTCATTAAGGGCAGGCAGGATTTCATCTGCTCCGAATTGGTCAAGCAGATTAATATGCTTTGCCTCATCCATCAATTCCTGGTGCTCATGCTGACCGTGAATATCTATCAAGGTCGAGCCGACTTCACGCAGGACAGCGATCGTGACAAGCTTGCCATTTATTCGGCAGACACTTTTTCCACTCGCTGAAATATCTCTTCTCAAGACGATCATGGCATCTTCAATTTCGATGCCAAATTCAGCTGCTTTCGCATAACTTGGATGATTTTCACCTTCCAGATGAAATAGACCTTCAATTTCCGCTTTATCTTCGCCATGGCGGACGAATTCCGCAGAGCCCCTTCCGCCAACGAGCAGGTGGATGGCATCAATGATAATGGATTTCCCAGCCCCTGTTTCACCAGTGAGCACGGTAAGGCCTTTATTAAAAGAAACGGATAATGATTCAATTATTGCGAAGTTTCGTATCGATAATTCATTTAACAAGCAAACGTCACCTCATTTACAACATTTCGAGAAAACGATTTGTAACTTGCTCTGTATCCTCTGGAGTACGGCAAATAATCAAGATGGTATCGTCTCCACAAATCGTGCCAAGAATATCTTCCCAATCGAGATTATCAATCAGTGCCCCGATCGCGTTGGCGTTGCCAGGCAGAGTTTTCATTACTAAAAGATGTCCTGCCTGATCGATCCGGATAAAAGCATCCATTAACGACCTTTTTAACTTCTGCAATGGATTGAAACGCTGGTCTGCAGGAAGGCTGTATTTGTATCTGCCATCGATCAAAGGAACCTTTACAAGATGGAGCTCCTTAATGTCACGGGAAACTGTCGCCTGTGTAACATTGAAACCTGCAGCCTTCAGCCGATCGACAAGTTCATCCTGCGTTTCGATATCCTTGCTCGCGATTAACTCACGGATTTTTATATGTCGTTGTCCTTTATTCATTCATATCACCCCTGGATATATCCGAAACATTCATATACTCATATGTTAGCCGATTTCAACAGAATGTACAATCATTCGTCGACTTTCGGCAAAAGTTATCGTTGGAATTGACGAAGTGGTGACTATTTTAGGCCGCAATCTTCGTAATAATAGCGGTTTAAAATAATCCTCCAACTTTTGAGATAGGCTCTGTTAAACCCACAGAAACAGCAAAAAAGAACAGGCTCATTTGCCTATTCTTCCTCACTGGTTTGCTTTGATTTTAATTCATTATGCGCTTCAGTAACGACTTCTTCAGGCTCCCTTTTCAACAACAGCTTCCCCTTCTCTTCTTCTGGATTGTTCCATTGAAGATGAAGCAGGAATTCGATATTTCCATCACCGCCAGTGATCGGCGAGAAGCTTAGATCAATAACATCATAGCCCTCTTCTATCGAGAAAGTAATGATCCTGTCCAATACTTGTTCGTGGACTTTCCTGTCACGAACGATGCCTTTTTTGCCGACCTGTTCTCTTCCAGCCTCAAATTGTGGCTTAACGAGAGCGACGATATCACTGCCTGGTACCAACAGGGTTTTTAGCACAGGCAATATCAGGCGAAGTGATATGAAAGATACATCTATGCTTGCGAAATTCGGCATCCCTTTTATGAGGTCCTCCGGTTTCACATAGCGGAAATTTGTCCGCTCCATCACGACAACACGTTCATCCTGACGCAGCTTCCAAGCAAGCTGGTTGTAGCCGACATCCAAAGCGTAAGACATTTCAGCGCCGTTTTGAAGGGCACAATCGGTAAATCCGCCAGTCGAAGCTCCGATATCCAGCAGGGTTTTCCCTTGAACATCGAGATCAAAAACCTTTAGTGCCTTTTCAAGCTTCAAGCCCCCACGGCTCACGTATGGGAGGACATTTCCCTTTACAGTCAAGGGTATGTCACTGCTAACCTTTTCACCAGGCTTGTCCAGCCTGCTTTCGTTTGAGTAGACGAGCCCTGCCATGATTGTCCGTTTGGCTTTCTCCCTTGTTTCAGCAAGACCGCGTTCAACAAGCAGCACATCTAATCGTTCTTTTTTGATTTTCATTTGCTACGCCCTTTTTTGTTTCTGTCTCGCAAGCTTTTGCATCCGCAAGACGACATCTTCTGTTGTCATTCCAATTTCCTCAAGAAGCTTATCAACACTGCCATGCTCAATGAATTGATCCGGAATTCCCATCCTGTCAATCTCAACATGCTGATAGCCCAGGTCATGAGACGTTTCGAGCACAAAGCTTCCGAATCCACCCTGAAGGACAGCTTCCTCAATCGTAAGGATCGGCATGTTTTCATTCAGGATGCCCACCAGCATCTCTTCATCGAGAGGCTTGATAAAACGAGTATTGACTACCTTTACTGATATGCCCTGCTTTGCAAGTATCTCTGCTGCAGCCATTGCCATTGGAATCGTCGTTCCGAATGTCAGGATGGCTGCGTCTTCGCCTTCACGAAGTACTTCCCATGTACCAATCGGGATTTCCTGCAACTCTTCATCCATCGGTACTCCTAGTCCATTTCCTCGTGGGTAACGCATCGCAATCGGCCCTTGGTCATACTTTAATGCCGTGTACACCATATGTTGTCCTTCATTTTCATCCTTCGGCATCATCAATACCATATTAGGCAAGTGCCTCAAGAAGGCGATATCAAAAACACCCTGGTGTGTTTCTCCATCAGCGCCTACGAGTCCGGCACGGTCTATCCCAATGAACACATTCAAGTTCTGGCGGCAAATGTCGTGGACCACCTGATCATATGCGCGCTGCAAGAATGTTGAGTAAATAGCCAGGAATGGTTTCATATTTTGCGTAGCCAGTCCGGCTGCAAAAGTCGCCGCATGTTGTTCAGCGATCCCTACATCAATCATTCTGTCAGGGAATTCGCTGGCGAAGCCTTCAAGCTTTGAACCAACAGGCATAGCAGGAGTTACAGCAACTATACGTTCGTCCGTCCTAGCGATTTTCCTTACCGTTTCACTGACCAGTTTACTCCAGGCTGGTGGTGCGGATTCAGGTTTCACAAAATCGCCGGTCTCCATTTTATAAGGTCCGGTCCCATGCCATGTGCCAACCTTATCGTTTTCAGCCGGGTTATATCCCTTGCCCTTTTTTGTGATTACATGCAACAATACAGGCCCTTCCTGCTTTTTTGCATATGCAAGGTTTTCAAACAGGTCGTCATAGTCATGGCCATCTACTGGTCCAAGATAGGTAAATCCTAATTCCTCGAAAAAGATTCCTGATACAAAGAGATATTTTAAGCTGTCCTTTATTCTTTCCGCAGTCGACGCGAGCTGACCGCCAATAGCAGGCACCTTTTTTAATAAGTATTCGAGTTCATCTTTTACCCAATGGTACTTACCAGCGGTCCGAAGGCGCCCAAGTACATTATGCAATGCCCCCACATTAGGAGCGATCGACATCTCATTATCATTCAGAATGACAATAAGCTTCTTTTTTTCATGCCCGATGTGGTTCAAGGCCTCTAAAGCCATTCCTCCGGTAAGGGCACCATCACCAATAATCGGAACGATATGGGAATTTTCCCTCTTGAGGTCCCGGGCAATTGCCATCCCCATTGCAGCTGAAAGTGAAGTTGAACTATGCCCTGTTTCCCAGACATCATGCTCACTCTCAACCATCTTTGGAAAACCGCACAATCCTTTATGCTGCCTTAACGTATCAAATTGACATGCTCTTCCGGTCAGGATTTTATGTACATATGATTGATGCCCTACGTCCCAAAGAAATTTATCCTTCGGGCTGTCAAAACACTTGTGCAGGGCAATCGTCAATTCGACAACACCAAGGTTAGGTCCTATGTGTCCGCCCGTAACTGATAATTTTTCAATCAAAAACTGCCGAATCTCCCCGCTTAACTCTTCCAATTCGTTTTTCGAAAGATTCTTCAAGAAGGAAGGGTCTTTTATTGATAAAAGATCCATTTCGGACCACTCACTTTCATTTCTGACTTATTATTCCGCTTTGTTTATGCATTTCTTAAAAAGTTGTTAGTAATAACATATATTAAGTAAAGAAAGGTTTTCAAGCTATACCTGAAAATATGGCATCTGTTTTTCTTATATGTATAAAAAAAGCTGCCAACACTACCGTGCTAACAGCAAATTATAGCACACTATAGCACTATTCTCAACGACTGCTCTAATTGTTGCGCAGCCCAATTAAATCGGTGATCTGGTCTAGAATCCCGACTTCAAGCCCACTTTGGGCAAGTGAATCTTTCGCGCTCAGTAAATGGGAATCCAGCGCATCTTTGGCTCCAGCTAAACCAAGCAAAGCAGGATACGTGCTTTTTTCATTAGCTGTATCGCTCCCAACTGGCTTGCCAATCATTTCCTCAGTACCCTCAAGGTCGAGAATATCATCTCGTATCTGGAATGCAAGGCCTATATGATACGCAAATTTAGAAAGTACTTCCTTTTGTTCCGCAGTTGCGCCGGCTACTTCTGCACCCGCAATGATACTGTATTCGAGTAATTTACCTGTTTTATTAATGTGGATATATTCAAGCTGCTCAAGTGTGAGTTTCTTATTTTCCCCTTCCATATCCGCTACCTGACCGCCCACCATACCAGGAGCGCCCGCGGCAGCTGACAATCCTTTGATCAACGCCAGTTTAATGTTAGCTGGTATTGAGTCTTCAGGAATTTCCGTCAGCAGGTTGAAACTTAATGTCAAAAGAGCATCACCTGCAAGGATAGCAGTCGCTTCCCCGAATACTTTATGGTTCGTCGGCTTTCCTCTTCTTAAATCATCATCGTCCATACTTGGCAGGTCATCATGAATAAGCGAATAGGTATGGACCATTTCGATCGCCGCTGCAGCATCAAGTCCATCTTGCGGGTCTTTTCCGAATGCGTCGATTACTGCGAAAACAAGTAGCGGGCGGATCCTTTTCCCACCTGCTTCCAGTGAATAAAGCATTGCCTTCGCAAGGTTCTCAGGCGTCTCTAGGGCACTAACCGCCTCCCTTAGCCGTTCCTCGACAAGAGTCTTATATTTTTTTGTAAAAGAATCAAGTGAAACAGGATGCAATACTATTCCTCCTCATTTATGGAGAAACCTTCAGTCCGTCCATCTTCAGTAATGATCTGGGCAAGTTGTTCTTCCACATTCTTTAGCTTATCATGGCAAAGCTTGGATAATTCCATTCCTTCTTTATAAAAAGAGATCGCTTCTTCCAAAGGCACATCTCCTTCTTCAAGTTTTTCAACTATGCTCTCCAGTTGATCCATCGCCTGTTCAAAACTTAGTTTTTTTTCATCTGCCATCGTTTTCACTCTCCTCAATATCTGTCACGATACATTGAATGCTTCCATCCGAAAGCTTTACCTTTATTTTTCGTTCAGGTTTTACCTGGGTGACTGTCTTGATCAGTTCTCCATCGTCTGTGTATGCAAGACTATAGCCTCGGTCCATGATTTTCAACGGGCTTAACGCTTCAAGCGTAGACACAATTCCATTGAACTCTTTTCTTTTTTCAGATAAGACAGCCGTCATGGCCCGGTTTAAAGCTCTAGTTGTTCTCATATGCCTTTCAGCAGATACTTTCTTCAGTTCTTCTGGATGGCTTCGCTCTAATCTTCTTTTCAGTTGAAGAAGCGCATCGGTTTTAGCAAAATAAAGCTTTTCAGCTCCACGTGTCAGTGATTCCGTCAGCTTATCCACTTGTTCAAGTTTTTGTTCATAAAGCTTCCTTGGATAACGGAAGGCGTATGATCTGATCAGCCGCTGATAGCGCTCCTGCTGGAAGAATACTTTTTCCCTCATCGCCCTCATCAGTCTTGTTTCCCTGTTCATTACCCTCTCAATGAGCTCCTGGATATGAGGGACTGCCAGCTCTGCGGCTCCAGTTGGAGTCGGCGCTCTCATGTCCGCGACAAAGTCAGCGATCGTAAAGTCTGTTTCATGACCAACAGCTGAAATAATGGGGATTTTCGAGGCAAAAATCGCCCTCGCAACTGATTCCTCATTAAAATTCCATAGCTCCTCAATTGACCCGCCCCCGCGGCCGATGATCAGAACATCAATATCTGCCCTTTTATTTGCCTGTTCGATTGCCCTCACTATAGAAGGGCCTCCCTGCTCTCCCTGAACCAGGGCCGGGAAAATGAGCACCTTGGTAATTGGATATCTTCTCTTAATTGTGGTTAATATATCGCGGATTGCTGCCCCGGTTGGGGAAGTAACAATGCCGACAGCTTTTGGATATTTCGGAATAGGCTGCTTGTATTTTGGAGAAAAAAGTCCTTCTTGCTCAAGCCTCTTCTTCAGCTGTTCATAAGCTATAAATAAATCGCCCACTCCATCGGTTTTCATTTCTTTTATGTATATCTGGTACTGTCCACTGCCTTCGTATACTGAGATATCTCCTCTGACCAGAACCTTCATGCCATTCTCAGGCTTGAACTTCATGGATCTGGCGGCACCCGCGAACATAACAGCAAGGATTCTGGCTTTCTCATCCTTGAGTGTAAAATACATATGCCCGCTCGAATGCCTTTTGAAGTTGGAGATTTCCCCTTTGATATAAACGCCCTGAAGATGCGGGTCGGCATCAAATTTTCGTTTTATGTATTTGGTTAATGCGTTGACGGTTAGATAACGCTGATTATCCATTGGTAAACTCCTTTTGTGGAACTGATTAGAAAAGCGCAAGCGCCTTGCCCTGCCCCGACAAGCGCTGGAGCTAGTCAATTCTAGAAGTCGAAATTTATACTTTTCAGTATCATAAAAAAACTGCCCATATCCATTATAAATTTAGAATCCCGATTCGTCACTTAACATAAGTGGATTTTCAGTTTCTAAGTTATAACAGATATGGACAGAACCACGCCTTATAGATTTGAGTTTTGAAGTCTGTTCATATGGTTCTTTGCAGACTTCAGAGTGTTGTACATCAACATTGCGATGGTCATTGGACCAACACCGCCAGGAACAGGAGTGATATACCCTGCTTTTTCTTTAACTTCATCATAGGCTACATCGCCGCATAGCTTCCCTTGATCATCGCGGTTCATGCCAACATCGATGACCACAGCGCCTGGCTTGATATGGTCTGCCGTAATCAAATTGACTTTCCCGACTGCGGCTATGACTACATCCGCCTGTTTCGTATGTTCCTTTAAATCTTTTGTCCTGGAATGACAATATGTAACGGTTGCATTTTCATTTAAGTAAAGTTGGCCTGCCGGCTTTCCGACAATATTGCTCCTGCCGACCACAACCACATGCTTCCCGGCAAGGTCTATCTCTATTTCCTTCATCATTACCATTACACCATATGGCGTGCACGGTAAAAAAGCATCCTGGCCGGTCATCATCCGACCAATATTGATGGGATGAAAGCCATCAACATCTTTTTCAGGGGAAATAGCTTCTATCAGATTTTTTTCATTGATGTGATCTGGAAGCGGTAGCTGAACCAAAATGCCGTGAATGTCTTCATCACGATTGAGTTCGTCTATTTTAGCCAATAGTTCCTGTTCAGTAATGGAGACAGGATATTCAATCAGGACATTATGCATACCAAGTTCTCTTGCAGTTTTTTGCTTGCTGTTGACATAGGTTCTTGATGCCTGGTTATCACCGACAAGTATCACAGCCAGGCCTGGAGTTAATCCTTGCTTTTTCAACTCCTGGACCTGGTCGGCGATTTCAAGTTTCTTCTTTTTAGCTATTTCTTTTCCATCAATAATACTAGCAGCCATACTTTCTCCCCCTATGTGTTCAGGGAAGGTCCAACCTGCCTGCTTCCAATGGTTTTTAGGAAATGCTCTGCTTTACTTTTGACAGAACACCATTAATAAATCGGCTTGATTGGTCATCCCCA
The DNA here is from genome assembly GCF_018424685.1 of Mesobacillus boroniphilus. Lineage (NCBI taxonomy): Bacteria > Bacillati > Bacillota > Bacilli > Caryophanales > Bacillaceae > Mesobacillus > Mesobacillus boroniphilus. The sequence continues at coordinate 2,034,129 of NZ_QTKX01000001.1, forward strand.
TATAATTTAGCAATTTCAATTGCTTCATCAATAACGACATTCATCGGTACGTCTTCGTTGCAATACTTCAATTCGTATACGGCAAGACGCAGAAGATTCCGGTCAACAGCTGCAAGCCTGTCGAGAGACCACTTTTCTAAGTACACCTTGATCTCCTCATCGATTTCCTGCTGATGCTGAACCGTACCGTTCACAAGCTTGTTCAGATAATCATCCCCAGCTTCTTCTTCAAGTACATGTTCAATCGCGTCTGAAACCTCTACCTTGCTTATATCAATCTGGAATAAGGCTTGTAATGCCTTTTCTCGTGCTGTTCTTCTTTTCATTGAATTCCTTAGCTCCTTTATGGCTTGTCTGATTCTAACAAAATAATAGCATATCATATCTCTTTACGCATGGTTTCCTATTATTTTTTACTTTTTAGAAAAAAGTTAATCAAAACAAAGGGAAATATATCTCTCAGGCTAAGAATTTATGAGTAAATTAGAACAGCACTAGCAGCTTTAACACCACAATTAGCTCTTTATCATCCCACAAACAGTGATTTCTGTTTGGGGATTGGGTATTGTCCTTATTCGGAGATACGTCAGACAACTTTTACTCGGCAACACGGTATTTTGTATGAACATGGGTCCACTTCGGACAATTGTTCCTCTAGGACGCGAGGATTTGTCCGAGCCTGGGCCTACTTCGGACAACTACCTCCTGAGTGCCGATGATCGACACTTCTAGGAGCCAGATACTTCCAGGACTACAAAAAAAACCAAAGGCATGCATAATTATGCCTTTGGTTCGGTTATTAAACTTCTTGTTCGACTTCAGTTTCTACTTTTTGGTTTTCAAACTGGACGCCGACTACATGGATATTAACTTCTGTTGCATCGAGTGCAGTCATGTTCAATAATGCCTGGCGGATGTTGTCCTGGATTTTTTGGGCAACCACAGGAATTGATACACCAAACTTCATGACACAATAAACGTCAACCTTGATGCCTTCTTCGACAAGCTCGACTTTTACACCCTTGCCGTGATTCTTCTTGCCAAGTCTTTCAACTACTCCAGCCGCAAAGCCGCCGCGCATTTGCATGACACCTTCTACTTCGGATGCAGCGATGCTTGCAATGACTTCAATTACTTCAGGTGCAATTTCCACTTTCCCTAAGCCGTTTTCATCATGGCTCATTTCAAGTAAATGTTGCTGTTCACTCATGGCTAGACCTCCTATTATTCTTCTTTCATAAGATCATGCATTTCTAAAAACTTCGTATTGAACTGCCCTTCCACGAATTTCTCATGGTTTAGCAGCTTGAGATGGAACGGTATGGTCGTGTGGATACCTTCGACCACAAACTCACCAAGCGCTCTCTTCATGCGGTCAATCGCTTCTTCCCGGCTGCTTCCATAAGTAATGACCTTCGCAATCATTGAATCATAGTAAGGCGGGATTGTATAACCAGGATATGCCGCTGAATCTATTCTAACACCAAATCCGCCTGGAGGGAGATACATTTTAATTTTGCCTGCTGATGGCATGAAGTTTTTCGCTGGATTTTCTGCGTTGATTCGGCATTCAATCGCCCATCCATTGAACTCTACATCTTCCTGCTTAAGGTTCAGCCTTTCACCTGATGCAATCTTGATCTGTTCCTTGATCAAGTCAACGCCTGTTACCATTTCAGTTACAGGATGTTCAACCTGTATCCGCGTATTCATCTCCATGAAATAAAATTTACGATTGCGATAATCATAAATAAATTCTACCGTGCCGGCTCCAGTATAATCAACTGCTTTTGCCGCTTTGACCGCAGCTTCGCCCATTTCAGCCCTGATTTCTCCGTCAAGGGCTGGTGATGGTGTTTCCTCAAGCAGCTTTTGAAGGCGCCTTTGGATTGAACAATCACGCTCACCCAGATGAATGGTATGGCCATAGCTGTCTGCAAGCACCTGTATTTCAACATGGCGGAAATCTTCGATATATTTTTCAATATATACTCCCGGGTTCCCGAATGCTGTCATTGCTTCCTGCTGGGTGATATTGATCCCTTTGACAAGCTCCTGTTCTGTCCTGGCAACACGGATTCCTTTGCCGCCGCCGCCAGCTGTCGCTTTGATGATGACAGGATAACCGATGTCGTTCGCAAGGCTGACAGCATCTTCTGTACTTTCCACGATTCCCTGTGAACCCGGAACAATAGGAACATTCGCCTCTTTCATTGTTTCTCTTGCAACATCTTTCGTTCCCATCTTTTGAATTGCTTCTGGAGAAGGACCGACGAAAATGATGTTGCACTCCCTGCAAAGCTCAGCGAAATCTGCATTTTCAGCAAGGAAGCCGTATCCAGGGTGGATGGCGTCACAGCCGGTCAATTTTGCCACGCTGATAATATTTGTGAAATTCAAATAGCTGTCTTTTGAAGCTTTCGGTCCAATACAATATGCTTCATCAGCAAGCTGTACATGAAGTGATTCTTTATCTGCTTCAGAGTAGACGGCTACGGATTCGACTTCCATTTCCCTGCAGGCACGGATGACCCGGACTGCGATTTCTCCTCTATTGGCTATCAGTAATTTTTTTATCATCAATATCGCTCCTTATTCGGGCTTAACCAGGAATAAAGCTTGGCCGTATTCAACCAGCTGGCCGTCTTTAACAAGAACTTCAACAATTTCTCCATTTACTTCTGCTTCGATCTCGTTGAAAAGTTTCATCGCTTCAACGATGCATACAATTGAATCTTTGCTGACCTTTGAGCCTGCTTTTACATAAGCATCTGCTTCCGGAGATGAAGATTGATAGAAAGTTCCGACCATTGGTGAAACGATCTTATGTAAATTGGAAGTATCCTGAACTTCTTCCTGCTTCACTTCCTGGACTGCTGCCGCTTCGACCTTAGGCTCAGGGCGTTGAGTTTCCTGGACTGCTGGTACTGGCTGTGGAGCTGGTGCAGCTGGCTGAACGTGCTCAACCACAGACTTGACTGCTCCATGCTTCTTCATTTTGATCTTTGATCCTTCATATTCGTATGAAAACTCGTCAATGCTTGATTGGTCCACTAATTTAATTAGCTCTCTGATTTCCTGTACTTTTAACATCTTAAGGCACCCCTTGTCCATTTCATAATTAAGACTAGATACTAACACTATACGATAATACCATGTAAAAATTCAATATGTAACACTGTTTCTTGTCTTCCTTCTCTATTTTAATATTTTCTGAAAAAAAAGTGAATTCATACGACAGGAATCCCGAAATTTCTAGCGAATATAACAATAGCTTGAATAAGAGGAGAATTCATTTGATGAAAAGTATTGAAGAAATTAAACAAGAGGATTTGGAAAGAAAAAATTCTTTAACCGTAAAAGCCACCCTAGTGTCTGTCATTCTCGCGGCAGTTGTTGATATTGCCATGCAGAAAGAACTTGCCGTGATTCTATCAATCATTGTTGGCGGCGGCGCTGGGGTCGGAGTTGTTGGATTGCTCCACTATACTAAAAAGTTAACAAATTTCATCCCTTATCTTTCCGTTGTCATTGTTTCCGCTGTTCTATTCTTAATTATGGAAACTAGCGTTTCACCTACTGCTTATACCCTTCTTTATTTTATCCTTGCTGCGGCAGCGATCTATATGGATAGGAAATTACTGATTTTAGCTTCCGGTCTCGGATTTATTATTATTTCGATGTTCACCTTGCTGCATAACCACGAGCTGCCTTTGGAGACGAAAAACTATGTAACCATATATCTATTGTATATGCTGGTCACAGTTATGCTTGGCTTCCAGTTCTCCATCTCCAAAAAGCTCGCTCAAACGATTGAGTCAGCACAGCAGGAAACAGAGAGTCTATTGATTAAAGATTTAGAGACACGCAAAGTAATCGAAAGCAATACAAGGAGCATAGCAAAGCTGATAGATGATGTTAGATTCAAGAGCAAGGAAAATTATCAATCTTCCATTGAAATGACCCAGTCTGTGACAGAGATATCTGCAGGGATCAATATCCAATCCGATTCAGTTGTGGACATTACCCAATCCCTTGAAAAAACAAATCAGGTCATCTACAGGACATCAGCGCTTGTCAAAAAGCTGCATCAGGACTCAATGTCGGCCGAAAAGGTATCCGATAAAGGCGATGAGCTGATGTCCAGCCTTATTTCAGAATTGACAGCTTCATATGAAAATATGCAAAATGTCAATACACACATCTTGTCTCTTTCCGCGCTGATCAAGGAAACAACCAGCTTTGCATCAGATATCCAGGGAATTGCTTCCCAAACTAATTTGCTGGCACTGAACGCATCTATAGAGGCAGCCCGTGCAGGAGACAGCGGCAAAGGATTTGCCGTCGTTGCCGAAGAAGTAAGGAAGCTCGCTGACATCACAAGTAATACAGCAACCCAAATTACCGAAAACTTAAAAAGCGTCATGAGTGATACTTCAAAAACAAAAGAAGGAGTCAATCTGACAGCTGAAAAACTTACACAAAACCTCGAATTAGCAGCAGAGACAATGGAAGCATTTGAAACAATACACCAAACTTTCAAAGTTTTGAAGAGTGATATCTCTGAGCAGGAGGGACTGACAAAAACCATTTTGGATTCCTCCATGGCAATCGAAAGTTCCATTACCGGCTTCAGCTCCGTCATCCAGCAGGCAAGCGCAGCGCTAGAAGAAATCTCATCAGCAGCTATTTCGCAGAGTGAACATCATGAACATTTATTTAAATCCGTTGAAGCGGCACATCAATCTTTGGATAACCTAATTAGGCTGCAACAAAATTAAAGGGAAGGCAACCGCCTTCCCTTTTTCAATGCGTTCCTTTATTTTACAGGCTCAAATTGTACAGCTACTGGCTGTAATGAGCCAAGCTCTGTGCGCACCATCTGGATGATTTCGTTGGCTGCAGATGCTGAATGCTCCTGAGCTTTCACTGTGATTCTGACATTCTCTCCGTCCGCACGAACAAGAGCATCTTCATAACCCATTGACTTGATCAATGTTTCTAGCGTGAATTCTTTTTGAGCCACTTCATCAAGCTCGTTCATCTTCTCAATTGCATCGCTGCGGTCTTGGGCAGGCAGGTCCGTTGAAGCGACTATTGCCTGAAGATCTTCCTTCATTTTTGTGCGCTGTTCTTCAAGCTTCATACGAAGTGCTTCGAACTTTTCATCGCTTGCAATGCCAGAGATCACTGTTTTGCCATCCTTGGATTCAGTTGCTGCAGTTTCTGTTCCTTCAGCCTTCTGTTCTTCAACACCGGCCAAATCTGCTTTTTGCTGTTCAGGTGAAGTGATATAATAAACCGATAGCACCACTACAAGACTTAACATTGTTAACAACCAAACTGTTTGCTTTTTCAATAACATCTATTATTCCCCCTTAGATTTTTTAGGCATGACTGCCACCCGGTGGTTTGGTACATCCAAAGCCCTGGTGACGGCCTCGATAATCCATTTTTTCACTTGTATATTTTCGGCACCCTTGGCTACTACGACGACACCTCTGATCTCCGGCTTTTTTGTCTCCAGAACGATAGGAACCTCTTTTTCACCATTGCGGATGATGACCAGCTGCTCATCCTGTGATGCGTCCTGGACCTTGCGTTTGCCGCCTTCACGATCGGTTTCATCCGTCGTCTGGGACTGGATGACCGTGTTCTTCTCAAGAACCTTTTTTTCAGTGGCATCTACGTTTACGAAGACCGTGACATCCCCAACGCCATTTATTCCTTCGAGCACTTCTGTCAGCTGAGCTTCATAAGCCTCTTCATACTCGGAAATGACGTCATTGCCTGCCGATTTCTTTTGCCCGAACACGGCAGCATCCTCTTCAGTGCCTGCCTCCTTCGTGGCTGTAACCGCCATATCAGGACTTTTGTCTCCCAGTATATTGCCTATGAGCATGATAGCTGCCCCGAAAAGTACGACAATCATTAAGTATTGGTATTTTCCAGATTTCTTCTCTGGCGGTCCGTCTTTGCTGCTCAATTGCTTCTTAAGCCAGCTTAAGGGACCTTTCTCATTGTCCATGCTCGTCACTCCCCCCTTCTATCATTATTTGAATAGACTTTTCAGGAACATTCCATTTTTCTGACAGAAGAGAAGATATTTGATCTGTATTCTGAGAGGTTTGTTTTGATGGGAGGGGTGCATTCGTATCAATTTCTACTTCTCTTACTACTGCCACAGTCTCTCCCTCATCTTCGGCTTTTTTCACATGCACGATGACATACTCCAGGTTCTCAGGGAAAGGCCGCTGATCCTGATCATTTACTTCAAGCTCGATATTAGCAATCTCCATTCCTTGCTGCTCCATCAACTCCTCCTCTGCGGCTGTTTTCAATTGGACAGCCATTGTTTCTAAAATATATGCATGCTGGGATGCTTGTATTTCTTTTTTCTGAAATTCTATTGAATTTTTTATATTTTCATCCTCTAAACTACTGAATTGGCCCATTGAAGCTATCGCTGATTCAAAGTCTGAAGTAAACAGTTTCATGACCGGTGACAGGATGATGGCAATCAAAATCAGGCCTGTGACGATTTTCGTATATTTCTGGAAGCTAGAATTAGGCAGCAGCATGTCTAGGACAGTTGCCAGGAGGATGAAGATAATGATATTGGTAATCCACTCTTTTATAAAATCCATTTCTTATCCCCCCCTTACCTCACCATCATCGTTAGATTTCCAGCGGCAATAATGACCGTGATTGTCAAAAAAAACATCAAGGAAACAATCCCCAGTGCAGCAAAAACATAGATAATGCTTTTGCTGATGATATCCAGACAAGTAATGACTGGTCCGCCACCCAAAGGCTGCAGAATGGCGGCAGCGAATTTATAAATAAATGCAACCATAAGAATTTTCACTGCTGGGAATGCAGCAATGATCAGCAGAATGGCCACACCCGCCAGACCGACTGTGTTCTTAAGCAGCATCGAGGCGCTAATGACAGTATCCGTCGCATCCGTGAACACACGGCCGATTACTGGAACAAAATTGCCCGTGATGAATTTAGCCGTCTTGACAGTGACTCCATCCGTTACCGCTGAAGATGCCCCCTGGACGGAGATGACACCTAGAAAAACGGTCAGCAAAATCCCAAGCAACCCAACACTCCAGTTTCGGAGCATACTGGCCAATTGCGTGACCTTGTAATGCTCTGATAGGATGCTGACGATACTCAAAAGTGTTGAAAGAAATAAGAGTGGCAGTACGACATACTGGATGAACATGCCGCTGGTGTTCATCATAAATAGAATGACTGGATGGAAAAAAGCTGCCGATATCAGACCGCCGGATGTTGCCATCAGGGCAAGAAGCAGCGGGATCAAGGCAAGGATGAATTGAATCATTGTACTTATCGTGTCATTTGTGTAATCAACCACAACATGGAAACTGTTGAGTGCAATTATTATGAGGACCATGAACACGATAGAATATGCAACCTTGCTGATGGTACTTTTTTCAAAAGAATTTTGCAAAGCCTGAAGAAACATACTGAATACGGTAAGCAAAATCAGAGAACCTAATAATTTCCCATTGACTATAAACTCATGAAATGCAAAGTTCAGTATGCCTTTGAACCATTGCTTCAGTGAAAACTTTTTTTCACCACTGATGAAATCATATAGACTGCCTTTCTGGCTTTCTGGTAAATAGCCATCATATTTGTTGATGATATCCTCCCAGAATCCTTTGAGTTCATCGATATTCAAGTCCTCAAGCTGAGCTCCGGCGATTTTATCCGGATTGATCAATGTGTTGGTTTTCTCTTCGTCACCAGCAGCTTGTACACCCGGAATGAAAAAAAATAGCTGGATCAATACAATGCCAAGTATGAACTGCAAACGCTGCTTCAACTATATTCACCTCTTTAAGAAAAGGCTCGCGATCAGCCCGGAATCAAGCGAATGATTGTTTCGATCATTACAGTAAGAATCGGAATGGCCATGGCCAGAATAAGAATTTTTCCGCCTAATTCTATTTTTGATGCAATAGCGCCCTGACCTGCATCCTTAGTGATTTGAGCTGCGAATTCGGCAATATAGGCGATTCCAATAATCTTTAGGATTGTTTCTACATAGACCAGATTTACTTTTGCATTGACTGCCAGCTTCTGGATCATAGAAATGATCTGGTAGATTTGATCAACGAGAAAAAGGAAGATAGCTGAACCTGTGAACACAATCAGCAAGAAAGCAAAGTTCGGCTTTTGTTCTTTGACAATCAGGGCCAGGAAAGTCGCGATCAGTGCTACGCCCGTTATTTGAAGGATTTCAATGGCAAAGCCCTCCCTTACCCTTGAAATAGGAATACTGATTTAATTTTTTGAAAGAGATCGTCGACAATGGAGGCAACCATGAAAAGGATGTAGATGAACCCAAACAAGGTTACCCACTGCGCATATTCCTTCTTTCCAACCTGATCGAGAATAGTGTGCAAAAATGCAACGACGATGCCTACACCTGCGATTTTAAAAATAATATCCACTTCGAGTCCCATCTTGTCCTCCTCCTAAACGCTACATCAGTAAGATGATTAATAATAAGCCAGATAAAAAGCCGATACTTTTCACCATTTTCTCGTATTTCATTTGTTTTTCGCAGGCATCCGCTTCTTCTCTTTCCAGATGGGAGATCGTTAGCAGGATCTGTTTTTGCTGTGAATGCCGATCATGCCTGCCGAGCGTCTCACCAAATTGTTTCATGATTTCAAACTCTCCCTGTTTGAAGGCAGTTAGTTTCCAGACTTCTTTCAGGCTCTCTTCCCATGCGGCTTTCACCGTTGTATCGGATTCCGTCAACTTTTTGGAAAAAGCTTCGAAAAACCAGGATAAAGGCTTAGACATCTGGGCAGCGAGCTTTCTCGAGGCATCGTGTAAGGGTGTATGGCCATACATGATTTCTGCCTCCAAAGATTGCAATGCAGATTTCAGGAGCCGAAGCTGCCTTGGGCGCTCACTAAGGTGCCTGGATGCCTCGAAACCTGTCCAAGTCGTGGCCAGGATAATCAAAATAGCGCCGATTATTTTTACCATTTATGTCACTCTCACTTTTTGGCGAATTTCTTTGCCGCTTGCTTCCCTGATTGAGATGATTGTTCCAGGACCAGAAATTCTTCCAAGCTCCACAAATCTATCAAAAATCCCCATCTCCAGAATCGGTTTTAAGGTTGGCCTTTTTTGGATATCCACGAGCGAATCTCCATGTGTAGTCATGATTAATTTTATCCCTGCATTAACAGCTTCAAGAATCGCTTCTCCGTCCTCTTTGCGGCCTATCTCATCAACAACCAGGACATCGGGGCTCATCGAGCGGATCATCATCATCATGCCCTCGGCCTTCGGGCATGAATCGAGGATATCTACTCTCGGTCCAAATGTTAGCTGGGGAACCCCTTTTACACATCCTGCTATTTCTGATCTCTCATCAACAATTCCAGCTTTTAGAGGCGGCAGTTTTTTCTCGGGAACCCCGCTTGAAATCATCCTCGCTATATCCCTGAGCAATGTGGTCTTCCCTGTCTGGGGAGGGCCAATGATCATCGTATGCTTCCAGCCGTTCTGGTAAATATATGGAAGCAACGGTTCTGCAATCCCGATTTTTTCCCTGGCAATCCTCAAATTAAAGGAAGAGATATCCCTAATCGCTTTGACAAACCCATTTTCCAGGATTACCTTTCCCGCAAGTCCGACACGATGACCTCCGGCAATTGTGATATAGCCTCGCTTTAATTCTTCCTCCAGGGTATACATAGAAAAATGCCCTAGCTTGTTCAACAGCTGGACAGCATCCTCAGGCGGAATGATATACGGCAAGAATTGAGGCTTTCCTCTTACCGTTATTTCAAGCGGCCGGTTAATCCGTATCCGCACTTCTTCCATCCCATCTTTGTCATTAGGAGGCACTGCATCCAGCAATTCGGCAATTCGTTTCGGCAAAAAAGATAAGATATCGTCCATCATTAATCCTCCTGACAATACGCTTACTTAATATGTATGCCTGCTTGGCCACTTTATGACCTGTAGATTCCTGAATGGCTGATAGACAAATTTGTTTTGTGTTTGTTTAAGAATGATACGCAGATTTTTTGATAAAAGATTTGGGCTGTTCGACCAAAAGGAAATAATATGGCTTTTAAACGAAAAGAATAGTATTGAAAGGAGTTGATAAACATGAATGAGGATCACCAGAAGTTCCAAAAAGTTCAGAGAGCCGACCGAGCGTCTTACCTTGGTGGTGGAAGAAGTCCAAAGGAATCACCTATGACAGACACGAAATATAACAACAAGAATGACACCGACAAAGCACCGGGAGCTGGCGAGTAATCGCTTTCTATTCGGTTGTCCTTTCCACGCTTTTTTCTATGACCGTTATTTGTTTTTCAATAACAACATAGAAATAGGTAATAGAAAAAGAAGTGTGGAGGGATGATCGATGGTTAATGGATTGTATAATGGCTACCGGGGAAACGATACTGGGAATGGAAAGAAGATCACCGTTAGTGGTGAGGGTTCTGTGTTCGCTGCGCCAAATAGGGCGACAGCTACGGTTGGCGTGCGGACGGAAAATCAAAACCTGCAAATTGCACAGGCCGAAAATGCCGAAAAATCAAATGCAATGTTAGCATCCTTGCAAAAACTTGGGATTGCAAAGGATGATATTAAAACCGCAGATTTCCGGATTGACCCTATCTATACCTATGAGGACGGCAAGCAGATATTCCAGGGATATCGTGTCACACATCTGTACAGCATCACGATCAGGAACCTTGCCCAGGCAGGCTTGATCATCGACACCGCTGTTGAAAATGGCGCAAACGAGATAATGAACATACAATTTTCAGTTGCAGAGCCTCAGGAATTGTACAATAGGGCGCTTTCAATGGCAGTGATAGATTCATACAACAAAGCTCAAACAGTAGCTCGGACTTTAGGAATTCAAACTCCTATTTCCCCTCTTTCGATTACCGAGGAAACCCAAAAAGGTGCGCCTGGTCCATTTCTTGTGGCTTCACTTGATACAAGCGGCGGAGGCGGGACGCCGATCGAACCGGGGAAACTGGAAATCAAAGCCACTGTAACAGGAACATATATTAGTTTATGAATTTAAAAAAGTCAGGCGGAAAGCCTGGCTTTTTTGTCGTAAAAAAAGGCGAGTGGTAGTAAACTGAATATGAAACCTCTCCTGACACAAATTGTCTATATCCACTTTAGTATTTTTGAGTTAAAATACCTCTATAAGTATATTAAGGGGAGATCTTCATGAAGAAAATATTCGCGTCATTTATGTTAATATTGTTGATTACCGGCTGTTCAGGCGGTTCATATACTGATGTTTCAGTAGACGAGGCAAAAGAATTGATAGATAGTGAAGAAGTTCAAGTTTTGGATGTACGTACTCCTGATGAATTCGCAGCAGGACATATTCCAGGAGCAAAATTAGTTCCTTTGCAAGTCATTGAGAGCATGCTTTCCGAGCTTGATCAAGACCAGAAATACTTAGTAGTCTGCCGCAGCGGCAGTCGCTCTACACAGGCTAGCGGAATCCTCGTGGAAAACGGCTTCAAGAATATTTACAATATGACCGGCGGCATGAATGAGTGGAAATTTGAGATTGGGCAATAAGAAAAGCGCAAGCGCTGATCAACTGCGATTAGCGCAGAAAACCAATTAAGCATCTCGGAACTCCGGGATGCTTTTTCCATATAAAAAAACCTGCTTTGCAGCAGGTTTTTTGATTATGAATTATGCACGGGATACATAAGATGCATCTGTTGTGTTAATGACAAGTCTGTCGCCTTGGTTTATGAAGAAAGGAACCTGTACTGTAAGGCCAGTTTCCAATGTCGCAGACTTAGTACCGCCAGAAGAAGTGTCACCCTTGATACCAGGTTCTGTTTCTGTTACTTCAAGTTCAACAGTGTTTGGAAGCTCGACACCAAGAGTTTCGTGGCCGAATTGCATGATATATACTTCCATGTTTTCCTTAAGGAATTTCAACTCATATTCAATATAAGTGCCTGGTAATTCAATTTGCTCGTAAGACTCATTGTCCATGAATACGTGCTGGTCGCCGCTTGCATATAGGTATTGCATTTTGCGGTTCTCAATCTGTGCTTTCGCTACTTTTTCACCAGCGCGGAAAGTTTTTTCCTGGATTGCGCCTGTACGAAGGTTGCGAAGCTTTGAACGAACGAAGGCAGCTCCTTTTCCTGGCTTTACGTGTTGGAAATCAAGTACACGCCAAATCCCATTGTCCACTTCGATTGTTAAACCTGTACGGAAATCGTTAACTGAAATCATTATTTGTCCTCCTAATGTGTCCTATAATATGATGAGTTCCTTTGTAGAATGTGTCAGTGACTCATTATGGTCTTTTGTAATAACAGTATCGTCCTCTATTCTTACTCCGCCCAGTCCAGCAATGTAGATCCCTGGCTCGACAGTCACAACCATACCAGTTTCAAGGACGGTATCAGATCTGAATGACAGACCAGGTCCTTCATGTACTTCGAGTCCGATTCCATGGCCTGTAGAATGGCCAAAATACTCTCCGTATCCTTTTTCCGTGATAAAGTTGCGTGTAAGGGCATCAGCTTCTTTGCCTGTCATGCCGGGCTTGATGCCTGCCATTCCTCGAAGCTGGGCTTCAAGTACAATATCATAGATTTCCTTTAGCTTGTCTGAAGGGCTGCCTACGGCTAATGTACGGGTAATATCAGATACATACCCATTATAATATGCACCATAATCCAGGGTTACAAAGTCCCCTGTTTCAATCACCTTGTCACTTGCTACTCCGTGCGGAAGTGCTGAGCGATAGCCTGATGCTACAATGATATCGAATGAAGAGGATGTTGCTCCCTGTTTTCTCATGAAGAATTCCAGTTCATTTGATACTTCCAGCTCTGTCCTGCCCGGACGGATAAACTCAAGTATATGTGTAAATGCAGCATCTGCGATGGCTGCTGCTTCCTTTAATATCTTAATCTCTGAATCAGTCTTAATCAAGCGTAACTTTTCGATTTCGCCTGATACGGGCACTAATTCAGCTTCCACGCCCTTATCGAATGTTTTATAGGCTGAATATGTAACATGGTTTTCTTCGAAGCCAAGCTTTTTGATTCCCAGGTTTTTGGCTTGAGCTGCTACTTCATCCTGAATCAGTCCTTTATGCACCACTACCTCATAACCTTCGCATTGTTTAGCAGCCTGCTCAGTATACCTGAAATCCGTGATGAATAATGCTTTTTCTGCACTGATCAGCACCATGCCGGCAGAACCAGTGAACCCTGTCATATATCTGCGGTTGTAATCACTTGTGACTAACATTCCATCGATTCCGAGCCTTTGAAAGCTTTCGCGTAATTTTTGAATTTTTTCCATAACCTATTCCTCCCCTTTTGCTTCTCTTTTGAATGCTTCAAGCGCCAATTCATAGCCAAGAAAGCCTAGACCTGCAATCTGCCCCTTTGATACTGGAGCAATCACCGATTTGTGCCTGAATTCCTCTCTCTGATAAACATTGGAAATATGTACTTCGATAACGGGACAATTAATTCCTGCAATCGCATCCCTAATGGCGTAACTATAATGCGTGAAAGCCCCCGGGTTAAAAATAATACCATCTATACCAGTGTCTTCTGCCTCATGGAGTTTGTCAATCAGTTCTCCTTCATGATTCGATTGGAAGCAAATGACCTCAAACTGGATTTCCGCTCCACGCTGAGCCATCCGTTTTTCCAAATCCTCCAAAGTCCCGTCACCGTAAATTCCCGGCTCTCTTTTTCCCAAACGGTTCAAGTTTGGGCCATTGAGCAAAAGTATTTTTTTCATAATAGGCTCCCGTAAAAAAAGAATGTTCAATAAGAACATTCTATCATAATTGATTTCGTTATAACTACCGCGAGACGCTCAGGAGGTAATTTCCTGCTGATTTTTCTCCGTGTTGCGATTTTCATTTTCCTCATATGATATTGAATAGCCAACAAAAACACCATAAAGGATATAAAAGCAAATCGATGTGATCAACGTATTCCTTGACAGGTCCCAAAATGGTTTAATGCCCGGAAACAGCGGATTGAGCACATAGAAAACAAGGAAAAACAGCACTAACCCAAATGCAGCGCCAGCCCATATGGACTTAAGCTTTCTCATTAATGCATAATACACAAGAGCTGCTCCTGTTGAAAAAAGGCCAATCACTATAATGGATATGACTGTACCAAGCCATTGCTCCTTCCAGCCTCCTAGTGCCCATGGCTCAAGAATGACATTTGGACGGATTTCTGTAAAGTTGAAGATATAGGCTAAATAAGCAAGCGAACTCCAAAAAATCCCTCCAAATAACCCGGTGATGATGGTCATCGCGATGAAAGACATTGGTTCTTCCCTTTGATTCTGTTCAAGGTTTTCATGATTTTCTGCCATTAATTGCACCTCCACCCTTAGTATGTCCCGGACAGACCAATCAATTGCACATCTGGAAAATTTGTTGAAGAGGCTGTCCTCTATATAGAGGTTTGTGCTAATTTTTAGTAAAATAAAATTAACAGAACAAGAGTGTTCAATAATAATGAAAATGTAATTCTGTCGTTTAAAGCACTTTTAAAAAGGAAAAAGTAGCAGGAGAAGAGTATAAAATCGGAGAATTTGTATAAAGTAATCGTTGGCTAGTTTAAAAGCTGGAAAAATTGCTCATGATACTAGTAGGGAGGTGGCTTTCATTGAAGAATCGAACTTCTAAGTATATTGTTTCAGGACTGATTGTCCTTGCTATCTTTGGTTTTGCCTTTAAGTTATTTACCGATCCTTTAAGTATCATTACAATGTTTGCAACAATCGCCTTGGTTGGTGCGTTAATTTATTTTCTCGTCACCCGGCTGACCAGTTCAGGTTCGGGACGGCAGCAACAGCGTGCATTTCAAAAAGCAGCAAAGCGTTCGAAGAAGCGGTTCCAAACAAAAGACGCGAATGCTTCCTCTAAACGTTCAAAGATAAGGTCGCTCGCATCCGCGCGCAACAGCAAAAAGAAGGATGCGTCACATTTAACGGTCATAGACGGTAAAAAGGGCAGGAAAAAAAATCGGGCTTCATTCTGAGCTCGATTTTTTGTGTTATATTAAGGCTCTTTTTGTAAACTCTGTGGATTTCACGATTATCAATTTATTCCCTGTTAGAACATCGCCTTGAAAATAGCCCCTCGCCCTAGAAAAACGCGTAGATTATAATGTCTTAGGAAGACAACAATCATTTCGAAAACAGCCTTTATTGTGCTAATAACACCATGATTTAAAAAACTTCTCTGCATTCTTTTTGCCCAGATCAATCAATTCCTGTTTCTTTTCATCTGAAAGCTGAAATTCTGTAGTCAAGTTGCCCTCTGTCGGAATGAAAATGATATTCTTTTCATGCTTTCTGGAAATATAGCGGGAGTCATGTGCATCCTTCATTGTCTCAAACAAAGCTTCAAACATTTGCAGTGCGTTCTTAATTTTGTGAGTGGGCTGCTGGATCAGATTTTGGCTGAGCTTGACTCCAAGTACGGGACGGACTTTTTTTACATTTTCCTTATCAAATAACCACATTGGAAAATTACTTAACACTCCACCATCAACAACGATATTCATGCCAACCCGGTCTCTCAGCTTTACCGGCTCGAAGAAGAATGGAAGACTGCAGCTCATCCTGATTGCCCTTGCTACAGGAAAGGTTCTCGGATCGATACCGTATTTTGGTAAATCATCAGGGAGGATTAGCAACCGGCCATTAGTAAGATCAGATGCAATAATCCTCAAAGCATCCGGAGCAAGGTCACCAAAAGTGCGCAGCCCTCTCGCAGCCAATACATCCGCTATCCAACACTCCAATTCGTCACCTTTATAAAGCCCCAGTCGCCAATATACAAATAGCCATTTGGTCAACGCTGATGGGAAGACCGTTTTTCTCGAGTCGAGAAATTTCTTAAGGTCGAGTTCATCCAAAAGGCTGGCCATCTCAGTGCTTGAATAGCCAGCGGCAATCAAGCCCGCTATCAATGAACCCGCACTCGTCCCGGCAACCCTTTTAAAATGGAATCCCCGTTCCTCAATTGCGGCACAGGCACCAACCAAAGCTAATCCTTTAATTCCTCCACCGGAAAAAACGCCGTCAATATACATATGAGCCACTCCCGTCGATGTAATCCCATCTTTACATCTTTAAGCGCTCAATTTGTAAAATAGTACGGCGTACAAGTTGAAAATTTCAGATTTATGTGAAATATTGAATCTCCGCTTCAGGAAAGAAAGAATGGATGTAGCCCCGGATTGTTCCCTCTAGATCCTTTGCTTCATCTGTCTGGTATACGTACTTACCAATTCCGTAACGCCCCCATTTGTATTTGCGTTTCTCTTCATCCATTTCTAGCTTGGATTTAGGATATCGTTTTTGAATCACATTTTTAGCCGGCTTAGTGAAACGATGCTGAATGAGTTCGAAGCTTAAGCCTGTCAAGTCAATGCCTTCAAGTGAATGGCTCAGTCTCTCAAATAATTCATGATAGCCCTCCCTCCAACCTTCATGGATATAAATTGGCGCAACAATGAAGCCAAGCGGGTAACCTGATTGTGCCACCTTTCTTGCTGCCTCTAGCCTTTCATCAAACGATGAAGTTCCTGGTTCAAAGTTTTTTATCACATAACGTGCATTGACGCTGAAACGAAATCTTGTTTTGCCATTATGCTTTGCGTCAAGCAGGTGATCAACATGGTGGTATTTCGTGACAAACCGGAGCTGTCCATACTCTGACTGACCAAAAAATTCAATTGTTTTCTTCAAAGCGTGGGTTAAATGGTCAATCCCGACGATATCCGATGTACATGCCGCTTCAAATCTTGTGATTTCCGGCTTTCTTTCGTCCATGTATTTTTGTGCCTGCTCGAAAATTTCATCAAGGTTCACGTAGGTCCGGATATACGGTTTGCTTCCAAGCGTCGTCTGTAAATAACAGTAATGGCAATGGCCCATGCAACCAGTAGCAAGCGGGATGGCATACTCGGCTGACGGCTTGGAGGTATCGAATTTCAATGTCTTCCTGACTCCGACAACAAGAGTCGATTTCGCATTCCGGTATTGCTGCAACTCATTATCCCCCGGGATGCCTCGAACCTGGTTATGTGAAGTAGTCTCCCTGATTTCCAGACCCATCTTCTCGAACTTTTCCTTTAGCTCCCGCCCAAGCGGGTAATCCAAAGCCCTTGGCTCAATGTATACAAGCTGTGGTACAAAAGCTTTCATTTCAATGTCCTCATTTCATTCCATTTTGTCTTAACTGTTATTATGGACAGAAACGAAAAAAGAGGATGGAAAAAATTTTTCCATCCTCTTTGGGTCATATTATAAACCACATTTTAACTGTGCGTTACAGTTCGTACATGTATTGCAGCCGCCGATTTCTTTAACCTCGCCTTTGCGGCAGACCGGGCATGTGTTGCCGACTTCAGATCCAATAGTTACGTTTGTTGAGCGCAATTCATTGATCGTGTCGACTAGGACAACATGCTGCTTTTGTTTTTCTTTTTTACCAACTTCTTCTTCCATCGTGTTCTCTTCTGCTTTAAGCGTCAATACTTGTGAATCGCGGGAGCCGTCAACATAAACTGTTCCACCCTTTGCTCCACCCTTATACAGGCGCTCATATACCTTTTCAACCTGCTCAACGCTGTAGCCTTTCGGCGCGTTGACCGTCTTGCTGATTGAGCTGTCGATCCAGCGCTGGATGACACACTGCACATCAGCATGGGCTTCAGGCGCCAATTCCATCGCTGAAACAAACCAGTTCGGAAGGTTCTCAGGATCAACATCCGGATTTCTGTCCAGGTATTCTTGCACGATATCAGCCTTCACTTCGATGAATTTGCCAAGACGGCCGCTTCGGAAGTAGGAGAAGCTGAAGTAAGGCTCTAGGCCAGTACTGACCCCGACCATTGTCCCAGTTGATCCCGTGGGAGCAACAGTTAGTAAGTGCGAGTTTCGAATTCCATTCTCAAGGATCGACTCACGGATGTCTTCCGGCATTTTCTTCATGAATCCAGTGTTTGTGAACGCCTGGCGAAGTCTGTTTGTTTCTTCTTCTGTACTGCCTTGAAGGAATGGGAAGCTTCCTTTTTCCTTTCCGAGTTCAACAGATGCACGGTAAGCTGACGTCGCGATTGTTTCAAACACTTTATCGACAAGCTGGTTTCCTTCTTCGGAACCGTACTCTGTTTCACAGTAGATTAGGAGGTCGTGAAGTCCCATCACTCCTAGACCAACACGGCGCTCGCCAAGTGCTTGTCTTTTATTATCTTCAAGGAAGTAGGGAGTCGCATCGATGACATTGTCCTGCATACGCACACCGACTTCCACAGTACGCTTCAATTTTTCAAAGTTCACTGTCTTTGTTTCCTTGTCCGCCATTTCTGCAAGGTTCACGGCAGCGAGGTTGCAGACAGAGTTTGGTGCGAGAGGCTGTTCCCCACATGGGTTTGTAGCTACAACCTTCTGTCCATATGCCTGTGCGTTCGTCATGTCGTTGGCATTGTCGATGAAGAAAATGCCAGGCTCTGCTGAGTAAGTCGCACAGATGTTGATCAGGTTCCATAGTTCTTTGGCTTTGATTTTTCTATAGGTACGGACTTTATAACCAAGCTTTTCCCACTCGCGAACGTCACCGATCTTATGCCACTCTTCGTTATAAACCTTCATTGTCTCTGAGTCGTAGCTCTCTACATCAGGGAAGCGAAGTTCATAATCTGCATCGGCATCGACTGCGTCCATGAAATCCTTTGTTAGAGTTACTGAGATATTTGCACCTGTTAGGAATTCTGAGTTATGGACTGTATACGTTCCACCCGTCGCAAGCTTTTCTTCAGCCGCTTTGATAATATCAGCACTGAATCCTCCGTATCCAGGAATGCTCTTATAGTTCACGATCCCCTGATACATTGCTTCTTCTTGTAAAGTCAGCGGTGTAAATTTTAATTTTTCCTTCGCCATTTTCTTGATTGATTCATCGTTAGTGTTTTCAATCAGGAATCGAAGGATCCTTGGATTTTGCATTTTTGAAATGATGAATTCTACAATGTCAGGATGCCAGTCACTAAGCATGATCATCTGCGCGCCCCTTCTGGACCCGCCCTGCTCAACTAAATGCGTTAGCTTGGCAATATCATCGAGCCAAGAGACCGATCCGGATGATTTTCCGTTTACGCCTTTGGCGAGTGTGTTGCGCGGTCTTAATGTTGAACCGTTCGTTCCGACTCCGCCGCCCCGGCTCATGATTTCCATGACCTGCTTGCGGTGCTCGGAAATGCCTTCTCGTGAATCTTTTACAAACGGCATTACATAACAGTTGAAGTAGGTAACGTCTGTTTCTGCCCCTGCTCCGTAGAGAACGCGGCCAGCCGGGATGAAGTTCATTGAAACAAGCTCTTGATAGAACTTCTCGAACCATTCCTGGCGCTTTTCCTCTGTCTTTTCCACAGCTGCCAGCCCTGTTGCATTGCGTTTTGCAATTTGTTCGTAGAATACTTCAAGCGGCTTTTCAATAACGTCCAGTGAACGTTTGATCACACCGGTTGATGATTCTTCCGGGTCATCAAGTACACCGCGGAATTCTTCGTCCACAAGCACTTTAGCTGTTTTATTCTCCCAATCAATATCTAGTATGAACCCAAGTCCGCGTGCAGGAAACTTTGGATCCTCTTTGATGGTGAGAACGACGAAATCCCCATTTGATAGAGTAATTTTTTCAGTGTCTTTAAAAGTATAGCGGTCCAGCATGACTAGTCTGGAGACGCCTTTGTGGGTAAGTTTCATATCAGGTGTGATGGGGTGAACCTGTGGGAACAACTTAATATCCTTGTTCAGGCTTTCAACATTCAGGCTCATTTTTTGTCCAAAAGTAACAGACATTTCTACAACTCCTTCAAAGGTTTTAAATCTTTTCTCTAATGTGTTACTAGAAGTATGTAATTCTAGCTGCATTTTTGAATTACCCTTACGTTATCATATCGAAACACCAAAAATCAATATATAGTGTATTTTTTATTTTCGACAACACTATATATGGTGTTTAGGTCAAAGAAACGTAATTTTGTCAAACACGAAAACTACTAAAAAAGAGAGAGAGAAAGAGAGAATGATAGAATCTTCCACCTAAATGACAGAAATCAACAAATTTCGAAGGTTGCACTTTTTTGAATTCCTCAGACCCCTAGAAAATACTGGATAAAAACAAAAAAAGCGGAAAATCCGCTTTTTTATATTTCTTATCTCTTAAAATTCCACTCATCAGATTCATACTTGTTCTTTGCCAGTGCATTTACATAATCCAATTCTTCCTGGCTCAAAATGTATGGTTCTAAAATAATCCCTAGTCCGTCCTCGAATCCTGATTTGAATGCTTCTTTCGCTTCCTCAAGAGTAATCTTCCGGCTGCTGATCTCATTTATGGCAACAGCTTTTGTCTTGAAAGCCTTCTGCATTCTCTCCTTAACACGATCATTCGGATACTTGAATAAACTGAAAAGCTTATCCTCATCCAGATCCAGGAGGATGGAACCGTGCTGGAGAATGACTCCTTTTTGCCGTGTCTGTGCGCTGCCTGCCACTTTACGTCCCTCAACTACAAGCTCATACCAGCTTGGTGCATCGAAACAAACTGCTGACCGCGGATTTTTAAGCGCGTCCTTTTCCGCAGAAGTTTTCGGTACAGCAAAATAAGCTTCTAGACCTAACTTCTGGAACCCTTGTAAAATCCCTTCCGATATTACTCTGTATGCTTCCGTGACTGTCTTTGGCATTTCTCGGTGTTCTTCGGTAACGATAACGCTATATGTAAGTTCATGTTCATGCAGAACACCCCTTCCGCCAGTCGGCCTGCGAACAAAACCTAAACCATGCTGCTTCACGACATCGATATTAATTTCTCTTTCGATATTCTGGAAGTAACCAACAGATAGGGATGGTGGATCCCATCCATAAAAACGGACCACTGGAGGAATTTTCCCGGCACCATGCCAATCAAGCAAGGCCTCATCAAGCGCCATATTGAAGGAAGGTGAACAGTTTCCTGAATCAATAAATCTCCATACCTCTTTATTCATACATTTTTTACCCCATTTAAAATAGTTTAGAGCTAAGATTTTTATAGTCTAACAAATTAATTTTCAAAAGCAAAGCAGCTTGTTTGAAAGAAATTTATTAAATTCCTTTGCTCTCTGCCATGAAGGCTTATATAATTATAAGTGGCTCAGCTAAGCTTGAAAGGAGAAATATGTTTTGGATACACTTATCTTTTTGATCGTCCTGACAGTTGCGGTTATTCTTTACTCTGTGTTTATGTATTTCCGCCAGAAGAAAATCCTCAAGACCCTGACAGAGGAAGAATTTATAGCTGGATATCGTAAAGCGCAATTAATAGATGTCCGTGAACCGAATGAATTCGCTGGTGGACACATTTTAGGCGCTAGAAATATCCCACTAACCCAACTTAAGACCCGCCTGAAGGAAATCAGGCCGGACAAGCCGGTCTACCTTTATTGCCAGAGCGGATCCCGCAGCGGACGTGCTGCACAGCTGCTTTACAAAAAAGGATATAAGGACTTGAACCATTTACAAGGCGGCTTCAAAAAATGGGGCGGCAAAGTCAAAGCTAAATAAGCAAGATTCCCATAAAATTACCCCTCAGCCGGATGGCTGGGGGGTTTAACTTTTTATATATTGAACTCTAATCGGCTTTTCCTTGTGGACTTTTGTGAAGTTGCACTAGGTTCGGACAGCTTTTCGCTGATCCCCTTTAACCCTCTCCGAAGTCATGCCAGCTTCGAATAAACAAATGCACCAAGCATGAAAATGCAAAAAAGTCCTGCCGAAACAAATCGGCAGGACCTCTATTGTTCTATTCAGCTTTCTGGTAGCGCAATATCGGCTTCCTTGCGGCTGTTGTTTCATCCATACGGCCTACTACTGTGGAGTGTGGCGCTTCCTGGACGATTTCAGGGTTCTCTTCTGCTTCTCTCGCGATCTGGATCATCGCGTCGATGAAGACATCGAGCGTTTCCTTGGATTCTGTTTCTGTCGGCTCGATCATGATCGCCTCTTCCACATTCAACGGGAAGTAAATTGTTGGCGGATGGTAGCCGAAGTCAAGCAGGCGTTTTGCGATATCCAGTGTGCGCACACCAAGCTTCTTCTGGCGCTTGCCGCTGAGGACGAATTCGTGCTTGCAGTGCCTGTTGAATGGCAGGTCATAGTACTCTGCAAGTCTTCTCATCATATAGTTCGCGTTCAGCACAGCATACTCCGTAACGGCCTTCAAGCCATCAGGACCCATTGTGCGGATATACGTATATGCACGGACATTGATGCCGAAGTTGCCGTAGAAAGGCTTAACCCTTCCAATTGACTGCGGACGGTCATAATCGAACTTATAAACGCCATCCTGCTTTGTCACGATTGGTTTTGGCAAGAATGGAATCAGGTCTGCTTTTACACCAACTGGGCCTGAACCTGGGCCGCCGCCGCCGTGTGGTCCTGTGAATGTCTTATGAAGGTTCAAGTGAACAACATCAAAGCCCATGTCCCCAGGACGTGCCTTGGACATTACAGCGTTCAGGTTTGCTCCATCATAGTAAAGCTTTCCGCCTGCGCTGTGGACGATTTCAGCCATTTCAAGGATGTTTTCTTCGAATAGACCAAGAGTGTTCGGATTCGTCAGCATCAATGCCGCTGTATCTTCCCCGACAACCTTCTTAAGGTCTTCTAAATCAACCAGACCGTTTTCATCTGATTTTACAGTAATCGTTTCAAAACCAGCTACTGTTGCTGAAGCTGGATTCGTTCCGTGTGCTGAGTCAGGGACGATTACCTTCGTACGATTATGATCGCCGTTCGCTTCATGATAAGCGCGAATCATCATCAAGCCCGTCCATTCGCCATGTGCCCCGGCTGCCGGCTGAAGAGTCACCTCGTCCATTCCCGTGATTTCAATCAGGTGTTCCTGAAGGTCATACATCAATTCAAGAGCACCCTGGACAGAACTTTCATCCTGCAATGGGTGCAAATGCGCAAAACCGTTGAAGCGAGCGACATTTTCATTCATCTTCGGATTGTATTTCATCGTACATGATCCAAGCGGATAGAATCCGGAATCAACGCCGTGGTTGCGCTTGGATAGTGCAGTATAATGGCGCATGATATCAAGCTCGGAAGCCTCAGGAAGTTCTGGTTCTTCTTCACGAAGGAATCCTTCAGGCAACAGCTCGGATAAGTCGACTTCTGGAATATCCATTTCCGGCAGGCTGTAGCCGACACGGCCTGGTGTGCTTAATTCAAAAATGAGTGGCTGATCTTCCTTATGCATTGATATCCCCCATTTCCTTTACAAACTTATCGATTTCCTCTTTTGTTCTTAATTCAGTAACCGCAACAAGCATGTGGTTTTCGAGATTGGAATCATCACGTCCAAGATCATAGCCGCCGATGATATCCTTTTCAAGTAGCTTTTGGTTCACTTCTTTTACCGGTTTATTCAGCTTGACGACGAATTCATTAAATGTAGGTCCTTCGAATGCGATGTCAAAGCCATTCTCTTTAAAAGCCTTTTTCGCATAGTGAGCTTTCTGGATATTGGCTACAGCCATTTCACGAACGCCCTTTTTGCCAAGAGCTGTCATGGCTACTGAGGCAGCAAGCGCATTCAATGCCTGGTTAGAGCAAATATTGGATGTCGCTTTGTCTCGGCGGATATGCTGTTCCCTTGCCTGAAGTGTCAAAACGAATCCACGGCGACCCTGGTCATCCTTCGTCTGGCCGACAAGTCTGCCTGGAACCTTTCTCATGAGCTTTCCAGAAACTGCGAAGTACCCGCAGTGTGGGCCTCCGAATGCTGTTGGGATTCCAAAAGGCTGAGCGTCTCCGGTAACGATATCCGCATCGAACTTACCTGGAGGCGTCAATGCTCCTAATGCAAGCGGGTTGCTGGATACAACGAACAACGATTTATTTGCATGAACAATTTCTTCGATTTCCTTCATTGATTCAATGCCGCCGAAGAAGTTTGGATACTGTACGATGACAGCAGCAATATCTTCACTTGCCATATCCTTAAGTGCTTCAAGGTCAGTTACGCCGTCCTTGTGAGGTACTTCCACGACATCGATGTACTGGCCCTTTGCATATGTTTTGACTACGTCCTTGTATTCTGGATGTACAGCACTAGAAATCAAAACTTTCTTTCTTCTTGTATGCCCTGCACTAAGCATCGCAGCTTCAGCTAAAGCTGTGCCGCCGTCATACATCGATGAATTCGCTACTTCCATGCCAGTCAATTCACAAATCATCGTTTGGAATTCAAAGATTGCCTGAAGTTCACCCTGTGAAATCTCTGGCTGATAAGGTGTATATGCAGTGTAAAACTCTGAACGCGAGAGAACATGGTCAACAATTACTGGAATGTAATGGTCATATACACCAGCGCCGATAAATGAAGTATTCATTTTCAAATCGGCATTTTTCGCAGCCATCTTTGTCAGTTCTTTCATAAGAGCCGTTTCAGACTTGGCTGGTTTGATGTTGTATTCTCCGGCAAAACGGACTTTTTCAGGAATATCGCTGAACAATTCATCAATCGATGAAACGCCGATGCTTTCCAACATTGCGTTTTTATCACTTTCAGTCAGCGGTAAATAGCGATGCTTCATAACTTTTTCCCCTCTCCGGCTTTTACTTTTTATCTCTCTTATAAAAAGGTGTAGCTGACACAGCAGCTTTCAAGCGTTTTCCGCGGATTTCAACTTCCACTTCATTTCCTAACTCAGTTTCCTTTGCATCAATTAGTGCAAGCCCGATATTTTTCTTGAGCGTCGGCGATTGCGTACCAGTAGTAACTTCACCAATCTGAGTATCCCCTTTATAAACTGGATAGCCATGGCGTGGGATTCCCCTGTCGATCATTTCGATGCCTACAAGTTTTCTAGGCAGGCCATTTTCTTTTTGCTGCTTAAGTGCTTCTTTTCCGATAAAATCCACTTCTTTATTCAGCTTGACCGCAAATCCAATTCCTGCTTCAAGCGGGCTGATTTCTGATGAAAGCTCCTGGCCGTACAATGCCAGATTCGCTTCAAAGCGAAGTGTATCCCGGGCACCAAGTCCGCATGGGAGGACTCCCTCTTCTTTTCCTGCTTCAAGGATTTCATTCCATAGGCTTACAGCATCCTTAGCATCGCAGTAAATTTCAAATCCATCTTCACCTGTATATCCTGTTCGTGATACAAGCGCTTTCTTGCCGTTCAGGACGACTTCTTCACTAAACTTGAAAAATCCGATTATACTCAGGTCATGACCCTGCGAAAGCTTTTGAAGGACTCCCTCAGCAAGTGGTCCCTGTAAAGCAAGCTGTGCCATGCCTTCTGACAAGTTCTCAATTTTCACATTGCCTTCAAGATGATCCTGCAGCCAATCAAAATCTTTTTCGATATTTGACGCATTCACAACAAGGAGGTAATGCTCATCTTCGAGTTTATAAACTAACAAATCATCAACAGTGCCGCCGGTCTCATAACACATAGCTGTGTATTGGGCTCCGCCGTTTTTAAGTTTTGAAACATCATTCGTCATCATCTTTTGTAAATAGTCCAGGCTATCGGGGCCCTTTACCTCGATTTCTCCCATATGAGAAACATCGAATAGACCAGCTTTTGTCCTAACTGCTTCATGCTCTTCCTTGATGCTTGAAAACTGGACAGGTAGTTCCCAGCCTCCAAAATCAACTGTTTTCCCACCGTATTCTTTGTACACTTCAAAAAGCGGTGTCCGTTTTAATTCAGTCATTATGTATCCCCCTTCGTCCTATAGCAAAAAAAATCAGTTTGCACCCGCTCCTTAGATCAGACAGGTCGGACAAGGTCCCCTTCTTGTCAATTAAGCCGCAAAAAAGGACAGAGCACCCCCTCTGAATCTGAGAAGGTCTCTGTCCTTTCACCTGAAAGTTTACCTGTAAAGGCTTTCCCCTTTGGTGGCTCCCACTAAAAAAGCGCTCTCCAGAGATGCGTCAAACAAGAGTTCTTTTGCCTGAGAGATTCACAAAGTTTGCTTGCTCCTTCGGCGCTACTAAAGTAGTCTCTCCCCTTGTTGTCATCCGCAATTATATTATTTTCACAATTGGGCATGCTAGACGTTATTACACATGTCTGCAAACTGACTATTTAAGACTATAAAATGACAAATTTCAAAACATTCAAAAGCTAACTTCATCCTACCATTAGAGAGCCAATTTCGGCAATATATTTATACATTAAAAGAGGTGGATAAAATGACTGTGCAAATCAACTTTGATTCTTCCTGGCAGGACGAAATGGCTGAAAGAATTGATAAGAACGGCCCCTGGGGAAATTGGGAGCTATACAAGCTGGCCGTGGAGATAGAAAAACATACCATTATCCCTGAATTCGAGGGACTTCAGGCACCGTCGCACCTTCCTGAACTCACTCCTCTGCCGCATCAGCTGGAGGTAGCGAAGCAGGTCGTTGAAAACATGAATGGAAAAGCAATACTGGCGGATGAAGTTGGTCTGGGAAAAACAATCGAGGCAGGATTGATTTTGAAAGAATACATGATCAGGGGCCTTGTCAAAAAAGTATTGATTCTTGTTCCTGCTTCCCTAGTCTCGCAGTGGGCAATGGAGCTGAATACAAAATTCCATATCCCTGCTATTGCCCAGAAGAAAAGCTACGTATGGGAGCAATGCGATGTCGTCGTATCTTCGATTGATACGGCCAAGCGTGCACCTCACCGGGACATCATCAATAATTTAAATTATGACCTTATCATTATTGATGAAGCTCATAAGCTAAAAAATAACAAAACAAAAAACTATGAATTTGTCCAAAATCTCAAGAAAAGGTTTTGTCTGCTGCTGACAGCTACACCAATACAAAATCGCATTGAAGAGATCTTCAACCTCGTTTCCTTGTTGAAACCTGGACATCTGGGCAGTGAATCTGTATTCTATGATAAATATAAAAAGGACGCCAGGTCTGTTAATGATGACGAACATCTTAGAGAACTGGTAAATAAAGTGATGATTCGTAACAGGCGCTCTGATACTGGAATCGAATGGACTAAGCGCCATGTAGAAACCATCCCAATCCAGTTCTCGGAAGAAGAACGGGCACTGTACAATTCGGTTCAGACCTTAAGAGGTTCAGAAGCTGGTCTCAGCTCCAGCCAATTCTCGTTAATGACGCTTCAACGTGAAGCGTGCAGCAGCCGGGAAGCTGTTTTCTACACCCTCAGGAACATGCTTCAAAGACAGGAAAATCCCTCTGTCGGATTCCAGAATACCATCGCCCAGCTTATTAAACGAGTAGAGGCTGTAACGAAGAATTCTAAAGCTGAAAAAGCGCTTGAATTAATAAAGCAGATTGATGATAAAGTCATCATTTTCACAGAATATAGGGCCACCCAGCTATACCTTCAATGGTTTTTGAAGCAGCATGGCATCACTTCTGTTCCCTTTCGAGGAGGATTCAAACGCGGCAAAAAGGATTGGATGAGGGAGCTATTCCAGAAAAATGTCCAGGTACTGATCGCAACGGAGGCTGGAGGCGAAGGGATTAACCTGCAATTCTGCAGCCACATCATCAACTTCGACCTTCCCTGGAATCCGATGAGACTTGAACAAAGAATTGGAAGGATTCATCGCCTTGGGCAGGAAAAAGATGTAAAGATATATAATTTCGCGACAAAAGATACCGTTGAAGAGCATGTACTTAAACTTCTATACGAAAAAATCAACCTGTTTGAAAAGGTCATCGGTGAACTTGATGATATCCTCACTAAATTGGAGTTTGGAAATATCGAAGACCATTTGACCGATATTTTTGGAAGATCCACATCTGAAGGGGAGATTCGTATCAAGATGGAAAACCTGACATCGATGATCCAGTTCGCGGAGGAAATGAAGGAGGGAAATCAGCGTGCAGCAACAGGAAATCCATAATTTTCTCGAGAAATATTTTACCGCAAATAGCTGTGAAATGCTTGAGAATGACAAGGGGTATATGACAGTCCAGTTGACTGTCGATCTCGACAAGGAATTGATGAACCGCCCGTTTTACTGGCATTACCTTGAGAAAACCGGCGGCGTACCCAATCCAATGAAGCTGACCTTCATTACCAATAAGCAATATGCGCCAGAAGATATCAAAGGTGAGGTCATCCATTTTGGGTCACCTCGACTTCATCAAATCTTTGCATCGACAAAAAATCTTGCCGGATATATACGGTTGTATCAAAATAATCAATTTCCTACACAGACACCGCTTATACCCTGGATTGGACTGAATATGAAAATATCGTATCAATGTGACCGGAAGCGGGATGTTTTCCATTCGATCGGCCTGCATCTGATCAACGGAAGGATGGTAGAAGACTTCCATGACAGATTATTGAAGCTTCCGCTGAATACAAAAATCCCGGATTACGCCTATACACTTTCTCCATTAATTAAGCCAAAAAGCGGCGTTAGCAGGATACAGTCTTTTTTGACAACAAGAGTTGAACAAGAGGATCATACCTGGGCAGAGCAGGCAAGAAAGCGGTGGCAGAAGGACCTGGAATTACTTCATCATTTTTATGAAGACGAAGAAGAAGAGTCTGATAGCTTTAAGACTGAAAAAGCGGCATTACAGGACCAATATGAACCGAAAGTCAATATAGAAATTGTCAACGGCGGATTATTCTATTTAACAGAAAATGCTTTATAGTAATCCTGCTGGCCAGGATATATTAAATTCCTAATTCAACAACTGAAAAAATAATACCCTCGAAAAAACCCGGCTGTCGCTTTAGCCGGGCTTTCCAGTTATTTGTTCTTTTTCTTTTTTATGCTCGACATCAGCATAAACGGAAGGATGCCAAACCACCTGAAAAGAAAGGTAGCTTCTGCTTCTTTTTTTGCCTGCTTCATCTTCCGGCGCTCTTCCTTGGGCTGGTCGATATATTTTACAACGGTCTGGGTAAGGTATTTAACATAATCATTTGTTTTCACGGTTACACCTTCCTTCATTCGTTAACAAGTATAACCATGACTTACTTTTTCATACGCTGGATGATTTCATTGACGATTATTGACACTGATTTACAGGAAGTATCAATCTCGATAAATGCCGCCTCTCGATAAAATGGAATTCTGCTATTGTACAGTGTTTCAGCAGCTTCAATATTGTTTGTGCTTAATAAAGGCCTGGTGTCGTCATCTTTCAGCCTTTCCATAATGATGCTGAACTCCGCATTCAGAAAGACAACATTCATTTTTCCACTTAAGAATGCTCTGTTCTTTTCCGAGCCAATAATTCCTCCTCCAGTGGAAACAACTGCATCCTTTAAAGGCAGGGAATATAAAACTTTAGACTCCAGTTCACGGAATTTCTCTTCCCCATCAATTGAGAAGATTTCATTAATCGTCTTTCCGGCTAACTTGACAATCTCTTGGTCAGTGTCGTAAACAGCTACTTCAAGCTTTTTGGCTAATTCCTGCGATACGGTTGTCTTGCCCGAACCCATAAAACCAATTAAATAGATAGCTTCCATATCTCATAATCACCTGTCAATTCTTTTCTCTCCATCTTAACATTGCACCGCTTTCCTTGTCATATTGGCCAATACCAAGAGCTTTCTCTCCACTGTCCAGCTTAAGGTTGAAGGTCACTTCTTCTAAACTTCCTGAAACGGCTTGTTTTTGAAAAACAACATCTCCTAACCGATAGTTCAATATTCCTGAGGGCGGCAAATTTCCCTCCCGCAGCATGGCCTCAGCCTGTTTGGCCGAACACAGCATATAGTATTCTTGCAGCCGTATCGTCTCTGTTTCTTTCGCAAATCTTTTTCCTGCGAGATAATTCTCTGTCAGTATCAGCAAAAAGAATGACACTAATAATAAAAAAATCATCGAGAGCGGATAAACAAAACCTTTTTGATTTATGGTTCGACACCCCCAGTTTGAAAAAATTGATGAGCCCTGACTGAATAATCAATTCCTTGGACATCCTTGGCCTTTATCTCTACGCCATCCGCTATTTTTCCAAAGCCGAAGCTTGACAGGTTTTGCATTAAGATTTCATGCCCCTGGTAATTCACTCTCCTCCGCATACTGGAAGCATATTTTTCATAAAGAATGAATTGCCCATCAACCTTCATCAGGAGCTTATCAGGCTGGACAGTCAGCTGCTGCGCCGAACGTATCTCCTTTTTCACCTGGCTGCTAAAGACCTCCCATTCCATTTTCCTCACCGCAGTATCCACAACACGATGATCAAGGATGATTTTCATACCTAGCGGCAGCATCGAGGTAATCATCAAGAATAGCAGAACAGATAAAAGCATTTCAACCATTGTGAAGCCTCGTTCACTCTGCAGGAGCACATTTTTGGTGTTGTTTCTGAGCGATATCATAATGAATACAAACCTCCCACGAAGAATCCCCCTCATTCTTAGTGACCACTACTTCATACAGCTCGCCATTCTGCTCAATGTATCCTCTGCCAGAATCGGTTCCAGTAATTTTTAAAAACATCAATTCGTCATATAATAAATTGCTGGCTGCTGTATTTTTTTCGGACTCCACTGTTTGATTGATGACATGTATGGCAATCGGGAGCAAAATTACTCCACCCATGAAAAACGCAGCTAGTGATAGCAACATTTCACTGAGAAAAAATCCCTCATTCCTCCGAAACATAGAACCTGCCCTTTCCAATCTGAATCATCATCTTGTATCTCTTTGATCCTGTACTTACATAAATAGACCCGAAGCTATCAATATTCCCATCAGGCATGTAGCGGAACAATAACTTCATAGTCCCTTGTTCCACATTGATTTCAGGTGAGTAATTTCTTTTGGCCAAATATGGCGCAGCATAATCCGTTCCTCGGATATAGTAATAATTATTTTCTGGCATGATATGGACAGTAATTGTCTCTTGATGGGAAATCGCATATTGCTGGCTGTATAGCAGGTCGGATTTAAATTGTGAAAAGAAAAGATCCTTTTCAAGCATGTCTTTTTGGGGTGAAAACAGAAATGCAGATGTGAGGGTAAGCATAAAGAAGGCTGAAAGCACGATCAGCATTTCGACCATAGTAAAACCGCCAGAGTGGTTCATTGGCCTGTAGATGTAGTCGATTTCTTTTGCACTGAACCTTGTACAGTAATCTCGATCTGGGTTCCGTCTGGACAAGCGGCATCTGCACTTTTTAAGTATCCATCACTATGAAGCTGTGCGAATGTAGGAGTTGCTTTTTTATCAATTTTGTATGCCTGAACCTGTGCCTCGACCATTTTCATATAAGCCTCGCAGCCCTTCGTATTGATATTTGAACTATGTGAAGAGATATTGGGGACGGTAATGATAAGAAGAACGGAGATAACGAGCAAAACAATCATCATTTCTATCAAAGTAAAACCCTTTTGATTTTTCATCATGTATTCTCCTTTATTTTTTCGCATAAAAAATGTTAGATTCCTTTCATCATTTGGAACATCGGCAACAATATGGCGAGATACAGTGAAACGACAAGCAGGCCAATGAAGCTGTACAAAATGGGCTGCACCGTCTTCATCGCTTTTTCCATTTTGTCTTCTAGTTCCTTTAGGCAGTGCCTGCTATAAAAATAAAGCTCCTGGTCCAGCTTGCCATTCTTTTGCCCATGCCTGATGATCCTCGGCAGCTCTTCTTCAAAAAACGGATACTCTCCAACTGCCCTGTCAAAATCATGGCCAGCAGCCAATTTCGAAATCATGTCCTTTCCTATCTCCCTTGAAAAAGGTTCATGTAGATTTTGCTCAAACACCTTCAATGCAGCAAGCACAGAAAGGCCCCCAGAAAACAAATAGCTTAACTGAACCGAAAAATAGTGTGAGTAAAGAAGCCTGATAAATTTGCCGGCAATCGGCAGCTTCACAAGCCTTACTTTTTGTTTTAGCGGGTGAAGCTTCTTAAAGCTGATCACGTAGTATAGGGCAAGCAATGTTATGAGACTAAGAAGGAAATAGAGTGTGAAAGGAAGAATGGTGGCTGCAGCCGCGATGGCTTTCATAAAAATATTGGGGGCTAGATTCATGTCTGAAAAAAGCGAGTCGAATTTCGGCAGCAAAATCCTGTTGACAAAAAAGAATAAAATAAACGTAAGAAATACTAACAATACTGGATAAGCAGCGAGCCTTTTTAATCTCTGGAAGTCCGCTTCCCTCTTAAGTACCATATCACTGCCCTCTGTTAAAGTATTGGCAAGTCCTCCATGCTGCTCGGCAAAATAAACATAGCTGACCAGGTCCTTTTTAAAATTTAATTCTGCAAGAATCAAATATAAGGGAAATCCTTCACGCAACTTTTCAAGGCTTCTTTTAACCTCATCCTTCCTTTTCTTCTCTAAATAAAAAGTCATGGACTCAATCGCTTCTGCCAAAGAATAACCGCGCGACAGCAGTTCCCCGGTCCTTTTGAGGAACCGAGCCTGTTCGGCGACAGGCCACTTACTCTCCATCATTGAGTACCCACCTTTGGTATTCGGATTCCTTGATGAATCCAAGCGCGATGCCTTTCCGGATTGCATCCTTGAGAGTTTTGTAATGATAACTTTGAAGTTCCCCCTTCGCTTCTTTTAGGACCGCAGATAAATCCTTCCCCGTAAGGATTTCGAATACATTCCCTCTTTTGCCGCTGCCTGATGAAAAGCAAAACGGCGAGCAGCCTCCTTCGCAATACGGACATGTCAGTTCAACAAGTCTTTGTGCCGTAACTGCAATCAGTGTCTGTTCAATCTCAAGCCAATTAATCCCGAATTCAATCAGCCTGTAAATTGCTCCTCTGGCATCCCTCGTATGCATAGTTGTTAATACCAAATGACCTGTTAAAGAGGCTCTTATTGCGGTCTCCGCAGTTTCTTTATCCCTGATTTCCCCAACCATTATGATATCCGGATCATGCCTGAGAATTGCTTTCAAGCCGGCAGAATATGAAATTCCAGCCCGTTCATTGACCTGGACCTGCAGCACTGTATCACTCGGTTTTTCAATTGGATCTTCAAGTGTAATGACATTACGCTTCACCAAATCCGCGGTTTCAGAAAGCATGGAATATAAGGTAGTCGTTTTACCGCTGCCTGTCGGTCCAGTAAAAATAATCAAGCCATGTGCGTGTTTTAAAAGGGAAATCAGTTTTTTAGATGTGGATGGAAATAATGATATTTGGTAAGAAGGAGTTTGTTTTTGTTCGGGAAGGAGACGAATGACCATGCTTTCGCTCTGGTAGGCTGGAAGCGTGGAGATCCTTAGGCCTATCTTCATATCTTGATATTGATAGGTAAAAGCACCACTTTGAGGCCGTCTTTTTTCACCAATATCCATTGAAGCTGTGAATTTGAAGTGGGAAATGAGCCTCTCACAATCAGCCTGTTCAAGCGTGTATCGGGGAAGCAGCTGATTGCCGAGCCTGAATTTAATCAGTGTGTCTTTTTCGCGAGGAATAATATGAATGTCCGACGCACCACTTCTTAAAGCATCTTTTAAGACATTATCCGCTAGCTGTTCAATTGATTTAACAATAAAGATGCACCACCTTTTTTAGTTATAAAAAGGATTTCGCCATAATCCCTTCCCTTCCTGCAAATAATCAGACTTAAATATGTATAAAAAGTGACAGTTCTATTTATAATAACTACCGTAACGTCAACAAGTCATATTATTGGGCTATAGCCAAGCGGTAAGGCAACGGACTTTGACTCCGTCATGCGTTGGTTCGAATCCAGCTAGCCCAGCTATTAGAAAAAACGGAAGCAAACGCTTCCGTTTTTTTAATTAACTTGGTTGTGGATACCTATATATGGATTTTTTAATCCAACTCCAGCGCTTGTCGGGGCTGACCAAGGCGCTTCCGCTTTTCTTATTGTCCAGCTTCAGCGCCTAGCCCCTCGAGTCGCTTCAGTCCGCCCAATGAAGTCAAAAAGCGACTTCACTGGGCGGCCCTCCAGCGCTTGTCGGGGCTGACCAAGGCGCTTCCGCTTTTCTTATTATTTCGCAATTTTTTTCAAGGCATCAGGGTTAAATCCAACAATAAGCTTCTTCCCGTCTGTCAAAATCGGTCGTCTAAGCAGCTTCGGTTCCTCAATGACAAGTTTGATTACCTCTGAAAGTGGCAGGTCTTCCATTTCCACACCCAGATTTTTATAAGTTTCTCCCCTTGTTGCAAGCAGTTCATCAAAGCCTTCAGTCGTCAGTGCTAAAATCTTCAACAATTCTTTTTTCGATGGAGTATCTTTGAACATATGACGTTCATTGAATTTCACGCTGTTAGAGACCAGCCACTTTTTTGTTTTACGGCATGAAGTACAGCTTGGATAAGAATAAAACGTCAGCTCTTCCATTAAGTTAACCTCCTGGCGAACAAAATTATCATATATACATATTGTATAACTTTTGTATAACATTTGTACACTAATTTGTCATCATTTCGCCATTCAATTGTGAACATTTTCTAAACATATAGTGTAAACAGTGTAAACCTTATTTTCTCCTGTATTATAATGAAGGCAAATTAGTGGGCTGAGGTGAACTAAGGTGGAGCAAACATTAAAAATTACAAGTGTTTTGTCTGACCCAACGCGTTATTATATTTATCAATACATCACAAAAAGGCATAAGGATGTAACTGTACAGGAAATCGCCGACAATTTTGATATCCATCCAAATGTAGCAAGGCTGCATTTATCGAAACTCGAAGATGTGAACATGCTGATTTCAGAAACAAAAAAGACTGGCAAAGGCGGCCGTCCAAGCAGACTGTATCGTCTGTCAGATGAAGTGATCCAGCTGCACTTCCCATACCGCGATTATCAGCTATTGTCCAAAATCGCGATGACAACGATGATGTCGCTTGGAGAAGCAGGAAAAAAAGCATTGTACATGACTGGAAAACGTTTCGGTGAAGAACTGATGGAACAGGAAGTATCCCGACATCCACAAATGTCAGCTGAAATGACGTTTGAACAAAAACTTAACTCAATAAAAAACGCTGCGACTCTTGCAGGGTTTTATCCTGAATTCGAACCGAACACAGAAAAAACTAAGATCTACTTCCAGATATTCAACTGTCCTTTCAAGGAAGTGGCAATGGAGCATACAGAAACAGTGTGCAATATGCACTATGAATTTTTGCGCGGAATGTTCGAATCCCTGTTTGGTGATATCGAGCTGATTGAAAAAGCGAACATGTTCACAGGCTGTGACTCTTGTTCATATCAAGCTGTTATTGCACAATAATCAATCCTTGTTTACTTTTCACTCCACTTTACTTTATAATATGATAGTGATGGACTGTAGGGTAAAGGAGGGATATCTTTGGATCGTATGTACAGAGTTTTAGGATTCTGGACGGGAATCTTTGCTGTGATGTTTTTCTTGGGTCACATGTATACAACGTCCTTGATTTTCTTTGGTCAAACTGGATTTTTCTTGCTTTTAAGTTACTTGAAACTGTCTGAGCGTATGTACATTTACGTCTTCGGCGCATACTTAACGATTTTCTTTGCAGGATTTACTTACTGGTCAACATTTATGATGCCATTAGGTGGAACTGGACATTGATCAATTGTTACGCTCAAATAAAAAAAGCGATGGTTATCCATCGCTTTTTTTATTTGAGCGTATATTAAAATAATTTTTCAGCCGTGTATTCCAGACCCTTCGCCTGGACGACGACATCAAAGGACTGGCTGATCCCCCCTGGCAAGATCAGGCTCCGTATAGCGCGATTCCGCTTACTTGCTTCAGAAAACGGATTTGGGTCATGGTGTTCCGCAAGCTCTTCTAATATACCTGCAGCCATCAGGAACTCATCCTGCCTCATTTTTTGGACAAAGTCCAGGCTGTATTTTTCACCAATTGATTTAAGTGCATCAAAATGCACATGACTGGTAATATCCATCTCCCCTGGATGCTGCAAAACATCATGATGCATCTGGTGTTGGTAATATCCTCTTAAACTTCCGCGCCTGCGTGATGGGTGCATCCATTCTTCTTTCGTATATCCATAATCTACAGTCACCATGATGCCCTTCATGAAGTGATCAGCTATAGATTTAATGAACGGTTCAAAAGCAAGCGGAATCTCAATTCTTTGCCCTTCAGCCAGTTCAAGTTCTTGGTCGTTTAAAAAAGCGATGATTCGATCATTCATTACTGGAAGCATGCTCTCTTTTAATTGCCCATTTTCATGGACAATAAAAACTTCTTTCACAATACCCTCGCTTTTTTCGACGACATGGACAGGAAAGGCATCAAATAATTCATTTGAAAAAATCAGCCCTTGTTTCATGCCTGTGTATGCAAATGTATCAGCATAAAGGATGTCCACTTCTTCTAGACCGTTCAATTCCGCTTCCTGAAGCGTTCGATGATAAGGACTCGCTTCAACGATACAATAAGTAAGTGTTTCATCCTTCCATTCATTCCACCCTTGAATAAATGCCCTGGCAAAGCGACCATTTCCAGCTCCTATTTCACAAACAGATGGCGGCAAGCCGAGATTTTTGAAATTTTTCGCAAACCATTTTCCTATCAATTTGCCAAATACATCAGACACATTGCTGGATGTATAAAAGTCCCCCTCTTTGCCTATTTTTTGGCGTTCCTTTATGTAATAACCTTCCTCCGGATGATAGAGTGCAAGTTCTATATACTCAGCATATGTAATCATTTTTTCCGGGGAGGCGTCAATAAATTGTGTAATAAGTTCTTTCATAATTACTCCTTGAAAAAAGTTTTCACTATTGACATAGTGTTTTCGTTATTATATTGTTTTAGTAGTAGCTTAACTATATCCCCTCCCATGATATGAATAGAACATCCCCCAGGAAAGCCCTTCTCTTTGAGAAGGGCTTTCCTAGTTTCCTTTATCCATTCTGCTACCTTCTAAAATCCGTTTAAAAAAGGATTCGAATCCATTTCTAAACCAATCGAGGTTGCTGGTCCGTGTCCAGGAAGCACCTCTATTTGTTCTGGCAATGTCAGGAGCTTATCATGGATGCTTCTGATTAGTTGATTATGGTTGCCACCCGGTAAATCCGTCCTCCCAATGCTTCCATTAAAAAGTGCGTCTCCTGCCAGGACAAACTGTGCTTCTGGGAAATAAATCGATATACTCCCTGGAGAATGCCCAGGTGTTTCAAACACTTCGAACTTAAAACTGCCAATTGACATTACACCTTCATCTTTGATCAAGTAATCAGCAGAGCGCGCTTTGATTGGCTCATTAAGCATGAAATGCCTTGAACCATTCAAGGCTGGGTCTGATAGCCAATCCTTTTCGTTTTCATGGATATATACTTTGATTCCGTACTTATCCCTAATTCTATCCACTGCCCCGATATGGTCGAAATGGGCGTGTGTGAGCACAATTGCTTCTGGCTTCAATTGAAGCTGTTCAATCACTGTTGCCAGCTTCTTTGGATTATCACCCGGATCTACAATCAGGCAGGATTGGTTTTCATCATAAACTATATAGCAATTTGTTTGTAAAGGACCAAGGGGAATCTGTTTCCATTTCATCAAATTAGCCTCCAGCTTCTAGTGGTATTATTAATATATTTATTTTACACTATTGTCAGGCAAGTTTTAAGGATTGCGATAGAAAAGCTCAGTGCCCTGATGAGCAAACCTAAAGGATGAGTTTTCAAACCACAATTAATTAGTTTTGTACAATTCAGCACAAAGGAGGCTGCCAAGTGCAAATTTTCATTGGAATTGAGGCCAGCCCTATACTTTCAGAGCTGCCCGAGTTTGAACAGTTTCTTCTCTCAGCCGCCCCTCCGCTTCTTGTTCATGAAAATATTTATATTTATGGGGAGCAGCAAATTGCAGATGTAGCTTTAGGATTGCTGTTGGAAGCGGATCTTCATGAAGAAACACATCAATTGATAAAAACAGAAGGATTTGCGGGAGAAGATTTTTACGACTATGGATTTCAAGCTGGTGTCGATACTTTTCTATTCGCTAATGATTTGTCAGCCTTCAGATTTACAGGTGGCAGCGAAGTTCAGACTGAAATGGCTCTTATTCAGCTAAAAGAACATCTTGTTTTTATGTCTGCTGCAGGTATTTATTTTTCTATAGACCATTATACTGACCTAGTATTGGGTATAGTAAAGGCATATGAGGTGAAAGTTGAGTTTTTAGACCTCGACAAATGTTGTAAAAAAATATAAAATAAAAAACGAGTGTATGCTTGTCATTACATAACAGGCTGCCGCCTAATTTTTTTATCCAACAGGCTGATTGTCTGCCTAATATTATAAGGGGGCTTTTTCATGGGTTTTGCTATTATTTGCGCTTTAATTACACTGCTTGCCGGGTATGCAACATTTTCGGCACTTAAAAACAAAAACGTTCTTGGAATCGTATTTGGTGGAGGAACATTCTTGGTTATTGGCTGGTTCACAATCATGACGCTCCTTAACTCTGGATTCCCAACAGCGCATTAATTTGAAGCACAAAAAAGACCACCCTTTGCAGGTGGTCTTTTTTCGTTTCTATTTTTGAAGCAATTCGTTTACCCTGTTTACCTTTTCCTGCATCTTTCTTTTCACATCACGCCTGTCGTCAATCCGGATATTTGTAGCTACTCGCTGGATGCCTGCATTGAACGGTGCTTCGTGAATCGCCTGGATCACCTCAAACAAAACGCGAAGTTCTCCTTCAATCAAAGTATTCATCGGCGTAAGTTGATATTGGATTTTGCCCTGTTCTTCATACTGCTTAAGAATTCTTTGGATATCTGCTACATAAGAACTGACACTTGGTGTCTGAGTTCCGATTGGGATTACTGTTACATCAACAATTGCCATCAAAATCTCTCCTTGCAAAATAATTAATGAACGAGATCTATTATCTCGTTTGTCTCGATGTTCAAGATTTTTTCAAACTGGAAACCGTACAAGCACATTCCCCCGGAAGGTGAACAGGAAAGTGGTTCGTTTGCCATTTCGGTGAAAAGAACTTCCTCTTTACTTGTATCTAAATGATAACGCATTAAATTGAAGGTACCATCGTAAATGTCCGCTTCCCCCTGCTCTGTTGCCTGTAAATAGATAAATCCCTTTCCATTTTCCATTAAATCATAAAAAGGAACGACCCATCCAGAAAAAGAAGTTAACAAAGGAGCCGTGATAGTAGCGATCGATTTGTCACCATCCCGGAAAAATGTATACAGTCCCAATTCTTGATTTTCTTCCTCATTCACTTTTACAGTCATTAAATACGACCCAATGGAATCAAACTGATATACTTCTTCAAGTAAGATTTCAGCCTTATTTCCCTTCAAGGAAACCGACCGTAGTGGAGCCTTAAGTGAAATACCGTCTTCATCCCACTCCTGATATACAAGCATACTCTCAGAAATCCATCTTACAAAAGGCTCTGGCAGATTGAGTTCCTCTAGGTTATTTTCCCTTAAATCCAATAAATAACTACTGAAATCCCATTCATCTGTAAATGCAGAAATCACTAGCAAATTTTCATCGAATGGATTCCATTCAAATGTTAGTTCATAGGATTGAATGCTTGTAGAATACAATTCCTTACCGGACAAATCGATAATAGTCAGGATCCCCTCCTCTGACGCAGCACTATGAATCAGCACCTTTGTCTTCTCTGGACTCGGTACCGCGGTAATGATTGGGTTCGCACTTCTATATAGCAATGTTTCCTTCCCTGTTCCAAGATTGTATGAATATAAAAAAGAAGAATTTTCCCCTTTGTTTGAAACATAGAGGATTTCTGAATCACTGAGCCAGCCTGATGACTTATAAAACTCCTCTTGCTCTCCAATCTCGATTGGAATAATTTCAGCTCCTAAAAACGAAGGCCCAGGGGCTTCCTTTATTCTATTTAAGCTGTGATCAGCTCCTTCATGCAATGAACCATCAAGCTCCTGGGAGCAGCCGGAAAGGCCGAATGCAGAAGTGACGATGATCAGCAACAACCAGATAACATAAGGTATACGATATGTACTATCATTAATATGTCTCACCACTGCCCCCCCTATTTTAAACAATGTATATATCTGTACGTTAGAAACGCCTAAATGTTTCAATGAATTATGAAAAATCTATAAATATATATTTTCAATACAGAATTTTAATGGCATACGCCAATTCATGCGGAAATCCCCCTATGTAATATCCCATGGTTCCAGACAAATTACCACCTTTATTTAAAAGGAATACTCTCCATAATAAAAACCTGCACCATTAAGGCACAGGTTTCACTAAATTTTACTCATTTGATTTCGGGTAACCCTTTTCTTTACTGGCATTTTTCTCATCATAAAATCTCAGCAAGTCACCGTAAATGATTTTATCGGAAAACTCGAGCTCGTTCTTTGCTTGTTCAAAGAAAGGCTCACAAGCTGCATTATCAGTCGGCTCACCAGTTGCCTTATCATAGCAAGTTTCTCTTGTAAATACATAATCCTCAGTGATGAAGCTGCCATCACGCAGAA
The DNA here is from genome assembly GCF_018424685.1 of Mesobacillus boroniphilus. Lineage (NCBI taxonomy): Bacteria > Bacillati > Bacillota > Bacilli > Caryophanales > Bacillaceae > Mesobacillus > Mesobacillus boroniphilus. The sequence goes on from NZ_QTKX01000001.1 coordinate 2,074,709, forward strand.
CTGCAAAGTCAAGTCGATCCTTTGAAAATAGGTCTGACCCAAAGTCAATGTTATTCTTACTATCAATCCCTAACAGGTGAAGAATAGTCGGCTTGAGGTCAATCTGGCCTCCAACAGTTGGAATCGTCTTTCCTTCCTGGCCTGGGATATGAATAATCAATGGCACCTGCTGCAGCTGAGTGCTTTCAAATGGCGTGATTTCCTTGCCAAGATATTCACCCATCGCCTTATTATGGTTCTCTGAGATTCCATAATGGTCACCGTATAAAATGATGATTGAGTCTTCATAGAGACCTTCGTCTTTTAATTTTTGTATAAAAAGCTTCAAAGCCTCATCCTGATAACGGACAGTCGGGAAATAGTTGTTAACTGTCTTATCATTTGACGTATATGGCTCGATAAGGCGGTCTTCCTCTTTTAGTTCGAATGGGAAGTGATTCGTCAATGTAATGAACTTTGAATAGAATGGCTTCGGCATAGCCTTCAAGTGATCGATAGACTGTTGGAAAAACTCAATATCTTTCATGCCCCAGCCTACTGAATTTTCTTCTTCCACTTCATAATCCGGCAATGAATAGAAGCGCTCGTAGCCCAGTGATTGATACATGATATCACGGTTCCAGAAACTCTTATTATTCGCATGCAGAGAAGCAGTGTAATAGCCGTTTTCATTCAAAATTTCAGGAGTTGCGGTATATTCATTACCCGAGTGCGTAAAGAAAACTGCACCGCGGCTTAATGGATACAGTGAGTTATCAACAAGGAATTCGGAATCCGAAGTTTTCCCCTGGCCGGTCTGGTGATAGAAATTATTAAAGTAATAACTTTCTTTAATGAAATCGTTCAGGAAAGGCGTAATTTCCTGTCCATTCACAGTTTGGTTTATAACAAAATTCTGTGTGGATTCCATCGAAACCATAATGACATTCTTGCCTTTCGCAATACCAAACATCTCATCGTCCGGCGGCAGATAGTTTGCACGCACATAGTTGTCGATGTCAGCCAGTTCACTTCCATCAGCCATTGCTCTTTGTGCCGATGACTTTGACTGTAAGAAAGCATCATAAAGATGGTAATTATATGTTCCAATATTTTTGACCAGCATTTCTCGATCGAACGTTCTTGTCAACAGCTGCGGACGCTCAGTTTCAGCCATTCCCAGGTTAAAGAAAGCAATCGCAATTGCTACAAGGAAAAATGCTCTGCGGTCCATCTTAGAATATTCCCGATACCCCATAAGATTAGGTTTGATTTTCAACAAAAATGGCAAAACGAGGAAATCAGCAAAATACAACAAATCACTGATATTGATCAATTCAGTAACGCTGCTTCCCAAATCGCTCATATTGCTCGTTTGGAAAAGCACAGGTATTGTAAGGAAGTCATTGAAAAAGCGGTAGAACACTACATTTGCGAACAAAATTGCTGAAACTATGAAACTAGTAATCAAAATGTAGCGTTTCTGAGCCTTCTCCTTCATGAACATGCTGACACCAAAAATGAGCATCAGGAAGCTTAATGGATTTATGAACAGGATGATTTCCTGTCTCCAGTTTTCAATCTTTATATCGAAGCTAGTTTTATAGGCAATATAAGTCTTTAGCCAAAGCAGGATCGTCGCGATAGCAACAATAGAAGCTTTGGTCCATTTATTATTTTTCATTTGTTTGTTACCTCCCTGTTAAAAATAACAGATATGGGAATTTTTAGGTTATTTTTTCCACTTGCTCAAGAATCAAAGATAATCTTAATACTTTTTTTTCTAAAAAGCAAACAAAATCAAAGCAAAAAAAGCATAGACCAATTACTGTGATTTTCCACTATTTTAGACGAATCAAACCTAAAAAGGTTTCAGGAATGTCCAAATTCCGAAAATTGAAACTTTTATCACAAAAAAACAGGGAGTTTTCTCACAGAAAACTCCCTGTTGCTGATTATGCCTGACCAATTTTGTTCTTGACCAGCCACGCAGCGCCAATCACACCCGCATCATTTCCTAATGTAGCAATGCTGATTTCAGTTGATTGCGCTACTCGAGGAAAAGAATTACGTAGAAATTGTTCTTTTATTGGATTGAGCAGGACATTTCCTGCTTTTGAAACTCCGCCTCCAAGTACTATTTTTTCCGGATTAAGAGTATTAGCGATATTGGCAAGAGCAATTCCCAAATGCAATGCAACTGAATCAATGATTTTTAGTGCTAATTGATCATTTCTTTTTGCCGAATCGAAAACATCTTTTGCCGTAACATGGCCAGTTTCCTTATATACTTCTGCTAGTTCTCCAGCAGAGGTTCCTGCGTTCAATGCTTCAGTAGCAATCCTGACAATTCCAGTTGCTGATGCAATTGTTTCCAGGCAGCCAGTTTTGCCACAGTTACACGGAGCTCCTCCTTCAGCCAGAGAGGTAATATGTCCTATTTCACCGGCCGCACCGCTTACACCGTGAACAATGTCTCCGTTCGTGATCACACCGCCACCGACACCTGTCCCTAGCGTGACACATACAAGATCTTTCGCACCATTTCCTGCGCCTTTCCACATTTCACCAAGAGCTGCACAGTTAGCATCATTGTCGATTACCGCCGGAAGCGAAGTTTCGACTTCAAGCAAGTCTTTTAATGGATAAGGCTCTCGCCATCCAAGGTTCACTGCTTCAAAAATCACACCAGTCGAAAGGTCAACTGGACCAGGAGCTCCCATGCCGATTCCGATAATTTCACTTTTTGAATGCCCTAACTCCTCAAGCTTCGCGTCAATCGCCTTTGCAATATTGACCGTTATATTTTTCCCTTCGTCTGAAACATCTGTTGGGATTTCCCATTTGTGCAGGATTTCTCCATATAGACTTATGAAGGCAAGTTTGGTTGTTGTTCCTCCTAAATCTACACCTGCTAGCCATTTTTCAGCCATAATGCGTCACCTTTTCTCATTTACATTTTTTTCTTTTTCCATCCGGATTTCATGCCTCAAAAGCAAAATCGCAGACTGGTAATCTTTTGTCTCGATCAATTGGGAATTATAGAGTTCCTTTAGTTCAGCCCTCATGAGTTCCAAATCCGCTACTCTGTCACCTATGTAAATAAATGTCCCGAATTTTTTCAGGAACTGCTGGATATCATAAATCGTCTTCAACGTAATCCCCTCAATGTTTGTGAAAATAAGAGCATGTTTCCATTACTTAAGTATAAAGGATACTCAATGCCTGCTCAAGTATGCAGGACAAGATTTCATGAAAAAGACGAAAGCGTTTTATTTTTTTGAGAAAAACAAAACCTTACCAATAAAAAAAGCAGCAATCGCTGCTTTTTTTATTCTTACCGATCGGGATCCTGCGGTTTCAAGATCCGTGGGCGTCTGTTTTTTAATGGAATAGGAGACCGGACGATTACGTCTCGGAATGCCCTTGGGTTGAACGGAATGAATGGCCATAGGTACGGCACACCGAATGATTTCATTCTTGCAAGCAAGATGATGAACAGCACTATTCCAATCAGGAATCCATAAAGCTGGAATGCTGCAGTCAATATTAATAGGAATATCCTTACAAGCCGGTTTGCCAGGCTCATTTCATAGCTTGGCGTTGCGAACGTTCCAATTGCCGCAATCGCAAGGTAAAGTATGACTTCATTTGTCAACAGGCCAACTTCGACCGCCACTTGTCCAATCATCAGGGCAGCGACAAGTCCAAGTGCCGTTGCCAGAGAGGTAGGTGTATGGATGGCAGCCATCCTGAGTACATCGATACCAATTTCAATCAGGAAAAACTGTAAAAATAAAGGAATTTGTCCCGGATCATTCGGTCCAATAAAAGCCATCCTTTCTGGCAGCAATTCTGGTTTGACCGCGAACAAATACCATAATGGAAGCAGAAACAAAGATGCCCATACAGCCATGAACCGCACCATTCTCAGATATGCACCCACTAGCGGCTTATTGCGATACTCCTCGGCATGCTGCAAATGATGCCAGAAGGTTGTCGGAGTAATAAGGACACTTGGCGATCCATCAACGATGATGCAGACATGCCCTTCATACAAATGTGTCGCCGCAGTATCTGGCCTCTCTGTGTACCTTACTGTGGGAAATGGATTCCAATGCTGGCCTGAGATAAATTCCTCAATCGTTTTCTCACCCATTGGCAATCCGTCAGTATCAATTTTGCTGATTGAGTCCTTTACTTTCTTGACCATTTCCGGATCAGCAATATCTTCTATGTAACTGACAACGATATCCGTTTGCGACCTCCTGCCGACCTGCATATATTCCATTCTCAAAGTCCGGTCTCGGATTCTCCTTCTTGTAAGTGCAGTGTTGAAGACCAATGTCTCCACGAACCCATCTCTCGAACCTCTTACTACCCTTTCGGTATCTGGTTCCTGAGGACCGCGGACAGGATAAGTTCTTGCATCAATCAGGATAATTTCCGCCACTCCATCTACCGCTAGCGCTGTAGGGCCGGCCAACACCATATCCGCTACCTTATCAAGATCGTCGGTCGTTTCTACCTCGACATAAGGAATGTATGTTTTGACCAGCTTCTTAAGTGTTTCAACGTCTAAGGCTCCCGGCTCTAGCTTCGCCAGTAATTGCATGATATAGAGCAGGATGTCATCCTTTACAAATCCATCAACTAGAAACAAAGCCATTTCTCTGCCTGCGTACTCGACATCCAGCTGGATGACGTCAAAACTTTTGCCAATTCCGAGTTCTTCTCTTAAAAACTCAATATTTTCTTTCAGATTCTCATGTACGGGATGCTTTGTTTTTTCTTCTGTCATATTCTATCCAAACACCTTTCATTAAGGCTCTTTTGTAAGCTTTTTGTTATGCCCATCGATCTAATCGCAGTTTTGGACAAGGACCAAATCGAAAAGTGAAATAACTTAGTAATACAGGAACAACCATTCAATAAAATGATACTGACCAATATTTTCCTGCCCACTTCTTTCACCATCTTAGACAAAAAAGTGTAAAAACATACTTAATTGCATGTGTTCCGGACAAGTATCATATAGTGGTTATACCGACCTAACAGACAATCTGAAAAGGGTGAGTTTAATGAAAAAGTATTTATTTTTGGGTATTAGTGCTTTGGCAATAACAGTTTCCGCATTGATGATCCAACTGCAAATCGTCAACAATTCAGAGGAGACAATCACTTTTTTCCCATTGAATGATGCAGTACAGTATAAAAGCGCGAGCACATCTTTAACACTGCAAAAAGATAAAAACAATGATAAGCATGAAATTGATTGGAAGGTGCAGTCCAGTTTGGACCAGGAGGCATACCTAAGACAGGATATGGGGCTATTGTTCGCCAACGGCCTTTTAAAAGGAAAATTCGCCAAATGGGATCAGGATATAGCAGATTTATACCAGGAAGAATCCATTTTATCCCAGGAAAGCGCGAGGTATGACGCAATTACTTTTCATTATTCTGAACTGCATGGTGACGGGGACAGAATCACAAGTGCCCAAAGGATGTCCGATGACATTTTTTATGTAATTGATTCACCTTTTAGTCCACTTCAGTCCTTCGCGGTCGCTAAAAGCAAGCAGGAGAAGGATTGGAAGAAAGTCCTTGATCAGAGTGTAAGGAACACCCTTAATAAAAGCTTGAACAAGGCTGAAAAAACGTATGATTTTAAAGCTGCGAATTATATAACTGTTCCGCTCGATACAATCAGACAATACGAAGACCAGCCTTTAAAAGGATTTACACAAAAGGAGACTGCCAATATCATCGGAAAGCTTTGGGAAGGATTATATAAGAATTATTACTTGGGCATAAAAAAAAGCGATGGCACTGTCGCTGACCCGATTGACAGTACCATGCCTATTATTCTCGTTTCAAAGGATAAGAGCCATCTGCTGGTTGTGACACAAACTAGCTCTGGTGAGAGCATCGTACTCAAGCAGCTTCTTCGAGGTAGTGATTAATCTGCTCAAGTGTTTTTCGGTAGCTTTCCTGCCCAGGATTTAACTCTACCGCTTTTTCAGCATAAGTTTGTGCTTTCTTGAGGTCCTTTTCATCGAAATAAATCAATGCAAGGTTGTAATATGCTTCATGGAAATCAGGAGACAATTCAATAACCTTAAGAAGATTACTTTTGGCAGCCTCGAGCCGTCCCAGCTTGATTTCAGTAAAAGAAAGCATGAATAATGATTCGGCCGAAAGTGTCTCCATCTGGCGATAATCCATAAGCAACTCATTTGCCTGCTCATACTCTTCTGCTTTTATATGCTGTTGTGCAAGCACCAATATCGATCTTTCATCAACTAAGTTTGCTTTGCCGCTAAAACCATACTGCAAGGATAAAAAAACTGCTGCAAACGAAACGACCAGGAATGCTACTTGAAGCATTGGGCGTTTCTTCTTTGGAAGGTGAAAAATACCTGCTGACGCAAATCCGCCGACAAGGCCTCCTATATGCCCTGCATTATCGATTCCAGGAATGGTAAAGCCAAATGCAAGATTAATGCCAAGCACTACAAGAATATTCAGTCCCAATGTCCTCCAAAACAGTCTTGGTTTGGCGACAGCAAAATAAAGTAAAGCTCCAAAGCAGCCAAAAATCGCGCCGCTCGCTCCTGCCGAAAGATTCGGACTGAAAATGAAGCTGGCCAGTACCCCGCTGAATCCAGAAAAAATATATATGAGCAAAAACCGCATATTCCCATAAAGCCGTTCAACCATCGTTCCTAAATAGTATAAAGCCAGGGTATTCATGAACAAGTGAAGCAGCCCAATGTGGATGATAATAGGTGTGAAAAAACGCCACCATTCACCCTCGAGTATAAGCGGGTTGAACTTTGCACCGAATTTAATCAACGTTGATGTTTCCGTGCTTCCTCCAGCTGCTTCAAGCACCAGAAACATTAACACTTGTACAGCAATGAATAGGTAGGTAAAAAAAGGCTTACCATAGTTGAATACAGATTGTTCTTCCTTAGCTCGATCAACCGCTCTTGAAAGGGCATTTTTCTTAATGTACTCTACATCATCCAGAGCAAATTCCTCTGCCAAATCAATCTCTATTTGACCATCAAATCTATTTTCTATTTTCCTTAGTGCTTCTGACGCATTGGCCCGGTTCACTAAAATAGACTCAACAGTTACCTTGCCATTTTCAGAAAGGGTCGGTTCGGCAATCCTAAACTCATAATCGTCTACAGGGGGGTATGCACTAAAGTAGAGATTAAGAATCTTCAAGTCTCCTTTAGCAAGTTTCCTGCGGATTCTGTCTCCATTCTCCGCAGTTATCCCGATATCCCGGAGCAGCCAGTTGCTCCAATCAAGATTATAATGCAGCAGGCGAACAACCTGCGAATGCTTGTTTTCAGTCTTTTCCAGCCATAGCTCTCCATGATCCTGCGATAGCTGCAGGATACGATACTCCTTTTTCACAATCAGGAATTCCGTGACCTTCCAAAACAAATACTCTTCCAAAAAAGCCAACTTCTCCCCTACTTTCCTGCTCCGGTCCCAGCCGTTAATATGTATTTGTTTTTCCTCTATAATATGATTATAAACTAAAGATCCATTAGCAAGATATCAAGAGACCTTCAAAACAGAAAAAGACCCGACAAGGTCTTTTTACTGAAACTCTGAAGGTCCTGAGAATATTGAATCCATCATTTTGCTTCTAATACCTGGCAGACCCATGATTGAACCTACAGCCACCCGACGTAAAAACCTGTTGCCTAGAAGCATATTCATGACCCTGTACCTGTTCTCAAAAACAAAATACCCTGCCAAACCAAGCATAAAAATCGAAATCATCTTCCTTACCATATAAATCCCTCCTTTTTTATTCTGGTAATAAACCCAACTTTTTATCCAATAATCTTTAAAAATCCACTATAAAAGATGTATATATATAATAGAAGAAAGCGGTTACACAAGAAAAGTGTAAGCGCCTTGGTCAGCCCCGACACGCGCTGCCCGCCAAAAACCGCCACGTCCTCCCAAAAGCTACCGCTTTCGGTCGTGCGATGAATCGCTTCGAAGCCTTCCTTGTCCTGTGGCTGGCGGGTCTAGCACATCGTGTGCCCCGGAGGGCCGACCAGTGAAGTCGCTCTTTGACTTCATTGGGCGGACCGAAACCGAAATGTGTAGCCGACTGCCCAGAAACGCAGAAACTGGAGACTCCGACAAAGAAGCGCTTTTTGCTTCTGCCGACGGAGTTGAAGTTTCGGAGTTTCTAGGAGGCGAAACTAGACAAATCGAAATGCGGAGGCGACTGCTCAACTCCGATAAGCGCTGGAGGGCCTGCCAGTGAAGTCGGTCTTTGACTTCATTGGCAGGATTGAAATCGAAAAGTATAGCCGACTGCCCAGAAACGCAGAAACTGGAGACTCCGACAAAGAAGCGCTTTTTGCTTCTGCCGGCGGAGTTGAAGTTTCGAAGTTTCTAGGAGGCGACACTAGACAAGCGTCTCGAGGAGTTAGGAGCCGCAGCTAGACAAGCGACTCGAGGGGCTAGGCGCTGAAGCTAGACATTAATCTAAAGGTACAAAGTTTATAATTTCTTATAAAGCAAGAAAATGGGCTGCGTTGATCAACAGCCCATTTTTCTTATCCCTTCAAGACAGGGTCCATTACTTTTCTCAATACTTCTACAGAATGGTCAAATTTTTGTTGTTCTTCTTCATTTAGGGCAAGTTCGACGATCTCCCTGATTCCGTTGCGGTTAACGATAGCTGGAACACCGATATAGATATCTTCGTGACCATATTCTCCGCTAAGGTGGGCTGAAACGGTGAGGATTGAATTTTCATTTTGGAGAATCGCTTTTGTCAATCGGACAAGGCCCATTGCGATTCCATAATAGGTGGCTCCTTTTCGCTGGATGATATGGTAGGCCGCATCACGTACATTCGTGAAAATCTCCTCCAGGTCATCGTGCTTATAATGTTCCTGATCTTTCATCATTTTAGCGATCGGCTTTCCGCCTATATCGGCATGGCTCCATACAGGCAATTCTGTATCTCCATGCTCACCTATTATATAGGCATGGACGTTCCGAGTATCTACTTTGAAATAGTCTCCAAGCAAGAATCGGAATCTTGCTGTATCCAGTATTGTCCCTGAACCAATGACCCGTTCCTTTGGCAGGCCGGAGAATTTCCATACAGCATAAGTGAGGATATCCACAGGGTTTGTTGCGACTAGGAAAATTCCATCAAAACCGTTGGCCATTATTTCTTCTACAATACTTTTAAAAATTTTCGTATTTTTCTCCACAAGGTCAAGTCTTGTTTCTCCAGGTTTTTGATTGGCTCCCGCACAGAGGACCACCAAGTCTGCATCTTTGCAATCTGCATAAGAACCAAACCAGATTTTTGTCTGGGAAGGAGCGAACGGCATTCCGTGATTCAAATCCATTGCGTCCCCTTCTGACTTTTCCTTATTAAGATCAACAAGCACTAACTCTTCAGTTACTCCCTGATTGACCATCGCAAACGCATAACTTGAACCAACGAAGCCTGTTCCAACCAAGACAACACGGTTTACATGATTTTTCATATAGCATACCCCCTTGAATATTTTTTTCTTTATTAAACTGTACTTTTTCTATCGAACTTAATGTATCGCTTTTAATTTGAGGAAACGTTATCATTATAAACATTTTGTTACAATTCAATTCTTATGACGTCCTGCTTGCTGCTGTTAATGTAAAAAGATTGCAATTCTACTGTTTATAGGCAGAAAGGGAGAAAAGCTTAGCTCCTGGGAATGGTTTTAAAGTATGTGATATAAAGCCATTCCCATAATAGCCGCTGAAAAACATGAGATAAAGTTTACTACGTCGTTGTTGATCCGGGTAAATCCTGAAACCTGTTTTGTTGGCATGGAGCAATGGGTTAATTTTTCAGTAAACAGATTGCAGCGAACGCATTTAAATCCTGCCTGAATATAAGCTCCCAACAACGTATCAAGCAATGCCCCTGCCACACCGAAAAGAAACACTGACAGTATCCAGGCAGGTCCTTCACCGAATAGATAACCACTGGTTAAAGCAATCAACACGGAACCTGCTGCTGAAGCTGCGGTTCCAAAACCAGAAACCGCACCCGAAGTTCCTCGTGGCACCATTTTAAAGGACTTTATAGATACTGGCTGCTGCCTGCTTAAGACGCCAAGTTCTGATGCCCATGTATCTGCATTGGCACTTGCAATGGAGATCGCCAGAACGATGAGCCAAATAGGATCAGGAGAAATGAAATTTGCCAGACCCGCGAGTGCTGCAGTGCCCCCATTTGCTGCTACCTGGGCCCAATCTCTTGCCGAGCCTTTTTCATGTAACTCTCCCAGGTGTTCCTTCCTCTTGCTTTTATACCTGGACAGGAGGCTGGAGGTGAGAAAGAAAACCCCCATTAATAAAAGTCCATTTAAACCAAAGCCTGCCCAAATGAACATTCCGGTCAAAAAAGCAGCAAAAGCTCCAGATGGTTTTAAAAGTTGTAAATATCCTGAAACAGCAGCGAATAAGGCAATAAATCCAATTACCAAGAGCTGGTCAATCTCCAATGACAATAACTCCTTCGCTGGTGATTATTTTCCCAACCGGGATATCATGACTTTCAAAGGGGATTTCAGAAACAATCTGGTCTTTAAATGCCAAGGAAACCGTTTTTCCTTGATAGTTTGCCAGAAAACGGTCATAGTAACCTCCCCCAAATCCAAGCCTGTAGCCGTTCTTTGAAAAAGCGAGTCCCGGGACGACCACCAAGTCTATCTCATCTGGTCTCACCGAATTCGTTTCGGAAACAATAGGCTCGAATAAACCAAAATAGACTGATTCAAGTTCGGAAAATCGCTTTAGTTCCCGGAAGTCCAGTTCCCTTGACTTCGGCATGCATTTAGGGACCACCATCCTTTTTCCCGTCTCCCAGCCCTTCCTGATGATTTGGAAAGTATCGACCTCTGGAGCTAGGGAAACAGTGATCGCGACTGTTGAAGCTTCAATCCACTCGTCATTTTGAAATAGCTGCTGCGCGACCACGAAAGACTGGTCTTCGTATTGAGGCAGGCTAAGCTCTGATAACTTTGCTTTAATGGACTTCCTAAGGTTTTTTTTGGCATCCATGCGACTTTCCCCCAAACGTTTGAATATATTATATGTATTGCTCTATTCGTTTCAGGCCTTAACTATATATTTCAAGAATATCATTACTTCCAACAAGTGAGAAATTAATTACTATGGTTTTTAGGCAAACAAAAAAGCAGCCGGGAAAAATCCCGCTGCTTATTTTGTTTCACGATGTGTAGTTGCGCGCTTATCTCTAGAGCAGTATTTCTTAAGCTCAAGACGATCTGGGTTGTTACGCTTATTTTTTTTAGAAATATAGTTGCGCTCTCCGCATTCTGTGCAAGCTAATGTAATATTTACACGCATGTAATTTCCCTCCAAACTATTCGAGCTAGGTTCGTGCATACGACTTTTCTATAATATCACTTTTTGTCGGGAATTGCTAGTGTGTTTTTTAAAAGCATCGCATTCAAATGAACAACTGCATTTTTTTCATTACCTTCAATCATCCAGCAGCTGCTTTTTTGTGTTTCACGGGGACCCATTTTCAAATCGAGTGAGAAAAGGCTGGCTGCCGACCCCTTTGCCATTGGCTGGTAATTAAGCTTCCCTGATTCCCGGCAATTCCACAGTCGTTCAGTGCTCACATTCCATATCGGCTGAACTGTACACTGCTTCATCCTGCCATTGCTGTTCAAACCGTTTACAAGATAAATCCTTTTATCAGCAAAGTGAAAAATGACATCTTCATTCGGTGATACAAAACTGAATTGTTCATTGGCACTATCAGCGTGGCGCTGCATCAGGATTAACTTCGCTTCTTTGCCAACTTTGGAATGATTCGTCACATAAAGATCGAAAAATTCTACCCTTGAATGAATATTGGCCTGTTTAATTTTTATCGATAAATCTTCCAGCGGCAAAAGTTTCTCAGTCACATTCCCTAGCCAATAGACTTTCCCATTGACCCATATACCAGGACTAAAAATCAATGGTTTTCTGCTCGACTCAAAACTCTCTTCATTGTCGATTTGGAGATAAGCATTCGTCTTCATTAATACCCTCCTTTTGGCAATAGTTTGATATCGCTTTTATATATAGTGTATCTGTTGTCTTGGCATTTTGTGCCCAACTGAATTTCTCGTTGACTGATAACATACCATTTTGGCCGATTTCCTCAGCCAAGGCTTCATTTTCGAGAATCCAGTTAATGATGTGGACAAGGCTCTTTTCACTTCCTGGCTGCATATAGAACCCGGTATTAAAGTCCTCGACCAATGTTTGCATTCCTCCGGTTTTCGCGACGACTGTCGGTACACCTGCAGAAAGTGCCTCAGCAGCGGCAAGTCCAAATGGTTCATAGCTGCTGGCAAAAACAGCAATATCGGCTCTCCTCATTAAACTAGTTCGAATTTCTTCATTCACGAATCCTATAAAATTGATGAACCCATCCAGTCCAAGCTCTGTAACCTTTTCCCTATATCCTTCTAATAACGGCCCATTTCCTGCAATCACAAAGCATAGATCATCAGCTTTATGCCTTAAAAGGTCTGCAGCTGCAATCAAAGTTCGAAACCCTTTTTCCTTAACGATTCTTCCTATTGAAAAAACCAATTTCCTGCCAGTTATGAACGGATATATCTCTTCGATATTGAATTCAAGTTTCTCCATTTTTTCTGGCATAGCCCCATTTGGAATCACTGTAATTTTGTTCTTTGGGACTTTAAATAATCGGATGATCTCTTCCTCCATAAAATCACTGCATACGATGAGTTCATCTGCAGAATGGCAAAGTTCATTCTCTTTCTTGAAAATAAATTGCTGAAGCTCAGAAAAAATGCCTTTATTGCGGCCGAATTCCGTCCCATGAATCGTCGCAATCAATGGGACATCCAATGATTTGCTGATAAACTCCGCTGCGGGTCCTGTCATCCAGTCATGGGTGTGGACAGCATCAAACGCAATATGTTTTGCAATAATCAATGCTTCTTCAATGACCGCGAGATTCAACCCGGCCATCCAGGAGAGGAAATCGGGGTCCTGATCATTAATCGGATTTACCCGGTGGATATGGAAAGCACCTTGTTTTTCATATTCTTGACTATCGAAGGGTTTACTCGTTAAAACATGTATTTGCTGATTACTGCTTGCAAGTTCAGTTGTCAGAGCATGTACATGTCTCGCAAGCCCGCCTATTATATGGGGTGGGTATTCCCATGAGAGCATCAGGATTATTTTCTCTTTTTGATTCTGGCTGCCTTTCACTTGAAGATGCTCCTTTCAAGATTCTCATAATAAGTGTAGGTGCTTACTTTTCCGGTCCATCCGGGTGAAATTGGTTTGTCCGATTTTGACTGGCTATCGTGATCCTGAATAATTGAATTTGATTTTAATAATGGAAAAAATGTCTCTGTACTTCGTTTAATTCCCAGTTCAACATAATAATTACTGTTTGGTTTAATCCCCTTGAACAGCCAGCTGGAGACTCCTTGACGAAGAACGACTTCATGGATGACTTTTCTGGAATCATGCTCATATAAACGCAGGGTCTTGATGAACTGTACTTCCGGTATATAAAAATATTCGCAAATGAACCGTACTTTTTCATCCTGAAGCTGCCAGTAAACAAATAGCTTTCCAGGTGTAAGAATTCTCGCAACTAAATGATCCTGAAGCTTGCTAATATAATGACCCCTCTCCGCCACGATGCACCCCCAAATTAATCATTATATTAATGAAATAGAAAATATATTCGTTAAATTTATGTTAGCATGTTCACCTGTCAGCCACAATGAACGCAAATTGTCGTAATTTGCAGCTTGCTGGGTACTCTATGCAGAAACGCTTATTTATTTTTCAATAGTCTTTTAGGATTACAAAAATGGAGGTGATTCGACAGCCTTTACATTGAATGGAAATCATAATAAGACAAAACTATCATTTTTTTTTAGGAAAAAAATATAAATCGAATTTTCCTACCCTGAATGGTAAACTAATTCTATGTGTTCTAATAACAGCTCGGGAGGAATTACAGATGGGCTACATAATCACCAGCCTTTTTGTCCTGGCCGCGCTTCTTTTCGCAATTTCTTTCTTTATGAAAGATCCATACAAAGAATTGCGCGAAGAAATCGACCAGCTGACAATCCAACAAATCCAGGATTTATACCAGATCAAGAAAAAGCTTAAGGTGCTGGAGGAAGAATTGCTCGTTAATGATACAAACCTGGAAAAGCATTCTTCATTCAATACTGGCAAAAAGCAAATTCACGATATCATAAAAAATCAAGTATGGTCGCTTGCCCAGCAAGGGATGGATATAAACCAAATTGCAAAGCAATCATCACTTACAAACCAGGAAGTTCAAGAAATCATTAATGAATTTGTTGATAAAGGACAGATTGTATGAATAAACGTACAGCACAAGCATTCGCATTAGGATTATTGTTTTCCGCCTTTCTCTTATGGGCTGGCAGCAGTGTGATCGCTGAAAAAGAACCCAAAAAAGAAGCATCTCAAGAAGTTGCTGTTTCAGATGCGAAGAAAGTTCTTGAGGAAAAAGGTTTCAAGGTTCTAAACAGTAGCGAGTTTGCCGAACTCAATGCCAAGGCAGAAGCCGTGAAGGAAGAAAAGCCAAAAGAAGAAGCACCGGCTGAAAAGGCTAAAGAAGAAGATGTAAAAGAAGAAGAAGTGAAAGAAGAGAAAAAGTTTACACTAGTAATCGCGGGCGGCATGTCACCAGGTGACGTAGCCATCATGCTGAAGAGCCAGGGAATCATTGATGATGAAAAGAAATTTGAAAAATTCCTCGTTGACAAGGGCTACCACACAAAGGTGCAAATCGGCCAATACGAACTCACCAGCGGCCTCGATTATCACCAACTCGCTAAAATCATCACGAAAAATAGATAATTACCTCTTTCTGTGGCCCTCTCTTGGAGGGTCTTTTTTTTGCATAGCTTTTATGTATAAAAAAGGAGAGGGGATACTCCCCTCTCCTTCAAATATGATTATTGATTAAGGTCGTACCGCTTACCTTTTACCAGATAAAAAACATTTTCGGCTATATTCGTCACATGGTCAGCTGCCCGTTCAAGATAACGGCTGATGAATGACAACTGAGTGATTTGGGCCAATTGCTCTGGTTTCGTTTGTGCAAGACTTAATAGTTCCTTGATGGTCTGTCCGTATAGATCATCGACCTGGTCGTCCATCTGGGCAACCTGTCTTGCTTTGCCCAGGTCTTCTTCATTATAGGCTTCCAAAGACAGTTTAAGCATTTCAACTGATAATTGATGCATTTGCTTGATGTGCTCAATCGGTTTAACAAGCGGTTCTTTTCCAATCCTGATTGTAGACTTGGCAATGTTGACGGCGAAGTCCGCCATTCTTTCGATATCAGTCGCAATTTTGATCGCAACAATCAACCGTCTCAAATCTACAGCAACTGGCTGCTGTTTTGCGATCAAAAGAATAGCAAAATCATTGATCTCTTCTTCCATAATATTTGCTTCCGCATCATCTTCAAGTATTTTCAAAGCAAGTTCAATATCCTTGTTTTCAAGGGCTTCAAGCGATTGGTTAAGTGCGTTGACCGCAAAATTTCCGAGTTCCAGCAATTTTTCGTGCAATGTTTTCAGGTCTTCATCAAACTTCCCTCTAACTACCATACAACATCATCCTTCCAATGAAATAATTAAATCAACCGAAACGTCCAGTAATATAATCTTCTGTTCTCTTGTCCGATGGATTTGAGAAAATCTTATCAGTTTCCGCAAACTCAATGACTTCTCCATTCAGGAAGAATGCAGTCTTGTCAGAAATACGGGCAGCCTGCTGCATGTTGTGGGTAACAATGATGATACTGTAATCTTTTTTTAATTCCTGGACCAGTTCCTCTACTTTCAATGTTGAAATCGGATCAAGCGCTGATGTAGGTTCGTCCATCAGGATGACATCGGGTTCAATTGCAAGGGCACGGGCGATACAGATACGCTGCTGCTGCCCACCAGACAAGCCGTATGCATTCTGGTTTAATCTATCTTTTACATCATCCCAGATTGCAGCACCTCTTAAGCTTTTTTCAACAATCTCATCAAGTATCTTCTTATCGCGGATCCCATGGATTTTAGGGCCGTAAGCGATATTGTCATAAATGGATTTAGGGAATGGATTTGGTTTTTGGAACACCATGCCAACACTCGTTCTTAAATCCTCAACCTGATAGGATTTATCAAGGATATTTCTGCCTCTGTATAAAATTTCTCCAGAAATCTTAACAGTCGGGACCAATTCAACCATTCGGTTCAATGTTTTAATATACGTCGATTTACCGCAGCCGGAAGGCCCAATGATTGCTGTTACTTCATTCTCATTAATCGCCAGATTGATATTTTTTAAAGCGTGACCTTCTCCATACCACAGGTTAAGATCCTTTGTTTCATATACAACCTTTTGAGAATCCTCTTTGATTGTGTTTGTATTTACAGTCATTTTCGACTTATCTGTTACTACTGACATAAGTTAAAACCTCCCAGACTAATATCTCTTTTGGAATTTATTACGGATTAAAATGGCAATTGAGTTCATCACAAACAAAACGAACAACAGAATGACAATTGTTGCAGCTGCCAGGTTGGCATACTCAGCAACAAGTGCAGAGTCAATTGTCCAGTAATAAATTTGTACTGGCAAAATCGTGAACTTATCAAAGATTCCGTCTGGAATAGGGATTAACAGTGCAGGAATGCCTATAACGACAAGTGGTGCAGTTTCCCCAATCGCACGTGATAGGGCAAGAATGACACCTGTAAGAATTCCAGGCAATGCAGCTGGCAATACAACATTCTTGATTGTCTGCCATTTAGTCGCACCCATGCCATATGATGCTTCCCGGAGGAATTGAGGTACAGCCCGAATCGCTTCCTGGCTTGCCACCACAACGACTGGCAGTACGAGCAATGCCATCGTCAATCCGCCGGCCAGTACAACCGAACCTAAATCAAGGGTCCTTGCAAACACAGTCAAACCAAGGATACCGAAAACAACGGAAGGAACCCCTGCCAAATTAGAGATGTTGGTTTTAATGAAAGAAGAAATACGGCCCTTTGTTGCGTATTCTTCAAGATAAATCGCTGTTCCGATTCCAAGGATCATCGTTACGGGAGCCACTACAACCATCAGCCAAAGTGTTCCGGTGATCGCGCCCCAGATACCTGCTCTTTCAGGGTCAGTCGATAATCTATTCATCAGGAAATCCACGTTGATCCATGGTAATCCGTCTTTTAAAACTCGGTAGATTAAGACAATCAAAACAACGAGGCCGAAAAGAGTGGCAAGCAAGAATAGTCCTTTTGCAAGGCTGTTCGCCAATAACCTGGAACCCATTTTTTTCTGTACTTGAGTCGAATCTACATATTTCATTAATATTCCTCCCTAAACTTGCGAGAGATATACTGAGCTACAAGGTTCATGATCAGTGTGAAAACAAACAATGTCATGGCAACAGCATAAAGGCTGTAATATAAGGTTGTGCCGGCAGCCGCCTCGCCGCCAGTTACTTCAACAATATATGCTGTCATTGTTTGCATCGATTGTGTAACGTCGAAGGTGAAGTTCTTTGAACTGCCGCTGGCAATTGCAACAATCATCGTTTCGCCAATCGCTCTTGAAATTCCAAGAACAAATGAGGCAATGATTCCTGAAATTGCTGCCGGGATGACAACCTTCCATGTTACTTCTAGCTTTGTTGCGCCTAGAGCCAATGCACCTTCCCTCATGGAGTTCGGCACAGAACTCATAGCATCTTCCGATAAAGAAGCAACCATCGGAATGATCATGATTCCCATTACGATACCTGGGCTCAATATATTTGTCGGTTCAAGGCCTGGAATAAATGACCTTAAAAGTGGTGTTACAAATGTAAAAGCAAAGAAACCATAAACAATTGTCGGAATTC
Source organism: Mesobacillus boroniphilus (assembly GCF_018424685.1). Lineage (NCBI taxonomy): Bacteria > Bacillati > Bacillota > Bacilli > Caryophanales > Bacillaceae > Mesobacillus > Mesobacillus boroniphilus. The sequence continues at coordinate 2,092,704 of NZ_QTKX01000001.1, forward strand.
CTGCCAAAATTTCAAGGATTGGCTTTAGTAACCTGCGAGTTTTCTCAGAAGCATACTCACTCAGGAAAATCGCTGTCATCAGGCCAACCGGAATGGCTACAAGCATCGCAATTATAGTAGAAATGATGGTACCTGTAAGCAATGGTAATACTCCAAATACAGCATTTTCACCGAGAGGCTTTAATTTAGTGCCTGTGAAGAAATCTAAAAAAGGAACATCCCTAAAAAAGGCGATCGTTTCGGTCAATAATGTAAGTACAATTCCAATTGTCGTAAAAACTGAGATTGCTGCAATCCCAAATAATATCTTTGGTATTAATTTTTCAGTAGTATTGGTGATGCTTTTGGTCCTTTTCTTTTCCTGTATGATTTCACGAACATTCAACTTTTGGTCGTGATCTCGGACAACGCTTTTTGCCACGCGAATAACCCCTTTCATCCTTCTCATCCAAGGAAGAACTTTTCCTTATAGTACCCAAGGGAAAATAAAATAACAGATTCACACGCAAGAAGATGAGAAGGTTAGACCTCTCATCTTCCGCCGTAAAGGTTTTACTTCTTCAAGCCATTTAGTGTATCGATAGATGCTTGTACGTCTTCATCAGATAATGGTGCGAAACCAGTTTCTTTTGCAACGTCCTGCGCATTGTTCATTGTGTAAATAGCATAATCAAGTACTTGTGGTTTTTCTTTTGCATGATTCACGTTTAGATACGTGAACACCGGACGAGTGAATGGAGCATAGTCACCATCTTCTTTGATTGTGTCCAGAGACGGCTCTACAGGGCCATTGCCGAAATCCACTTTTACTGCAGAAAGCTTGTCTTGGTTGCTTTCATAGTAACCATAACCGAAGAAACCAATTGCGTTCTTATCTTTAGACACAAGGTCTACTAGAGTTGAGTAGTCTTGCTGCAGGTTAATATCTTCTGGAAGATCCTGTTCGTCAAGGATTTTTTCAAACATGAACTCGTATGTTCCGTGGTTTTCATTAGGTCCGTAAGTCTTGATTTCTTCATCCGGGAAATCAGCACGGACATCAGACCATTTTTTCTTTCCAGCGCTAGCAAGGAAAATATCTTTAACTTCTTGTTCAGTAAGCTCAGTAGCCCAGTCATTATCTTTATTGATGACGATTGTTATCCCATCAAGTGCAACTTTCATTTCTTGTACTTCAATACCCAGTTCTTCTGCTTCTGCTTTTTCCTCTTCCTTAATCTGGCGGGAAGCATTGTTATAGTCTGTTCCATCTTTAGCAAGGAATTTCTTGAAGCCGGCTGATGTTCCGGAGCGGCTTACCTCGACAGAAACGTTTTCCTGTTCACCCATATAGTTTTCAGCCATACGTGCCATGAAAGGGTAAACTGTACCAGAACCGTCGATGACCACGCTGCCTTCTAGCTCTCCACCGTTTCCACCTTCGTTATCTCCACCACCGCAAGCTGCAGTGAATACCGTAACAGCTGCCAGCATTAAAAACAGGCTCATCTTTTTAAGACTTTTCATTCTTTAATTCCCCCTACGAGATGTGGTTGTTGTTATGTCCTACAAGACCAAGAATACTGTTCTTCTTTTAAGACTGTTTTAACTGAATGTAAAGGTTTTGTAAATTCGGTGATTCTTGTGTATTATTGTCGAAATTAAGGTATACAAATACTTTGTCAGGTTGGTGTTAGTTTACCCAGAACAATAAAAAAACTGCCTCTTATGAGACAGTTTTTTTAACATTATTGCTCGTTATCTTCTTCAATTTCTTCGAGAAGCTCAGTTCCTTCTTCTTTTTCTTCAATTTCCTGGATTGGCTGTTCGGGATTCATGTTTCCTTCCAGACGTTTCTTTTTCAGTTCAAAATACGTATCAAGGACCCTCCGCCCGATGTCATTATTTGCATGGTGTCCCTGATTGCCTTCATAAGCCCATGGGACCATGACAGCCATAGCAATTTCGGGATTTTCATGTGGAGCATACGCAACCAGGCTCAAGTTCATCACTTCAGGTGGCATATCATAATTCTTTCTTTTAGGGCCATCATAGAAGGCTTGCGCAGTACCTGTTTTGCCGGCCGGTTTATAATCCGCTGTATAAAATGCTCCATACGCGGTACCGCCCCTTTCCTGCATAACCCTTCTGAAACCTTCCTGTACTCTGTCAAACCAATCAGGTTTGGCATCAACTTTATTGAGGATGATTGGCTCCATTTCATTCAGCACAGGACCTACCTCATTATTTTTCATGACAGGTTCACGTATTTCTTTTACAATCCTTGGCTGAAGACGGTTACCGCCATTCGCGATGGTAGAAACATATTGGGCCAGCTGCAGCGGGGTATACGTATCATATTGCCCGATTGCAAAGTCAAGTAACAGACCCGGTCTTGTTTCTGTCCCCTTGAAGCCAACCATTTCATTCGGAAGGTCGATTCCTGTCCTCGTGCCAAGACCAAATTGGCTAAAATAATTTCTCATTGTATCAAATGCTTGTGGTTCAAGATACAATGGCTGATCATATTTGTAATTCCCTTTACCGATATTAATCGCAGTCCTGAACATGTATACGTTAGACGATACCTTCAGGGCATTCCGGTCATCAAGAGTACCTAATCCTGCCTTCCAGGATTTTTTCGGATTCGTGCCTTTTATCTTAATCGGCGTATCGTAAAACTGTGTACCCGGACTGATTGCCCCGGTGTTGAATCCTGTTAAAATTGTTGCTCCTTTAACAGCAGACCCTACATTATAAGAAGTAGTGAAGTTACCGCTCGCAAAATCCTGCATGACCGTTTTTCCAGTTTCTTCATCATTAACGATCTGCTTTCCGGCTAGCGTCAACACTTCTCCGGTGTTAGGATCCATCAACACAACAAATGCCCTGTCCAGAAGTCCTGTTCTCGGCTGCTGCTTCGCGTTCGTCAATTCTTCTTCAATAATTTTCTCAACCGCGAGCTGCAGGTCCATGTCGATCGTCAGCACAAGGTCCTTGCCTCGCTGTCCTTCGGTAATCACCTTTGTGTCCAGGACGTTTCCGCCCTTGTCTGTAATGTTTTTCACCTTTGCCTTCTGACCGTGCAGTACATCCTCATATTGCTGCTCGATATAGCTCAAGCCTACTCTGTCGTTCCGGCTGTACCCGCGAGCAAGATAATACTCAAGCTTTTCTCTTGGAAGTCCCTTCTCGGAATCACTTACTTTCCCTAAAATCGACCTTAGTGTTTTATCATAGGCATATTGACGCTCCCAGTCGGTTGTTGTGTCGACACCAGGGAGCATTTCGAGGTTCTCACTGACAATAGCAAACTCTTCAGGTGTTACATCCTTTTTGACGATTTGAGGCGATAATGCATATCCGCTCATCATCTCACGTAAAATAGCGAGTATTTCAAGGTCGTCTTCCGTTAATTCTTTGAGCTCGTTTTCAGTGATACGTTCCAGCTGCAGATTATAAAGAGCTTTATCATCCAGCTTTTTTTCATCATACTGGTCCCATTCTTCTTCTTTGATTTTCTCTCTTGCACGCTCTTCATTTGTTAAGATCCAATAATCCTTTTTGTCCCGTTCCCTGACTTTCTTTAAATCTTCTTCTGAATCCTTGGAGATCAGTTTTGCCAGTCTTTCTGCTACCATGAGCATTTCCTTCGTCTCAGTGCTCTGGCTCTTTGTATATGTTATAGCCTTACTGGGCGTATTATCGACGATTGTTTTCATGTTCCGGTCATACATTTTTCCTCTCGGTACAGGATTGTTCACGGTAACGTCTTCAGTTCTCTCGATCTCCCGTTTGAAATCCTCTCCGTAAACAATTTGAACAATACCAAGTCTTAAAATAAGCATTGAAAATAAAACAAATACTGCAAAAAACAACATATTCAGCCTGAATGGCACATGCGTCTTCTTCTTTTTCTTCTTGTTCAAGCCTCTCCCACCTCTTCAGTCTGTATGTCCTTGATTATGCACTATATTTTATTTTATCGAAAATGGCTGTCTTTTTCTATTAATAAACTATGACAGAAATATTTTCCAAAAATTTTAGATTATAGAAAAAAGACCGGGAATCATCCCGATCAAGCTGGAGCTTTCAGATGAATTTTCCTGATAAAAAAGTAAATCAATGTATGCCCGCTACCCAGGAGGACAAGGAGGACAGGTATTGCCCGTTCTTCATTGAACAAATGTATTGAAGCAAGGAATAATAATATTGAAGCAATACGGCCAAGATTCAAAAATAATTCGCGGACAACGATATATTCGATTCTCATTTCAGCAGCTTTCCATCCACGTCCAATCACGTCATAAGTCATTGATGCATACGGAACGAGAAGCAATGGATAAGCGACTGCAATCAGAGCGGCATATAATAACAAACGGAAATAGCTGACCTGGAAAACAATCAGGAAAATGGCTATAAAAAGAAGCATTCCGCCAACCAGAATCGCTTTCTTCCTATATTCCTTTTTCAGCATTCTTGAGACAAAATAATACGCAAGAAATGAAATCCCTGAATTGATCAGCCCATAGGTGCCCAACGCCATTTCACTGTCTGTAGCAATAAATACAAACACCGAAACAATGAAAACAAATACCCCTTCTCTAAGACCTTGAAAAAAATGGGCATTTGTCACCATGCGCCAATTTTTATCATTCTTTCTTTCAGTAATAATCCTTCGAAACCAATACTTCCCATTTGCAGGCCTGCGTTTCAGGAAAAAACTTAACAATACAGCGATAGAAAACAGTCCCAACGAAAGCCCAAATACTACCGTATAGCCAGTCAATTTCTCAAGCCTGGAAATTATAAATCCTGCAGCTACAGGTCCAATCATTCCACCGACTGAACCAAGGATGCCAAGAAAGCCATTAAAGAAATCACGTGTTTCCGGTTCAGTGATTTCAAAGGTAAGGACATTGTAGGCAAGCCAATAAAAACCGTAGCCTATTCCTAAAAGCACTCCTAATAATAGTAAGAAATCAGAAGCTTTAGTGCCTACAAATAATACTGTTACATAAAACAACGCCAGAAAGATTACACCGATTCTAAGTACAATGACCCTGTCTACCTTTTTTGCCCATCTCCCCGCGAGGATGAATGTAAGTGGCTGAGCAACGACAATCGATAGATTATACATTGCGAGATCGGCGAGTTCTCCAGACTGCTTCCATAAATAGATGTTAACAAAGGTATTCGAAAGGGCAATGCTCAATGAGTACAATCCCCCAATAATCAATAGGAGCGCTAAATCCTTTGTCAATTCAATGTCTCCTAATAATTTGTTTACTTTGCTCATGATCGACTCCCCTTTTCTCTTGGGTAGTTTCTAACAAAGTAAAGGGGGTTATTCAGTTTTTCCCGAGGGGTTTTAAGGATCGAGCAGCCGAAACAAAAAAGAGAGGCTGCAGTCAATTGCAGCCCCTCATATTATCATTCAATTATTATTTTGCAGAAGCGAAGCGCTTGCTAACTTCTTCCCAGTTAACAACGTTCCAGAATGCACCAATGTATTCTGGTCTTCTGTTTTGATAGTTCAGGTAGTATGCATGCTCCCAAACATCAAGTCCAAGAATTGGAGTCTTGCCTTCCATTAATGGAGAGTCCTGGTTTGGAGTGCTAGTAACTTCAAGCTCGCCATTGTTAACAACAAGCCAAGCCCAGCCTGAACCGAAACGAGTAGTCGCTGCCTTAGAGAACTCTTCCTTGAAGCCTTCGAAGCCGCCAAATTTAGAATTGATCGCTTCTGAAAGCTCACCAGTAGGCTCACCGCCGCCATTTGGAGAAATGACTTGCCAGAATAACGAGTGGTTGGCATGTCCGCCGCCATTGTTGCGAACTGCAGTGCGTGCTGCTTCTGGAACTGCATCAAGGTTAGCAACAACTTCTTCAACAGTTTTAGAAAGAAGCTCTTCGTTTCCTTCCAAAGCATTGTTAAGGTTTGTTACATAAGTGTTGTGGTGCTTTGTGTGGTGAATATTCATTGTTTCTTTGTCGATGTGTGGCTCAAGTGCATCATATGCATAAGGTAATTGTGGTAATTCAAATGCCATTTTTAACATCCTCCTATGTATCGTGTTTCACTCCCAGAACAAACCTTTCACATAATTCTGTAATTAGAATTGTTCTAAAAGTGGTTCTTTTATAGATTACCAAAGAACGGCAATCGTTACAAATAAAATGCTTTAATAAAAGCTCTTTTCGTTAGGCTCTTTTCTCACACTTTGTTGCTATTGATTAGAAAATAGTAGTGAATGAACTATTTTTCTTCCCAAAGTAGCCTCTTATTATGAGAAAAGAGCATGCAAACTTAGTACCGAACTACAAAACGGCGTTCTATAACGTTAAAATCGGCTTTAGGATTTTAACAACAATCTTTACGAAAACAGCCTTTCGTTAACTATGTTGCATGTACAACCAAATTTAAAACCGGCACCTGGTTTTTACGAGGTTAAATGCAATCCCTGTATAAGCGAAGAGCCCCGATGCCTTTTCAAAATGTGGATGCAAGGATTTGTTCGAAAAGCAACAATCAATGCTAAAAAAGTTTTAAGATAACGTGTTTAAACTCCCCTATTCTTCATAGTTTTATACATATTAATTTCATTGACAGTGTCTTCAATAAAAAAAGGACTCAACATTATCGTTGTCTCAGTCGATCCAAGTCAGGACAAGAAAAAAACAAATAAGGCTGCTTGATAAAGTTTCAGAAAATCGTCAATATTGCTCAAATGCTGTCCTGTCAACGATATAAGTCGCATCTACAATAGAAATATTCCAATTATTACCAATACACCATTGACACAGTAACAACAATTCTTTTAAATCAAAAGTATAGAAAGGCTTAATAAGGAGACGACCTTGATGGACAAAAATATATCATTATACAGCTTAATTTTGCAAAACTTCATTGATCGAGAAACAATTCAAAAAATCAAACCTGATACAATGCTTTTTCAGGAAGATGAAAATGTTCAGAATGTTTATGTCATCCTAAGTGGAAGTGCATCGGTTGGGCGTGTCCATATGAAAGGAAAGGAATTCATCTTAAAAATCTTGAATGGCGAAGAAATGATCATTGAATATGAACTGTTCAAGCACAATCCACGCTATCACTTTTCAGCCAAGACTCTTACAGAATGTGAAATCCTCATGATTAAAAGAGAGCAGTTCGAGGAATTCATTATGAATGATAAAACAGCAATGAACGCGATGGTCAACTGGCTCAGTACCAGATACCTCAAAGCACAGATGAAGTGCCAGGACCTGATTATGAACGGGAAGAAAGGCGGTTTGTACTCGATTTTGATCAGGCTGTCCAATAGCTATGGCGTGATGACAGATGAAGGTATCCTGATTGATTTGCCCCTCACCCACCAGGAGCTGGCCAATCTGACGTACGGTACGCGTGAAGTTATCCAAAGAATGCTCAAGGAATTACGCGAGAAAGACGTCATCGCTTATGATCAGCTTAAATTTACTGTAAAGAACCTGGCTTATTTAAAGAGAGAAGTCGATTGCCAGAATTGTTCATTTGAAATTTGTGGATTAAATTAAAAGTTTCAGCGCCTTGTCCAGCCTCGACAGCGCTGAAGCTAGGCACTAATCTTAGAGCAAAAAGTTTATACTTTCTTTAAAAAAGGCTCTTTTCTCAAACTTTGTTGCTATTGATTACAAAATAGGAGTGAATGAACTATTTTTCTTCCCAAAGTAGCCTCTTGTTATGAGAAAAGAGCATGCAAACTTAATACCGAACTACAAAATGGCGTTCTCTTACGTTAAAATCGGCTTTAGGATTTTAACAACAATCTTTACGAAAACAGCCTTAAAAAAGACAAAAAATCGTGCTGCTTCAGCACGATTTTTTATACTAGTATGAAGAAATAAACGAGCATGATGGTCATGATGATTCCTTTTGTCACTACACTGCTGACAAAACCGACCACAGAACCGAAGCCAACTTTAATCGCATCATTCAAATCCTTTTTATTAATCAGCAATTCAGCCAGTGCGGCTCCTAAAAATGGCCCAATCAGGATACCGACGACTGGAATTACAAAAGGTCCGATCAACAAACCGATTGTGCTTCCCCACATACCTGCCTTGCTCCCGCCATATTTTTTGACACCAACGATGTTTGCAATATAATCAGCCCCAAACAGCAGGGCAACGAACAGCCCCTGAACAGACCAAAATAACCAGTTAAAAGGCTCGAATGAAAAAAACAAGCCGTAAAGGATAAAACCGCCTAACATTAAAAGTACTCCTGGCAAGATCGGAACAATTAAACTGGCAAAAGCTCCAACGAATAACACTCCAATGACAATCCAATAAACTGCTTCCATTTAATCCATCCTTTTTATTGTTGTTAAAAAAAAATAAGCAAAGGTTTCCCTTTGCTTATTTTACCACTATTTATGCTCTCCCAAAACGTACTCAGCGATGTTTACTGCGTGGTCGCCAATTCGCTCCAGGTTGCTGATGATATCAACGAAAACGATACCCGCCTGGCCAGTACACTGTCCTTCATTCATGCGAAGGATGTGCTGCTTTCTAAGCGTACGTTCCATGCTGTCAATCTCATCTTCTTTTGTGACAACCGCTCTGGCAGCATCAAGATTCTTCTGATCCAATGCCTGAAGCGCCTCTTCAACAGTACTTACTGTCAGGTTGAACATGACTTCAAGATCTTCCATTGCCGTATCAGTAATTTTAACTTTATTTGCCTGCTGGTACTCGATCAGTTCCACAATATTCTCGAAGTGGTCACCGATTCTTTCAATATCCCGAACTGTATCGATCAGCATGCTGTGCTCTTCTGATTCATGTTCTGATAGAGAGCTTGTTGCCAGGTCTACTAGATAATCTGTGATTTTACGATCAAGATTATTGATTGCTTCCTCAAGCTGATATGCATTCGAGGAATGCTTAGTATTCTTTGTTTTCAAAAACTCATTCGTTTCTTCCAGGCCCTTTAATGCAAACTTACCCATTCGCAAGACTTCTTCCTTTGCCTGGCCAAGCGCGATTGAAGGTGATTGCTCGATGAAAACAGGGTCAAGATGTTGAGCCTTGTAATCAACGATAGAATCTTCACCTGGGATCAATTTAGTCACGATCAATGCCAACATCGCAATGAAAGGCAACTGAATGAGAGTATTGGTAGTGTTAAATATTCCGTGAGCAAAAGCGATAGACATCTCAGGATTCAAGTTAAGATTATCTCTTAAGAGTTCAATCAGTGCAGTGAACGGTCCCAGAATTATTAAAAATAGGGTAGTTCCTATTAGATTGAACAGTACATGTGTTGCAGCAGCTCTCTTAGCAGCAACCGAAGTACCAATAGCAGCCAAAACAGCTGTAATAGTTGTACCGATATTATCTCCAAACAGAATTGGCAATGCTCCGTCAAGATTAATCATAGATTCAGCATGCAAGCTTTGCAGAATACCAATCGTAGCGCTTGAGCTTTGTACAATCACGGTAAATAAAGTACCGATTACTACTCCAAGAATTGGATTTGAACTCATTTCCACTGTAAGATCATGGAATGCTTCAAGGCTTCTTAGTGGTTTCATGCCACCGCTCATTAGTTCAAGACCAAAGAACAATGCCCCGAAACCAAATACGATTTGTCCAAAATTATGAACTTTTTTGCTCTTGAAGAAAAATAACATAATGGATCCAACCGCTATAATCGGCAAAGCATACTCGCCGATGTCGATACCAATGATAAAGGCGGTAACTGTTGTACCGATATTGGCACCCATTATGACCCCAATAGCCTGCCTTAGCGTCATAAATCCAGCACTTACAAGTCCCACTGTAATAACAGTTGTCCCACTACTTGTTTGTAAAAGGACTGTAACAAAAATACCTGCTAGTACACCCATTAGTGGATTAGTTGTAAAGCGGTCCAGAATATCGCGCAGTCGATCACCTGCTGACTTCTGCAAACCATCACCCATGAATTTAATGCCGTATAAAAAGATACCAAGTCCTCCAAAGAACTCAAACAGCATTTCTTGTAAATTCAATTCCATTTTTTCAACCCCTAGATTAATTTCGACAAACATCTACAAACACAGCTTATTATGAAGGAAATATTAATAAAAAGTAAACTATTTACGCTCCGAATTTACAATACCTTAACATTTCAGAGTTATGTTACAAAAATGTTACAAAGTGAGTGTGAAATGGTTGTTATTTAACTGCGTGTAAAGCTAAAATAGTGAGTGTAACTCTATCAAAGGACGTGTATTCATGAGTATTCTTCCGCAAATTGCAAAAAGCATCTATTCTCCAAAGGTTATTGCAGACACGCGATTCCAGGGAATAGGCAAAACCATCTTATTTGTCTTCACGCTGACCCTTATTTCCATTCTGCCTGTTGTCTATTATATGTTCGTTGGAATATCCGAAGCAGTCGGCTCGGTAAAGCAATCTATACAGACAGACCTGCCCTCCTTTACGATTGAAGATGGAGTCCTGCATTCAGACATTAAAGCACCATTAACCATCAAGAATGGAGGTTTCACGTTAATTTTTGACCCTACCGGTGCTGTTGACAAAGGAGATATGACTGGAATGGACGCGAACTTCGCAATGCTTCAGAATGAAATCGTTCTTGCTGCCGGCGGAGAAACCAATTCTGTTCCTTACACACTGTTTTCAAATGGATCTCTGACTAAGGATGATATCATTTCATTAATCAATACGGCTGAATCGTCACTTCCTGTATTGCTAGGATTGCTGTTTATTGTCGTCTATGTTTTTTCAAGCGGTATGAAATTCATTGAGGTGTCTCTATTAGCCCTATTTGGCCTTCTATTGAAAAATCTTTCTGGCAGAAAGCTTCAATACAGACACTTATGGAGAATGGCAGCATATAGTACAACACTACCAACTATATTTTTCACAATCATGGCATTTTTACAAACAGCTGTGCCATACAGTTTCTCCGTCAATTGGTTTGTTGCTTCTATGATGCTTTTATTAGCAATTAAGGAGATACCAGCAAAGAACTCTACGGAAAGTTAAGAAATGCGCCTCTGGCGTATTTTTTACTTTCATAGTATTACAAAAGGTTTTCTCTCCTTCTGCCCCAATATGTACCCTCTTAAACAAATCTGTTTCTTCAATCCTGGCAAACCCGATATAATTTATATTTCCTTTATAAAAACTTTCATTTTTTTCTATCAAAATGGTTCTTAACTCTATTTCCCCTGCATAAATAATGATATAAGCATTAAAGGAGGAAGGTCCTATGAAAAAACTGGCAGGATTATTAGTTTTCTTAATCGTAGCTTACGCAGTTTATAATGATTTAAGCATAGGAACACTTCCAGCAGCAAAAATGCAGGCTCCTGAAATTTCGAAAATGGAAAGTGTAGAGAAGGTAGAAAAACAAACTACACAAGAAATTCCCTTTTTTGAACATGAAGTACTGCCTGGTGATACTGTACTATCAGTAATTGACAGTTACTTGGACAGTCAATTGAACGTTCCTGTCTCCCAAGCGGTGGAAGATTTTAAAAAGTTGAACAATGGGACAGATCCCCAAAAGATCAAATTCGGAAACATCTATAAATTCCCGGACTACAGCAGCCAAAATTAGCAAAGGCTAACAATCGAAGTCTTTTCTTGTCAATTTGAGCAAAAGATTGATAAAATGGGGTTATGCATCTTTAGGAACATATTCATGAATTCCATTTTTCAAAGGAGCGAATCACTGTTGAGTGAAATTATACATCGTACTAAAACCCGTCCAATCAAGGTTGGGAATTTAACCATCGGAGGCAACAATGAAGTTGTCATCCAGAGTATGACGACAACTAAGACTCATGATGTCGAAGCGACTGTCGCTGAAATCATGCGCCTTGAAGAAGCAGGCTGCCAGGTTGTCCGTGTAGCTTGTCCGGATGAAAGAGCAGCAAATGCCATATCTGAAATCAAAAAAAGAATAAACATACCTCTTGTTGTTGATATCCATTTTGATTACCGCCTCGCGCTTAAGGCGATCGAAGGCGGAGCTGATAAAATCAGGATCAATCCAGGTAATATCGGCAAGCGCGAAAAGGTAGAGGCAGTTGTAAAAGCCGCAAAAGAGCGAGGAATCCCTATCAGAATCGGTGTTAATGCTGGTTCTCTTGAGAGACGGATACTTGAGAAATACGGCTATCCTACAGCGGATGGCATGGTAGAGAGTGCCTTGCACCACATCAAAATCCTTGAGGACCTTGATTTCCATAATATCATCGTTTCGATGAAGGCTTCTGATGTAAACCTGGCGATTGAGGCTTACGAAAAAGCTGCAAAGGCTTTTGATTATCCGCTACATCTTGGAATTACGGAATCAGGGACTTTATTTGCAGGTACTGTCAAAAGTGCCGCAGGCCTTGGAGCGATCCTTAGCAAGGGAATCGGCAACACTGTCAGGGTATCATTAAGTGCAGACCCAGTTGAGGAAGTTAAAGTCGCAAGAGAACTGTTAAAGTCGTTTGGCCTTGCAGCCAATGCTGCAACATTGATTTCTTGTCCAACATGCGGACGAATCGAAATTGATTTAATCAGCATTGCCAATGAGGTAGAAGAGTACATTTCAAAGATCAAGGCACCGATCAAGGTTGCTGTGCTTGGATGCGCTGTTAACGGTCCTGGCGAAGCACGTGAAGCTGATATCGGCATTGCCGGTGCCAGGGGAGAAGGGCTTCTTTTCAGAAAAGGTGAGATTGTCCGCAAAGTGCCAGAGGAGACAATGGTAGAAGAACTTAAGAAAGAAATCGATAAAATTGCTGAGGAAAAAATTCGCGAAGCTGCCCTTCAAAAATAATCGATGAAAATGCCCGGGAAACAAATCCCGGGCATTCTTTTGTTGGCAATCATTTTACCACCGTTAGAAGAACGGCAATATAAAGATGCCGACTAAAATGGAGATTGTCCCTATCCCAATTGCCCAGGTTCCGATAGCGGATCCTCTTCTGCGAGCCATGAAGCCAAGGACAATTCCGGCAGCTCCGAAAAGAACAGGTAAAATAAACAGCGACAAGATCGATAGGGCAAGAGCTGAGTAAGCAAGCCCTCGTCCTCCAGTTGTACTTTCTTCCTCTGACCTTCTTGTTATCGCAGGTGGTGCAGGAGCAGCAATTTCGGCCGCTGTTTCTTCCTGGTACTGTTCATTACGTCCAGGTCGGGCAATTGCAGTCATCTCCTGGTAGTGCTCATCACGCCCAGGTCCAGCGATTGCAGTCATTTCCTGATAGTGCTCATCACGTTCAGGTCCGGCTATTGCAGTCATTTCCTGGTAGTGCTCATCACGTGCAGGAGCGTACAGTTCTGTTGCTGTTTCTTCCTGGTATATTTCATCACGTGCATCCCTGATTGTAATGACATCCTGCTTAGGTTCAGTGATATATTCGGTACCTCTCTGTTTTCGCTCTTGGTCTGCCACTTTAATCCCTCGCTTTCTTAAGTGGAGCATTTATTATTGTTTACGAATGAAGGGGATTTCATCATGGCAATGTTTGACTAGGACTGTTATTCGTTGTAAATTCACAAAACAAACCCCGGAATCAAAATTGAGTTGTTGCTATAAGCGATAATCGTAACCGAAAAGGCAGCTTAGTCAAAGTAAATCTTTTTTGCGCTATCAATATTTGGTAAGATTAAAGAAAGATCAATGTTTAAGGAGCAGATTGATGAAAAAACGTTTTGGCATAGACATCGATGGTACAGTCACTTGTCCCACTACTTTTGTACCTTATTTAAATGAAGAATTCGATTTGAATATTACACTGGATGATATCAAGCAATATGACTTTATGCCGCTTGTATCAGTTTCTGAAAAAGAGTTTGCGGCTTGGTTCAAAAAAATGGAACCGGAAATTTATTCTAATTCACCTTTAGCAGAAGGTGCCAAGGATATTTTAAAGAGCTGGGAGAATGAGCACGAATTATATTTTATCAGTGCCAGAGGAACACATTTACTTGATCTGACCAAAGAATGGTTTACTGTCAACGAACTTAGATACAACGACATTCATCTGATCGGCTCACACGATAAAATCGAGGCTGCACGTAAATACGAAGTGGATATATTTTTCGAGGATAAACACGATAATGCAGTCAACCTGCATGAAGAGCTAAGGATTCCGGTCATCCTTTTCAATACTCCTTATAACCAGGAACCGATTCCTGAAGGAGTCATCCGGGTGAATAACTGGCAGGAAGCAAATGAATGGGTAAAAAACTGGTTTAAAAATAGTTAAAAACGGCCACTTGTGATGGCCGTTTTTTCTTGTTTACTATCTGGTTTACTGAACACATTCAGGGCAGCGACCATATATTTCAAATTTATGCCCGGAAATATCATAGCCTTTGAAGCTTGCTTCGATATTCCTCATTGGACAGGTCTCAATTTCCTTCGTTTTACCACAGTCAAGGCAAATGAAGTGATGATGATGCTCTTTATGTGAGCAGGTGAACCGGAAATGTTTTTCACCCGATAGCTCTGTCATCTCGAGAATCCCCAATTCAGCAAACACACTTAAGTTACGATAGATTGTATCGAAGCTCAAACCAGGATAATTCCCCTTCATCTGTTCAAGTACATCGCGAGCAGTCAAATATTTGTCATTATCGGAAAACAGCTGGAGCATATCTTCCCTTTTTCCAGTATGCTTATAACCCTGTTCCTTCAACAGGATCATTGCTTCATTCACATTCATGATATCACCCCGTTAGATGGATCTTGTTGCCGCGCGTTTTTTTAGCCAAATGGCAAGCACAAGGATGAGTACAGCAATCATTACAATTGTTCCGCCTGGAGCAAGGTCCAGGTAGTAGGACAGGAACAAACCGCCCAATACTGATACCTCGCCGAACAGGATGGAATAGAAGATGGTTTGCTTGAATCCCTTTGCGAACCGGATGCTTGCGGCAACTGGCAGTGTCATCAGGGATGAGACCAGCAGGATTCCAACGATTCTCATCGATGCTGCAATCACTAGTGCTACCATAATGATGAAAATAAAGTGGAGCGTCTTTGCAGCAATTCCCGTTGCCCTTGCATATTCTTCATCGAATGATAAAAGGAAAAGTTCTTTATATAACAATACCACAAGTACTATTACCAGTATGCTGATAACCAAGATTGTCCAAAGGTCAGCCCTGCTCACCGCACTCACGCTGCCAAATAAATAACTGAACAAATCTGTATTAAAGCCATCAGCAAGCGAAATGAAAATTACCCCAAGGCCAATTCCGCCAGAGAGGATAATCGGTATCGCCAATTCCTGGTAATGTTTATAAACAGTGCGCAGTTTTTCGATGAACAATGAGCCGCCAACTGAGAAAGCCATTCCCATGTAAAGAGGATTCAGGCCGCTGAAAACCATAAACTTTTTTTCAAGCAGAAGGCTTGCGGCAATTCCCGCCAATGTGACATGGCTGAGGGCATCAGCTATAAGCGAAAGCCTTCTGACTACGATAAAAACACCGAGCAGCGGAGCAATCACGCCAATGATCATGCCGGTCAAAAAAGCATTCTGCAAAAATTCGTATTGCAACAATCCGCTAATCATGAAGGTGCCCTCCTCCGTGATGGTGATGATCGTGTGTCAATACATGGACATCATGACCATAAATCTCTGACATATCATTTATCTTCAATTGTTCAAATTCCTCAGCACTTCCATGGAAATGCATGTTTTTATTCAAGCAGGCTACATTTGTGACCTTTTCAGAAATCGTACCTATATCATGAGTTACCAATAGCAAAGTGATGCCTTTCTCCTTATTGAGTGTTTCGAGCATCTCATAAAAGGAATTGACGTTCTGAACGTCCACACCTACCGTTGGTTCATCCAGAATCAGCAATTCAGGTTCACTGACCAGCGCCCTCGCGATGAATACCCTCTGCTGCTGGCCGCCGGATAGTTCCCCAATATTCCTGTCTAGGAATTTCCCCATCCCTACGGACTCGATTGCTTGCTTTATCTTTGCATGGTCACTCTTCTTCAAAAAATTGAAAAGGCCGAGCTTCTTCGTCAGACCACTGGCGACCACCTCAAAAACGGTAGCAGGGAAGCCGGTGTTGAAAGAATTGGCCTTTTGGGATACAAAGCCAATTTTATGCTGTTCCTTAAACTTGCTTATATCTTGTCCAAACAGGCGGATTAAGCCTTGTTGCGGCTTGATCAGCCCAAGCATCAACTTCAGCAAGGTTGACTTGCCGGAACCGTTCGGGCCGACAATCGCCAAAAAACTACCCTTTTGGATAGACAGATGTATATTTTCAAGAACATTTTCTTTATCATATCGATAATAAAGATCTTGTACCTGGACGATGTAATTATTATTGTCCATTTTTATCACCCGCAAAATAAGAATCATTCCGATTTACTTTTAGTAGTATATCTCTTACTGACCATAATGTAAATAAAAGAACTCACATTCCAAGAAAATTGTCACGAATCTAGAACTGGGCACATACCCTACTATGAAGGAGTGATGATCTTTGGCTATTTTTGAAAATATCATTAACCATAAAATAGGCAACATCACGGCTGATGAACTGCTGAAGTACGCCTCTCAATTTAATATTTCCATTACAAAGGCACAGGCAGAGAAAATCGCCGGATACTTACGCGGAAAAAAAGTGAACATCTTTAATGTTTCAGAGAGATCGGCACTGATCAAGCAAATCGCCAGAATCACCAGCCCTGAAACAGCAAAAGAAGTTAATAAGCTGTTCGTGAAATTCACTAAATAAGAGGTGTGTCCGTCATGATCATGATTTGTGACGGACACTTTATTCTTTTCCCGGCTATTTTTGTCCGTCATGAACCTTATGACGGACATATTGTTCCTTTTGCCGACTATTTCTGTCCGTCATCGGCCTATTGCTGATAATGATTATAATATCACTGTGCGTTTTCATGATAACCAGTCATCTCAGTTTGTTACGAGCATTAACCTAACAATAATCTTAAAATTTCTTACCCCAAATAAAAAAAAGCTGTGGAATGCCTGTTCCACAGCCTTGATTTTGTCAATCAGGATTAGCCATTCCTTATGATATCAAGCAAATTTTCTTTGAATTGTTTGCTTTTCAGCATTTCAATTTCATGTTTGTAAGGGGCCTTTTTATTGTTCTTGTCCTCACCGACAAATGGTGTTTCGAGAATTTTAGGAACATGTGTCAATTGCGGATGGTGGACAATGTAGCTTAATGCGTTAAAGCCGATATGTCCAAATCCGATATTCTCATGACGGTCTTTCCTCATCCCGACCTCATTTTTGCTGTCATTGATATGAAGAACCTTCAATCTATCCAGTCCGATGATTTTATCAAATTCATTCAGCACACCATCAAAATCTTCAACGATTGGATATCCTGCATCATGTATATGGCAAGTATCAAAGCAGACAGACAGCTTGTCGTTATGGATGACGCCATCCATGATCATCGCGAGCTCTTCGAAGGATTTCCCGCACTCCGATCCCTTTCCAGCCATCGTTTCAAGAGCAATTTGGACTTTATCTCCACTCGTAAGGACCTCATTGAGCCCTTCAATGATTTTTTCAATGCCTTTTTCTGTCCCTGCTCCTACATGCGCACCTGGATGCAGTACGATTTGCTTGGCGCCAATTGCTTCCGTCCTATCGATTTCACTCCGTAAAAATCTTACGCCTAAATCAAATGTATCAGGATTCTGTGTGTTCCCGATATTGATGATATAAGGAGCATGGACGACGATTTCATTGATGCCGTTCTGCTCCATATGCAGGCGGCCAGCTTCAATATTCAGGTCCTCGATTTTTTTTCGTCTTGTATTCTGAGGTGCCCCTGTATAGATCATAAAAGTATTTGCTCCATATGAAACGGCTTCCTCACTAGCTGCAAGCAGCATGTTTTTACCGCTCATGGAAACATGTGAGCCAATTAACATCTTGATCTCTCCTAAATCCCTTTATTTATTTCTCTTTTGTATACGGTTTTCTCGTTTTTTTATTTTATCCATCTCATATTTCATCTTCTTTTTATAGCCTGGTTTTACCTTTTTAGGCTTGGAAACGAGCGTCTTTGCCTTCGCCTCGCCAGTAGTTTCCTTTTTCTTTCTGTTCAGGCGTCTGTTCCGTTCCTCGATTTCGGTAAGTTCACCCTTTTTCAAATCAATATTTTTAAAAGTGATGCCCATCTTTTCAAGGCGGATCAATGCATCTTCATCACTCTGCTCATAAATCGTCAAGGCAATTCCTGATGAACCAGCACGTGCTGTCCTTCCTACCCTGTGGATATAAAAATCAAGGTCCGTCGGCAACTCATAGTTGATGACATGGCTGATACCCTGGATATCGATTCCTCTTGCGGCCAGGTCAGTAGCTACAAGATACTGGAACTCAAGATCCTTGATCTGCTTCATGACACGCTTACGTTCTCGTGGGCTCAGGTCACCATGGATACGACCAACCTTCATTCCTTTTTGGATCAAACCATCGGCAATTTCGTCAGCTTTTTTCTTCGTATTAGCAAATACAAGTCCCAAATATGGGTTAAACGCAAGAAGAGCTGAATGCACAAGCCCGATTTTATCACGATGCCTTGAAGGTAGAAGGATATGTTCAATCTTCTCTGCAGTAGCCTGTTTAGGATCGATTTGTACATATTTTGGGTTTTCCATGTACTTTTTCAAGAATGGTTTTAATTTTTCAGGAATCGTCGCTGAAAACACAAGCATTTGAAGCTTTTCTGGCATACGGGATGCAAACTGGTCAATGTCCTCGATGAATCCCATATCTAGCATTAAGTCGGCCTCATCGATCACCAGCATGTTCGCGGTATGCACAAATAGCGCATTTTCTTTGACCAGGTCGTTAATCCTTCCTGGGGTACCAATGACGATTTGTGGTTGGGTCTTAAGCTTTTCAATCGTTCTTTGCTTGTCCGTCCCGCCTATATAGCAACGAGCTGTGATCTGCTCTCCCTGCGGAGCGTGTTCAGCAATTTTTAGAACTTCATGATAAATTTGGTTGGCAAGCTCACGCGTTGGCGCAGCGATCACTGCCTGGACTTCATTGCGTGATGGATTAAGCTTATCCATGATTGGCAGTACATAGGCATGCGTCTTTCCCGTTCCAGTCTGGGATTGCCCGATGGCGCTTTCACCCTTCAGGATTGTGGGAATAAGACGTTCCTGGATTTCAGTCGGCTCATAAAAACCTAGTTTATTGATCGCATCTATAATGAACGGCTTCAATTCATAACGATTAAATTTTGTTTCACTCATTGAAAATCTCCTTTTTTCACCCTGTCCCCTTGGTAAATTGGGGAATACAGCTCGTTCCGTAAGCTGTCTCTTCAGGTTCATCCTGTAATTATAATAAAGATTGCAGAAAATCTCCAATCAGTACTATCTTAACCTTTCCTTATAAAAAAACAAACCTGTTTCGCAAACATACTTTTTTCTTAAACCAATCTTGATTATATGCATACTCTAGTAAGAGATGAAATATTGGGAAAGGAGGGGTCACGATGCTACAAGGACCCCGTATGAACTTACGCGGGATGCAGAATCGGTTTAATGGTCCTGGTATGATGAGAGGTCCCGGTATGATGGGAGGTCCTGGTATGGGACAGCGTCAGATGTATCCAAATCCATTCGGTCCTGGATCCGGGATGCCACAAGGGCAAATACCTCGGATGATGGGAAGAAATACTCAATCACGCCAGGGCGGAGGACTGCTTTCAAAGATTTTAGGAAAAGGCACCAGAAGCCAGGGGAATGGAATTTCAGGTTTATTATCAGGCGGAAATGTGCCGGCGCGTGGAGCCACCTCAGGCGGAGGAATCCTGAAAACCCTCGCTGATCCATCTGCGCTGAATGGATTTCTCACCAACACTCAAAAAGTCCTTAACACAGCACAGCAATTCGGTCCGATGGTCCAGCAATACGGTCCTCTTGTCCGTAATCTGCCTTCGATGTGGAAACTGTACAGAGGATTGAAGGATCTGCCGGATGCTGATGAACCAAAAGCCGAGGAAGAAACGAATGAAACATCCGATAAAAAAAAGAAACCAAAAAAATCAAAAAAGGCTAATAGCAATTCCCCAACACAAAAAAAGACCGTCAAAAAGCAAAGCAATAATGCAGCTTCTTCTCCAAAATTGTTCATATAAATTGGATAACAGTTAATTCATTCCTTCTGGAAAGTCACTTTTGTATTCTTTCTACAAGTCTTATATAATAAAAGAAAGAATCAGAGGTACTCTTAGGAGGATGACTCAATGAATGTAATTAAAATATCGCCACGCGGATATTGCTATGGTGTTGTTGATGCCATGGTCATTGCACGAAATGCTGCATTGGATAAAAGCTTGCCGCGTCCTATATATATACTTGGGATGATTGTCCATAATAAGCATGTCACTGATGCATTTGAAGAAGAAGGCATCATTACATTGGATGGTAACAACCGCAAGGAAATCCTTGAAAAGGTTGAAGGCGGAACAGTTATTTTTACAGCACACGGCATTTCCCCCGAAGTCAGGGAGCTTGCCAAGAAAAAGGGACTTGTCTCAATTGATGCGACATGTCCGGACGTGACAAACACTCATAATCTGATCAGGGAAAAAGAAAAAGAAGGCTTTGAGGTCATTTACATCGGCAAAAAAGGGCATCCTGAGCCAGAGGGCGCTGTCGGTGTTGCGCCAGGGATTGTACATCTTGTGGAAACTGCAGCGGATGTAGAGGCTTTGGATTTGCAGGCTGAGAAGTTGATCGTAACCAACCAGACAACGATGAGCCAGTGGGATGTTGGCGACATCATGGAAAAAGTGAAAGAAAAGTACCCTCACTCTGAGGTTCATAGAGAAATTTGCATGGCAACGCAAGTACGCCAGGAGGCTGTAGCCGAGCAGGCGAAAGAAGCAGATGTCCTGATTGTCGTCGGCGATCCAAAGAGCAATAACTCAAACCGTCTCGCACAGGTATCCGAAGAAATCGCAGGAACAAAAGCATATCGGATTGCTGATATTACAGAGCTGAATATGGATTGGGTCAAAGATGCTGAAACAGTCGCGGTTACATCTGGAGCATCGACTCCGACACCGATCACTAAAGAGGTCATTACCTTCCTCGAACAGTTTGATAAGGCAAACGAAGAAACCTGGGTAAAAGAGAAAAAGGTACCTCTTCATAAAATCCTGCCAAAAGTTAAGAAGACTGAGGCAAACGTATAATAACTGAAAGCAGCCTGAATTCAATTCAGGCTGCTTTCTTGTTTTCGTTATTTGCGGGTTCGGGTAACCGAAATTCCTATCGGCTTTGGTCGCTGCTTAGGTGTTCCTGTGACCGAAACTGGAACCGGAAACGATTTTAGTGCACAACTGACCCCGTTCTGCGACCGAAACTAATGCCAGAAACGTTTTTCGGGCGCAACTGACCTCGTTCTGCGACCGAAACTGATGCCAAAAGAAGTTTTCAGTCCCAACACTGCCCTAATGCCAGCAACCTGGTTCGTTCAGATCCAACAATCTACATAAAAGTAAATGGATCTGTCCCTATTTCAGAAGGAATAAAGCTCACTTCATATCCTTTTTCTTTGCATAGTCCTTCCATCATCGTGGCGACTCCTTTTTTCATGACCTTCTCGACATTATGTCCCGGATCAATCATATTCAGGCCAGCCATCAGCGCGTCATGTGCTGTGTGATAGTAAATATCCCCTGTAACATAAACGTCTGCCCCGCGGAATTTTGCCTGGGAGTAATACTTATTTCCGTCACCACCAAGGACAGCTACTTTTTTCACCTTTGCGTTTAAGTCGCCGACAACGCGAACTTTTTCCACACCCAAAGCTTCCTTTACAACATTAGCATATTCAGAAAGGGTCGTTTCTTCGACTTGTCCGATTCTGCCAAGTCCAAGTTGTTCTCCATTATTCTCAAGTCGATATACATCATAGGCTACTTCCTCGTAAGGATGAGCCTTGATCATAGCCTGGATGACTTTCTTTTCAATACTTTGTGGAAAAACAGTTTCTACCCGCACTTCATTGACTGCTTCAAGCTTTCCTTGTTCGCCGATATGAGGATCTGTGTTTTCTCCAGGCAGGAAACGTCCTTCACCCGCCCCGGAGAACGAACAATGGCTATAATTGCCGATTGCCCCTGCTCCTGCATTTCCTAACGCTTCCCGCAGACGTTCAGCATCTTCCTCTGGCACGAAAACGACAAGCTTTTTCAACTGGTCCTCATAGGTCGGTACAAGCACTTGAGCGTTCTTTAAACCTAGTGCAGCAGCAAGCAGATCATTTACGCCTCCTTTTGCCACATCCAGGTTCGTATGTGCAGCATAAACTGCGATGTCATGCTTGATTAGCTTGGCTATCATTCTCCCAGCTGGAGTGTCCGTCGCGATTTTTTTCAATGGCCGGAAAATTGGCGGATGATGTGCGATAATTAACTGTGCATTTTTGGCAATTGCCTCCTCCACCACTTCCTCTGTTACATCAAGAGCAACTAGGACGTTCTCGACTGTTTGGTTCAACGCTCCTATTTGCAGGCCAACCTTATCGCCTTCCATCGCAAATGCCTTAGGAGAAAATTGTTCAAAAAGCTGGATCACTTCATGCCCATTCACTTTTTTCACTGTAACGCCTCCTCTGCCATCTTTAATTTCGTTCTCAGTTCCTGTCTCTTACTAGCTGTATCATCATTCTGCACAGCGTCATCAAGCTGCTTTAAGATACGCTCCCAATTTCTCTTTTCAGCTTTCCACTTTTCTTTGAATACTTCTGGCTTTTCTTTTAGCAGAAATGGCCCAAACAATATTCCAATTTCAAGATTGATATGCTGATATGGCTTTAATGGTTCGCCTTTCTCCGCTACAAGGATTTCATAAATTTTCCGATCTTCTTCAAGAATTTCTTCTTTGATTAGTTCCCAGCCATTGTCGATCAACCATCTGCGCACCGCAAAGCTGCCAACATTTGGCTGAAGGACAAGCCTGCTGACTCCTTCTAGTTTCGATTTTCCTTTTTCAAGGATCGTTGAAATCAAAGTACCGCCCATACCCGCGATGGTAATGCAATCCACCTCTCCTGGTTCGATTGCTTCAAGACCGTCCCCTTTTCTGACCGAAATCTTGTCTGTTAGACTTTCCTCCTGAACCTGCTCGAGGGCAGATTGGAATGGTCCTTCTGCTACCTCGCCAGCAATCGCCATTGGAACAGTTCCCTTTTTAACAACATTACAAGGAAGGTAGGCATGGTCGGATCCAATATCTGCCAACCTAGCACCTTCAGGTATATTATTTGCAACGGCTTCAAGCCTGTTTGAGAGTTTTTCAGTATTCATACAAGTCACCTACTAAATCTTATTTTGCTTTTATTAGTATATGAAAACTGCATACCCCTTGTCCAATTATGTATGAGGAAAAAAGTAAAGGCTCTTTGCCAAAGCAAAGAGCCTTTAAAGATTACTTCAATTCATTAACGATCCATTCTGCCATTTGATCTTCCTTACCCGCAGCCAGACCAGGAGGCATTGCTCCTTTTCCATTAACCAGGATATCTTTGATTTCTTCCTGTGAGTACTTGCTGCCTACGCCTTTCAATGAAGGACCTGAAACGCCTTCATACTGGTTTCCGTGGCACATCGCGCATGATTGCTGGTAAAAATCCTCCGGGTTTGCTTCAGCAGTTTCTTCAGTCTTTTCACCGCCGCCTTCTTTTTCCTTTGCCAGATCCTTGGAATCCCCAACACCCTTGAAAGAAAGCAGGAACATCAAGCCGATTCCCATTACCATGATCAATACGAACGGGATAATTGGATTACGATTCATCATATACCCTCCTTTATGTACAACATCTACTTAAATAATGATTTCACACAGATATTATTTTACTTGAAAAACGTTTACAGGGAAAGTAAAAAAGCAAACTTTGTCACACTTGTTCACAATTTAGACAAAAAACTTCATCATTTGATGAAGTTTTTTCTGTATAAAGCATATTTAGGATACCCTTTTAGCAGCCAATTAATCTTGCAATAACCATTCTTTGGACTTCTGATGTACCCTCACCGATCTCTAGCAGCTTCGCATCCCTCATATAACGTTCCACTTCATATTCTCTCATATAGCCGTATCCGCCATGTATTTGGACAGCCTGATCGGCCACTTCCATGGCAATTTCTGAAGCATAGAGCTTACACATTGATGCTTCCTTTGAAAATGGGCGTCCCTGGTCCTTCAGCCAGGCAGCCTTATATACCATATTGCGTGCGAGTTCAATTTTCATTGCCATGTCCGCAAGCTTGAACTGGATAGCCTGAAACTGTGATATCTGTCTGCCGAATTGCTGTCTTTCTTTAGCATACTGCAAAGCTTTTTCATAAGCGGCCTGAGCTACTCCTACAGCCATTGCGCCTATGCCGATCCTTCCGCCGTCCAGCGTCACAAGGAATTGCTTGAATCCATCCCCTTTCCTGCCTAGCAGATTCTCAACAGGAACGTGGACATCCTCCATCACAAGCTGAGTAGTATTCGAAGCATTCAATCCCATTTTTTCATAATTATCGATAACAGAAAATCCTGGTGCATCTGTTGGTACAATAATCGCACTTATTTCCTTTTTGCCGTCCACATTACCAGTGATTGCAGTCATTGCGAGATGTTTGGCATAGCTGGCATTTGTGATAAAGTTCTTACTGCCGTTGATGATGTATTCACCATCTATCTCTTTGGCTGTCGTCTGGGTTCCTCCTGCATCCGACCCAGCATTCGGTTCTGTCAGCCCAAATGCCCCCAGGGACTCGCCTGTACATATTGGCGTTAAATATTTTTGTTTCTGCTCTTCTGTGCCAAATAGATTTATAGGAGCACCGCCGAGGGATATATGTGCAGAATATGTAATCCCCGTGGAAGCACAGGCCTTGCTCAGCTCCTCTGTGACAATTGCGAAACTGACCGTATCAGCTCCCGCTCCGCCATATTCCTCTGGGAAAGGTAAGCCCAGCATTCCAAGTTCTCCTAGCTTTTTGAAAATTTCTGTCGGAAACTGTTTAGTTTTATCTCTTTCAATCGCTCCTGGAGCAACTTCTTCCTCCGCAAATTCTCTGATTGTCCTTTTAATCATTGCCTGTTCTGATGTTAAATCAAAATTCATTTCCATCCCCCTTAAAACATTGAATGCGTTTACATTCTTCATTATAAAGGTGAACAAACAATTTTCTCAACATTTAAAAACTTTAAAATTATTAAATATTATACAAATATAGCAATCACCAGGACGATTAGCCCTATGATTCCTGAGAGCTTGAAGCTAACCATTGTCCATTTTATGCCTGCTGCTAACCACAACAAACAGTTTAGCGCCGTTACAATGTAAAGGCTGGCGGGATGGTTTGGCAATATTATTTCAACCGCCTGAACAGATGTAATCAGTAAAAGAAGTGCCGAAGCAAGTAATGGGATTAAATCAAAAAAAGATTTTTTTAACAGGTAAAGAGCTAATGAAAGTGTGCTAATACCAAAAAAAGTGATTAGGGCAGTTTGCAAAAAGATCGACAATTCAGTAAAATAAAATAAAAAAACTGAAAGCGATAACAATCCAACTAAAATGAAACTTACCAATGCTTTCATGCGGCTTGGCCTTTTCCCCAGAGTTGAAGGGGCTTCAGAACTTCCCTCTGAATACAGGTTCAAGAGGAAATTACAGTAGTGCTCCGGCAGCAGCCTGTTTTGTTTCCAGTACTTAATTTCATTGGTGATGATTTTCCTGCGATGTTCATCCATATGTCGGCACATCCTGTCTTATTGATTATCCGAGCTAATTGTCGGGGGAAAGAACATAAAAAAAGGAATAATTTACTTTTATTTTAAAAAGTAAATTATTCCTTGGCAATCCTATTCTAAAAAGTCTTTCAATCGTTTGCTGCGACTTGGGTGTCTCAGCTTACGAAGTGCCTTAGCTTCAATCTGGCGTATACGTTCGCGCGTAACACCAAATACCTTACCCACTTCTTCCAATGTACGAGTACGTCCATCATCAAGACCGAAACGGAGTCTAAGGACGTTCTCTTCACGGTCAGTAAGCGTATCAAGGACATCCTCCAGCTGTTCCTTCAAAAGCTCATACGCAGCATGTTCAGAAGGAGAGGTAGCATCCTGGTCCTCAATGAAATCTCCAAGGTGGGAATCATCTTCTTCCCCAATCGGCGTTTCGAGAGATACAGGCTCCTGGGCAATCTTAAGGATTTCGCGTACTTTTTCTGGTGACAGATCCATGTCTTCGCCGATCTCTTCAGGAGTTGGTTCGCGGCCTAAGTCCTGAAGAAGCTGCCTTTGTACACGAATCAATTTATTGATTGTTTCAACCATATGGACAGGGATCCTGATTGTCCTTGCCTGGTCAGCGATAGCACGAGTAATCGCCTGACGAATCCACCAAGTAGCATAGGTACTGAACTTAAACCCTTTACGGTAGTCAAACTTTTCTACTGCCTTAATTAAGCCCATGTTCCCTTCCTGAATAAGGTCAAGGAATAACATACCGCGGCCAACATAGCGTTTCGCGATACTAACTACGAGTCGAAGGTTCGCTTCAGCAAGGCGTCTTTTGGCTTCTTCATCGCCCTGTTCAATTCTTTCTGCAAGATTGATTTCCTCTTCTGCAGAAAGCAAGTCAACTCGGCCGATTTCTTTTAAATACATCCTTACCGGGTCATTGATCTTAACTCCCGGCGGGACACTTAAGTCATTCAAGTCGAATTCTTCATCGTCCTTTGCAAGCTGTTTGAGGTCTGGGTCTTCAACCTCATCGCTTTCACCAACGAGTTCAATCCCTTGTTCACCAAGGAACTCATAATACTCATCCATTTGATCGGAATCAAGGTCGAAGCTTGATAGCCTCTCTGCGATATCATCATAAGCAAGGACGCCTGTTTTCTTACCCAGTGCCGTTAACTGGTCTTTTACTTGTTCAACCGTCACTTCATTTTCGGTGACTTCTTTAGAACGGGCTGACTTTTCAGCCATATGTCCCCCTCCTTCCAAAAATCAAAAACAATCAGCATAAGCTTTATAAGGTCTTGCGCAATTGGATAATTTCCGTTGCGATAGCCGCAGCGCGCAAGAAGTCGTTTTGTCGTTCTGCCTGTTTTTGTTCTGCCATTTTTTCCTTTATTTTTAACATTTTTTGATAATTCAAGACCTGCTTGATATAATCAGATAATTCCTGGTCATTGATCTCCTCGTTAAGAGGCATCATCTCTATATCAGCAACGACCCTTTTTAGCTTATTATCCTGGAGATAATTTAAGAACGCGCTTGGGTCAGGATCATGTCCTTTTTCATAGTATGCAAATAAATAAGTAATAATAGCCTGATGTTCATCAATGTTCAATGTACTTCCTGCAAGCATTTCCTGCACCTTATATGCAACGTCGGCGTCTCTCATCATATGAAAGATCATTCGCCTTTCCGCAGTGTGGTATGCAGGCTTGAGTTCTGATTTCCTGGCATAGCTTGCAGGTCTTGATTCCGCTCGCGGCTGATTTTGCCTTTTCGGGCCCGATGCCTGAGCCAACTGATTGATTTGTTGGACTAATGCATCAAGAGATAGCGAAAATTCATTCGCAAGCTGCCTCAAGTACAGGTCTTTTTCTACTGCTTTATCGAGTGTACTGATTTCTTTAAGTACTTCTTCGATATATTGGAGGCGATCTCCTTCATTCTGAAGGTTTTTCCCTCGGCGATAATATATTAATTTAAATGCCATCAAAGTGGCGCTGGAGCCAATAATATCGTTCCTGAATTTTTCCTCACCATGCACCTTTATGAAGTCATCAGGATCCATCCCATCCGGCATTGTTGCAACCCTGACAGGTAATCCTGCTTTTGACAGCATGTTTGACGCCCTGAATGCCGCTTCTATACCGGCTTTGTCCGAGTCGTAACAAATCGTTACAGCTTGAACATTTCTTTTCAGCAAGGAAATATGTTCTTCAGTCAACGATGTCCCCATCGTGGCGACCCCGTTTTCTACTCCTGCACGGTTAGCGGAAATAACATCGGCGAAGCCTTCGAAAAGAACAGCTTGCTGCTGCTTACGGATCGAGCCACGCGCAAGGTGGAAATTATATAAAATTTTACTTTTGTTGAAGATTTGCGTTTCGGGACTATTTAGATATTTGGGTTCTTCGCCCCCTAGTGCCCGCCCTGAAAACGCAATCGTATTTCCCTGATGGTCGAGGATTGGGAACATTATCCTGTTCCTGAACCTGTCAAAGTATGTTTCATCGTTTTCCCGCTGGATGACCAGCCCTGCTTTCGAAATAAGATTCAGCGAAAACCCCCGTTTTTCAAGCAGTTTAACTGCAAAGTCCCATGAAGGCAGTGCATAGCCTATTTGGAAGCGGTCAATGGATTCTTGGGTAAATCCCCTGTTAAGAAGATATTCCAGGGCATCTTGACCCTCTTTTGTGTTTACAAGCAAATGGTGATAGAATTTACGCAATAGTTCATGCGCTTCGATCATTTGTTTCGAGCCTTCAGGCAGTTGTGTATTTTTGCCCGCAGCCGGTCCTTCCAGCTTTAGTTCAATTTTCGCCCTTTCCGCGAGCTTTACTGCAGCTTCTTGAAACGACAGGCCATCAATATCCATCAGGAATGAAAATACATTCCCGCCGGCACCACAACCAAAGCAGTGATAAATCTGCTTATCAGGTGAAACTGAAAATGATGGAGAGTTTTCCCCATGAAATGGACAAAGCCCAAAATAATTCCGACCTTGTTTTTTCAATTGGACATAATCACCAATGACATCGACTATTTCAACCGCCTGCCGGATTTCATTTACTTTTTCCTCGGCAATTCTCTCTGCCATAAGCATGACCTCTAATTAGTTGTGATTCCTTGAACATATCTTAAAATTCGACAAAAGCATGCTCAATTCCTTTATAAACTTTTCCCTGTCTTTTTCAGTAAAGGGTTTGGGTCCCTTACCATAGGATCCCTGCCTTCTTGCCCTGGCAGAAAGATACCTTAAGTCAAGGGCAGTCTGAATATCCTTTTCTTCAAATAAATTTCCCCTTGGAGAGATGGCATAAACCCCTTTCGCAATGAGGGTAGATGCAAGACCAATGTCCTGCGTCACCGCAAAATCACCTTTCTTAACGTGATTCATTAAATAAAGGTCTACAGCCTCCTTATGAGAATCGACAAATACCCAGTTCTGTCCTTGAAGGTCGTTCTTCATATGGGCATATGAAGCCACAAAAACAGCTTCGATGGAAAACTTCGAAGCGATTTCGACAATTTCCTTAATGACCGGGCAAGAGTCTGCATCAACAAAAAGGGTCTGACTGTTGATTTTACTAGTATTAATTCTACATCACTCCGCATATTCCTTCTTAAGGATTGTATTTTTTCAAGGGAATTTTGTCGAATTTTTTCGCGGTCAAAATCTTGACAACTGATAGTAAATAGTTTATTCGTAATCTGTCCAGTCTAAACCTAAACAGATACATTTTTATCACAATTTTTTATTATAGTATAAGAAAGGCTATTTTTCCATTATTTTTTCTCGGCTAATGCATTAATTCATTAAAGAACCGTCAAAAAGAAAAGCACATAACTAAATATGTGCTATTCGTCCATTTTTTTATTTCGGACCATATTAAGAATGACATTTGCAGTTTCTTCAACTGCTTTGTTTGTTACATCGATTACAGGACATCCTATTCTTTCAACGATCCCATCAAAATATTCTATCTCTTCCTTGATTCTTTCGATATTTGCATATATTGCTTGATCGTTCAAACCAAGTGATATTAACCTCTCACGGCGGATTTGGTTCAATTTATCCGGAGTAATCCTAAGGCCAAAGCATTTTTCCTTTGGAACAAGGAATAATTCCTCTGGAGGGTCGACTTCTGGCACAAGTGGTACATTCGCAACTTTGTAGCGCTTATGGGCGAGGTATTGTGATAATGGTGTCTTGGATGTTCTCGAGACTCCTACTAGGACAATATCGGCTTTCAAAATACCTCTTGGATCGCGGCCATCATCGTATTTTACTGCGAATTCGATTGCTTCAACTTTTTTGAAGTAATCTTCGTCAAGTTTACGGACAAGACCAGGTTCGTATAACGGAGTTTCACCACTTAGGCGCTGGATTTGCTGCATAAGCGGCCCGATGATGTCACAGGCATATATCCCTTCTTTAGTGGCAGATTCTTGAAGATATTCGCTAATATCGGGCTTGACCAGCGTATAGGCAATCATCCCTCCATCATGCTTAGCAAGTGAAATGACTTCGTCAATATGTACTTTATCCTCTACATAAGGGAACCTTTTTAGTGAAACATCCAAATGTTCGAATTGGCTGACGGCAGCCTTCGTGACTAGCTCTGCTGTCTCACCGACAGAGTCAGAAACCACATAAATAATAGGTGTTTTATTCATCTTTGACCAACCCCTTTTCTATTTGCTTCTTATTCCTCTGCCAAGGCCACAAAAGCCTTTGTAATGTTTGTCTTGGTCAATCTTCCTACCAACTCGTACCCATCATCTGTATCTTTGATGATCGGAAGGGCATCAATCTGCTTTTCAATTAATTCCTTGGCAGCATCAATAAGCAGGTCATCCCGACGGCACACTGTAATATTTGGCATTCTTGTCATGATGATATTAACCGGCAAAGTAGTAAGCTCCTGATTCCCAATGCTTGCTCTTAACAAATCCTTGCGAGAAAGGACACCTACTAGCCTTGAAGCTTTATCGACCACAAATAAAGTGCCTACATCTTCAAGGAACATCGTAACGATCGCATCGTAGACAGATACATTTTCAGGTACGACTACAGGGATGGACTGGTAATCCCTGACGAGAATTTTTTTTAGATTCTCCGAAAGCAGCTGATTTCCAGATTTGCCTGTATAGAAATATCCTACACGAGGTCTGGCATCCAAATACCCCGACATCGTCAGGATGGCAAGGTCGGGCCTTAGGGTAGCCCTTGTCAGATTTAACTTTTCGGCAATATGCTCCCCAGTGATCGGTCCGTTATCCTTTACGATTTGCAGAATATGCTCCTGGCGTTTATTCAGTTCGATTGTCCTCACCACCTAACGGGAGATTTTATATAAGCTGTTTTCACATTGGAGTGATTGAAAATTTATTAAGCTATATCCTGGTTTTTTAAAAATTATGCTTTGCCCAAGATTGTTCTGACAATGGAAGTTTTAGACTGACCGTAAAAACAGCTATTACGTAAAAAACCTAATAAAATCATTATATACTACAAGAGGTAAATAAAAGGAAGAAATTTTCTAACCATTTCATGACGATTTGTCCTGCATCTGTTCCCATCGCATAGCATCTTGTTAAAGTGCCTTCCTGTGCAGGAAGGCACTCAATGAAAGCATTTCATTTTTTACAGATGTTTACTTTACGACAATATCATTTACTTTCGCAAGCTTCATGATCAGAGTTGCCAGTGCAGCCATTTGATTTAGCCGGTTCTCACGCACATCCTGGTTATCAGACATGACCATTGTATGCTCAAAATAATCATTGATTTCTGGTTTGATGTCAACTAAAAGCTGATAATAAGAAGCAGCATCCATTCCGTCTTCAGCCTTCTTTCCTAGCTCCAGATACTTTTCATATAGCCTTTGTTCATACTCATTTTCGAATCGTTCTGGATCGATATCCCCAAGTACGTCTTTCTTGCTTGCGATATTAAGAACCCGGCTTAATGCTTCCATGCTTTCTTTAAAGCCTTCATTGCTGCTGGCAGCCTGGAGTGCTTCTGCTTTTTCAATCAGTCCAGATACAATACCGAACTCTCCGCCAAGTACTGCATCTATCAAATCGTAGCGGATTCCTCTCTCCTGCAACAAGTGCTTGACTCTCAATTTAAAGAATTGGATTAGGTCATGGTAAACTTCTTCGTCAGTGCGCTTTGTAATTCCTGCTTCTGATACAAGGTTAAGTGAAAGGCCGACAAGATTTTCAAGTGTGATATTCCATTTCTTTTCAATAAGGGTCTGCACGATCCCCGTCGCCTGTCTTCTCAATGCATAAGGATCTTGAGAACCACTAGGAATGATGCCAAGCGAGAAGAACGTAACAATAGTATCGAGTTTATCGGCTATAGCAACCAATGCTCCTGCTGGAGATGCAGGTATTGAATCTTCCGCGTTACGAGGCATGTAATGCTCATTAATTGCAGCTGCAACCTCTGGGCTTTCACCTTTTTGCAAAGCGTACTTTTCACCCATAATCCCTTGTAGTTCCGGGAACTCGTATACCATCTGTGAAACCAAATCGAATTTACTGATTTGGGCCGCCCGATCAGCAAATTTGATAACATCAGGCGAAAACTCCATTCTATCAGCAATCAAGCCTGCAAGCTTGCGTACTCTTTCTGATTTTTCAGCAATTGTTCCGATATCCTCGTGGTATACAACATTCTTCAATTTTTCCAATGCTGCATCAATCTGCATTCTTTGATCTTCTTTATAGAAAAATGCTGCATCCGCCAGTCGAGCTCTTAGAACTTTTTCGTTTCCACGGGCAACCTTTTCAATATGGAGGTGGTCACCGTTCCTTACTGTGATGAAAAGAGGCAGCAGGTCTCCGCTCTTGGATTTCACCGGAAAGTATCTTTGGTGCTCTTTCATGGAAGTGATTAGGACTTCGCTAGGGATTTCCAGGAATTCCTCTTCGAAACGGCCATATAACGCAGTTGGATATTCAACCAGGTTATTGACTTCTTCCAGCAAGTCTTCATCAACAGGGACTATCCAGCCGTTTTCCTCCTCAATTTTTTCAAGCTGAGAAGTAATGGCGTCCTTACGCTTTTGCGCGTCAGCAACAACATATTGTCCTAACAATGCTTCTTCATATTCCTGAGGAGCGGTTAAGTGGATTTCACCTTCTGCAAGGAATCGATGGCCTCTTGTTACGTTGCCAGTTTGGACACCAGCGATTTCAAATGGAACGACTTCATTTCCGAACATTGTAACAAGCCATTTGATTGGTCGAACATAACGAAGCTCGAGGTCGGCCCAGCGCATGTTTTTCGGGAAGGTCAATCCAGAAATGATAGCTTTCAATTCAACAAGCAGCTCAAAAGTATCCTTTCCTTTTATAAATTTCTTTACATGAGCATATTCAACACCGTTAATCTCTTTAAAATATATATCCTCAACGGTCAACCCCTGGCCGCGTGTAAAGCCAACCGCTGCTTTAGACCATTCTCCGTCCGCAGCAAGAGCTATTTTTTTAGCAGGGCCTTTTGCTTCTTCCTCGCTGTCTTCCTGGCGTTCATCAACATTCATGACAAGTAACGCAAGCCTGCGCGGTGTTGAATAAAGCTTGATTGCTTCAAAACCAATATTATTCGTTTTTAGCCAATTCTCCACCTTGGAAGCCAGCTGGTTTATGGTGTCAGTAATAAATCTTGCAGGCATTTCTTCCAAACCGATTTCAAGCAATAAATTCCGTTTAGTCATTTTCCACCTGCTCCTTCCGTTTAATGATTGGGAAGCCTAACTTTTCTCTTTCTTCATAGAACGTTTTTGCCACTTTCTTGGCGAGATTTCGGATACGGGCAATATAGCCGGTCCTTTCAGTTACGGAAATCGCTCCACGTGCATCAAGTATATTAAAAGTGTGAGAACACTTCAGGACATAGTCATATGCAGGGTGGACAAGCCCTTCATCCATTTGGCGATTTGCTTCTTTTTCATAAATATTGAAAAGGTTGAAAAGCATGTCTTTATCCGATGTTTCGAAAGTATATTTGGAATGCTCATATTCTGGCTGTCCAAATATGTCCCTTACAGTAAAACCGTTTGTCCATTCAAGATCAAAGACATTTTCTTTGTCCTGGATATAAGAGGCTAGTCGTTCAATTCCGTATGTAATCTCTACGGAAACTGGTTTGCAGTCAAGTCCGCCTACCTGTTGGAAATATGTGAATTGCGTGATTTCCATGCCATCCAGCCATACTTCCCAACCTAGGCCTGCGCATCCCAGGGATGGATTTTCCCAGTTGTCCTCTACGAAACGAATGTCGTGTTCAAGTGGATCAATACCCAAAGCTTTCAATGAATCCAGATAGAGTTCCTGAATATTGTCTGGAGAAGGCTTCATGATTACCTGGAATTGATGGTGCTGATAAAGCCTGTTTGGATTTTCTCCATAGCGACCGTCAGCCGGGCGGCGGGACGGCTCAACATACGCGACATTCCATGGTTCCGGGCCAATTGCACGTAGGAACGTGTATGGACTCATTGTTCCTGCACCTTTTTCGGTGTCATAAGCCTGCATAAGGACACATCCTTGTTCAGACCAGTGTTGTTGCAGTGTTAAAATCATATTTTGGATATTCATCATTACACCTCCGAAAATTTTAAATCGTGTTTTACTAAGCTCTTTTCGTAAACTTTGGGCTTTCTTGATTAATGGCGTATTATACGAAAATCATCAAATAATGCGAAAATAGACTGAATATAAAATCAAAAAAACTCCCGCCCCCTATGCATCGATTCATGCATAGGGACGAGAGTTTACCCGCGGTTCCACCCTATTTGCTGCAAATAGCAGCCTCTTTAAAAGTGATGTCGCTCCGGAACGCCTTCCTTAATTTCTGCAATCCGGCTCACACCATACCCGGACTCGCTTATACAGAGGGATTCAAGTACTCTTTTCCTTCACCGCAACATATGTAATTTTCATTAAATCTTTTCATCAACATGATTGCTTTACACTATGTGTTAAAGGGAACAACCAACATGAAAAGCTTTTGATTTGAATAATAGCGAAAAGAAACAGCAATGTCAATAGTTACAGTTGGTCCCTGAATGAATCCATTTGATCAAGGAATTTCCTGGTTTTTAAATAAAGTCCTGAGTATTCATCATAATAAGCGGAAATCACTTTTTTCAGCTCGACTTTTGTCTCTGGCTTCACTGATATATTGCCAAGACGGCTTAGGTCAAGTAGATAAAATAATCGAAGCAGCCTCACAGTACCGGGTGAAGTTTTGCTCCTGTAAGGATCAATTTCGAAACATCGATGGCACAGAAGCCCGCCCTCTCTAATCGAAAAGTTGAAATCCCCCTCCGTACTGCCACAGTTTGCACACTTGTCCAAAACGGGGTACAGTCCCTGGACATTCAGCATTTTCATCTCATAAATAAAAGTGAGAATCTCCATATCATAGCCTTCATTCATATAATTAAGGGTCTGGAGAAGCAATTCGAACATGAAAGGGTTCGACTTCTTGTCCTCAGTCACTTTATCAGTCAAATCAACAATATAGCTGGCATGAGCAGTAAGGAAAATATCCTCTCGGATCGACCTCATTGAAGAGATCATTTCTCCCTGCTGCAGGCTGCCCAGCCCTGAACTTGCCTGGAATAGAAACTGGCCATAAGTAAAAAGCTGGGTGACAGCAGAAAGCCTGCTATTAGGCTTTTTAGCACCTCTTGCCATCACACCAACTTTTCCAAATTCCCTTGTATATAAGGTAACAATTTTATTGTTCTCGCCATAATTCGTCGTTCTAATGACAATGCCTTCACATTTCTGCAGCATCTGCTGTCACCATCCATTACTACAGACAAACCTATGAGATTGGAAAATCAATTTCTGCTAGTTCTTCCTCCTGATAACCGGGTATTTCTTGATCGTCTTTCTCCAATTCCTTAAAGAGAAGATATGTGTCAATGTTACCTGTCTGAGAAAACACCTTCCAGGTAAAATCCAACATCGAAAACCCCACCTTTCAATTTTTCACTAGCAACTTTTATATCCCAAATCCTTATGAATATCATAGCCTGTCAATCAGATTTTCATGTTACATAAAAATTGTAAATCCTATTTATGAATATAATTTGCAACTGGTTAATATGTTAATGAGGGAGCATTTTGCCAAACAGGCTTAATACTCATCTTCCCTGAAACCAAAATCCCGAAGCTGTGTGGCTTTGTTTCTCCAATCCTTTTGTACCTTTACCCATAATTCGAGAAACACTTTCGTACCAAGCAAATTCTCGATATCATGACGTGCCCTTTTGCCAATTTCCTTCAGCATACTGCCCTGCTTGCCAATTATGATGCCTTTCTGGGAGTCCCTCTCAACAATGATTGTAGCCATGACATGCACCATTTCTTTTTCAGGCTGGCGTTCCATTTTTTCAATTACTACAGCAAGTGAATGAGGAATTTCTTCCCTCGTCAGATGCAGTGCTTTTTCCCTGATCAGTTCAGAAACAATAAAACGTTCAGGATGGTCTGTTACCTGGTCAGCGGGATAAAACTGTGGCCCTTCTGGCATTTTCTCCTTGATTTGCTCGAGGAGCTTTTCAACATTGTTTCCTTCAAGAGCAGATATCGGAACAATTTCAGCGAAATTGAACTTTTCATTGTAAGACTCGATTAATTTTAGCAATTCATCTGGATGGATTAAGTCGATTTTATTGATGACAAGGAAAACTGGTGTTTTTACATTTTGAAGTTTCTCAATGATAAATTCTTCCCCGCGTCCATATCCTTCCTGGGCATTGACCATAAACAATACTAGATCGACTTCTTTTAAAGTATTCTGTGCTACCTTCATCATGAAATCGCCAAGACGGTGTTTTGGTTTATGGATCCCTGGAGTGTCTATGAAAATCAGCTGTGAATCATCAAGTGTAAGGACACCCTGAACCTTATTTCGGGTCGTTTGCGGCTTATCACTCATTATCGCAATCTTTTGCCCGATTACCCTGTTAAGAAAGGTCGACTTTCCGACATTAGGCCTTCCAATAATTGAGATAAAGCCTGATTTGTGAGAATTGTTGTTATTGCCTTGATTATTAAAGTTCATACTGTATTTCCCTTCTCCACTTTATTTTAACTTATTTTCAGTGTGATTTCATCGTTTGTAGCAAAAATGAAATATAAAATTTTAAATTTTCTAAAAACATACAAGCACTGTTTTTACACTGTGATGATATTTTACTTAAGTTTTTC
This sequence comes from Mesobacillus boroniphilus, assembly GCF_018424685.1. Taxonomy (NCBI): domain Bacteria; kingdom Bacillati; phylum Bacillota; class Bacilli; order Caryophanales; family Bacillaceae; genus Mesobacillus; species Mesobacillus boroniphilus. The sequence goes on from NZ_QTKX01000001.1 coordinate 2,129,720, forward strand.
CCTGTTTTCAAATCGGTTCAAACATGAAGGGTTAAATGTGTAGGTTTTCTTGCTGATAATACGTACTTTAAAGGTGCTTTTCATGGATGAAAAAAACAGACTAACTAAGTCTATTCACCAAAAAAAAGTTGCCCTGTATGGACAACTAACTAAACCATGCGAATATTCTTGGCAGAAAAATTATGAAACCGATCATGACACTAGCAATCGCAAAAACCAGGACAGCACCGGCGGCGATATCTTTTGCCTGCTTCGCAAGCGGGTGGTATTCTTTCGTGTACATATCAACCGTTCTTTCAATTGCCGTATTCATCATTTCCATCGAGATCATTCCGCCAATGGCTAGGATAATGGCTATCCATTCGTACTTGTTGATTGAGAAAACAAACCCCATAAAAATGACGAAAACGGAAATGGTCAGATGGATTTGCACATTTCTTTCCTTTGCTGCCGCTGCTGCAATTCCCTCGAAACCAAATTTGAATGAGGAAGCCAACGGATGCTTCCTCTGTTTTTTAGCGGCCAAGCCCATACCCATCCAGGATTTCTTTTTGTCTGTCAAACATCTGTTTTTCATCCTGTTCATTCATATGGTCATAGCCTAATAAATGCAGGAGACCGTGGACCGCGAGGAATCCCAGTTCACGCATGAAAGAATGGTTATATTCTTCTGCCTGTTCCCTTGCCTTTGGAACGGAAATGATAATGTCGCCTAGAATCCGCGGTATATCTTTTCCGACTATTTCCATCTCCCCTTCACCCATTTCCTCCAGTGCGAAAGAAATGACATCTGTCGGGCGATCCTTGTCACGATATTCACGGTTTATTTCCTGAATTCTTTCATTCGACACGAATGTAACGGAAAGTTCGCTCCCTTCCTGAACATTCTCCTTCTCTGCCGTATAGTTCAGCAATTTTTCAATTTCATGCAATTCTTGATGTGTTAATTCATTTATTTCATCCAAAAAATCAACTTCTAAACTCATGCCTGCTTCACCTTCTGCTTATTCATTTCTGGATATTCAATTCTTGAGTGGAAAATTCCCTTCAATGTTTCACAAAGCGTATCAGCGACGGTATCCAGCTCCTTCAACGTGATGTCACACTCACTCAGCTGGCCATCCTGCAGCCGGTCCCCAATGATATTGTGTACTAGCGTTTCAATTTGCTCATGGGTCGGATGCGCCATCGAACGTACAGCAGCTTCAACACTATCCGCAATCCCAATGACCGCAGACTCTTTCGTTTGTGGCTTTGGTCCGGGATAGCGGAAATCCTCCTCTTTAACTTCATGCCCGCTTTGCTTCGCTTTATGGTAGAAGAATTTGAGCAATGTGGTGCCATGGTGCTGTTCTGCGATATCAATGATTTCTTTTGGCATCCTATGCTTGCGGAGCATCTCCGCTCCATCGGTCGCATGGGCGATAATGATATTTTTGCTTGTCAACGCCGGCAATTTATCGTGCGGGTTATCCATGTTAATCTGGTTTTCGATAAAGAATTGCGGCCGTTTCGTCTTCCCGATGTCATGATAATAACACCCGACCCTGGCAAGAAGCCCGTTTGCCCCTATCGCCTCACAAGCCGCTTCTGATAAATTGGCCACCATAACACTGTGATGATACGTACCTGGAGCTTCCGTAAGAATCTTTCTTAATAGCGGGTGGTTTGGATTGGAAAGCTCAATCAGCCTTAAAGTTGAGAGAATACCAAACCCTGCTTCAAAAAATGGCAGTAAACCGATTGTCAATACAGCAGAAACAATACCGGAAACGAAAGCAGCGGTAAAATAAAAACCGTATTCAAGGCCGGAATATTGGCTGTTCCTCAAAAACAGAATGGAAAGGATAACTATGAGATTAACCACCGACACAATCAAACCTGCTTGAAGTATTTTTGAACGTCGATTCTGTTTCTGTAAAAACAAAATAGCAGCCAAACCGCTGATTAATATATAAGTCCCTATCGTCACATTCAATGTCCCAGTAATACCCTCATTAAAGATAATAGTACCGCAAACAGCCATGATTGCTACCTGAAACAAAGCCAGTCTTTCATTTATTAAAATCTTGATTAACATCGCTCCCATTGCAGCAGGGAAGATATAGCCAATCTCCGAGTATTCAAATTCGTCAAAAAGACTGACCAGCTTCATCAACAATATAGTGGTAATAAAAATAATGCTGAAAATCAAAAGGTTCTTCTGCTTTTTGTCGGCGTTTTCCATTTCGTTAAAAATAACATACAAAGCAAATAGGATTAACGCTACAACCATACCAAGCCCAATAAAAGGCTTATAGGAATTTTCACTCTCCAACAGACCAACAAGCTGGAGTTTTTTATAGACTTCCCTGCTGATCAGCTGGCCTTCATCCACGAGAATTTGCCCTTCAAGGATTCTTACTGGTTCAACACTGTCCATAGCTTGCTGGCGCAAGTCTTCAGTAGCTTCTGGGTCATAGAATTCATTCTGGACTACTGCATAACGGCCGATTTCAATGACTGCCTTCTTTAAGCTGCTGCTTAGACTTGTATACTTTAATTCTTCCTCTACACTTAGTTTTGCATTCTCTACTTCATCTGCGGGAACACTGCGTTTCATCGTATTATTGATAGCTGTAACAGTGAGGTCTTTGGCAACCAGAAGCTCTTCCTTCGGAGCTTGAAGTAAAGTAATAAATACTTCGTCAGATAAACTTTTCGTTTCATTCTCAGTCAATTTCGTTTTTAACTTTGCCAGTTTTTCTTCAGTAGTCGGACCTTCAGGGGCAGGAACGTCTTCCACATCTGCCTCTTCAGCTGCTTTTTTCTTCTGTTCGATCTCTTCCTGTGCTTCATCATTGACTTCTGAAACCGAACCAAAAATCGAAGTGACCAAATCAACCCTGTTCTGTGCATATTCACTCTTGACCCTATATACATCCTTGACTTGCTCGACCGCTTTCCTGCGGTTTGCTTCTGTGCTTTCTTTATCCTCAATCGTAATAGGCGACCGGATGGTTTGCTCTGCCACAGAAAAGAGCTCCAAATTTAGCTTTTCAGGCTTTACATTGGTGTACATCGCCGAATACATCACGACACCAATCAGTAAAAATAACAAAACCCGAAAGATTTTTATATTCAACAAGTTCAAAATGGCAGTTAATTGGACCTGCAGCTTTTCCATATACAGCCCTCCTATTTGAAAAGCGCAAGCGCCTTGGTCAGCCCCGACAAGCGCTGGAGGGCCTGACAGTGAAGTCGTACTTTGACTTCATTGGCAGGACCGAAGCGTCTCGAGGGGCTAGGCGCTGGAGCTAGACACTAATCTTAGTGCAAAAGTTTAAATTCTTATAAAGTGAAAAGCGCAAGCGCCTTGCTCAGCCCCGACAAGCGCTGCCCGCCTAAAACGCCACATCGTGTGGCTGGCGGGTTGGCACGTCGTGTGCCTCAGAGGGCCTGACAGTGAAGTCGCTTTTTGACTTCATTGGCAGGACCGAAGCGTCTCGAGGGGCTAGGCGCTGGAGCTAGACACTAATCTTAGTGCAAAAGTTTAAATTCTTATAAAGTGAAAAGCGCAAGCGCCTTGCTCAGCCCCGACAAGCGCTGCCCGCCTAAAACGCCACATCGTGTGGCTGGCGGGTTGGCACGTCGTGTGCCTCAGAGGGCCTGACAGTGAAGTCGCTTTTTGACTTCATTGGCAGGACCGTAACGATCGAGGGGGCTAGGCGCTGGAGCTAGACACTTCTCAAAGTGGAATGCATACTTGTAATTTTTTTCAATAAAATAGAGCCAGCTTGAGAATAACTGGGAAATATACCTAACTTTATGTACCATCATATCAGTTTTTTCTTCAACTTTCACCTCTATTTAAAATTAGTCCCATTCTGCAGATGTCTAAGCGTGGCTTTATCTATAATAAGCAAAAACTCTTTTCGATATTTTAATGTTCCCCTAATCAAAAGTCAGTTCAATATCCTTCGCGAAAACACCCAGAACCCGTGAGAATGCTGATACAAGAGCGAATGCAAAAGTCCGCTCTCGTTTACCAAGAGCGGACTAAGGTGTTTATTCATTTTTACCATATGCTTCTATGATCCGGCCGACAAGCGGATGCCGGACTACGTCAGCTTGTTCAAGGTGCACAAAAGAGATTCCAGAGACATCCTTCAAAACTTTTTCTGCCTCAACCAATCCTGATTTTGCCCCTTTTGGTAAATCAATCTGGGAGGTATCTCCAGTAATGATCATTTTAGACCCAAATCCCAGGCGAGTCAGGAACATCTTCATCTGGGCTTGTGTCGTATTCTGCGCCTCATCCAGGATAACGAATGCATCATCAAGTGTCCTCCCCCTCATATAGGCAAGAGGTGCAATTTCAATTGTTCCTCTCTCTATAAGGCGCAATGTATGTTCAGTGCCAAGGATATCGTGCAGGGCATCATATAATGGGCGGAGATAAGGATCTACCTTTTCCTTCAAGTCCCCTGGAAGGAAGCCGAGGCTTTCTCCTGCCTCTACTGCTGGTCTAGTCAAGATGATTTTGGACACAGTACCATTCTTAAGTGCCGTGACTGCCATAACGACCGCAAGATACGTTTTTCCCGTACCAGCTGGCCCAATGCCAAAAATAAGATCGCGGCTTTTGATGGCATTAACATAGTGTCTTTGGCCAAGAGTCTTGACCCTGATCGATTTACCCTTAACGTTTTTACTGATTTCTTCATCATATAAATCCTTGAAATATTCCAGAGTACCCTTCTCGGCCATTTGAATCGCGTAAACGGCTTCTCTCTGGCTAATGCTGATACCCTTGCGGATAACAGCAAGCAGATTGTCCAAAACAGCCTGGGCCAGCTCGACCTTGTCCTCAGGTCCGGAAATTCCTACTGACTCTCCCCGGGTTACAATCGAGACACCAAGCTCCTTTTCAATCAGCTTTAGGTTCATATCTGCATTGCCGAATAATGAAACGGCTTCAGTTGGATTCGCTAGTAGTATTTCCATCGTTTTTAAGTCTTCTGTCATTCTCAGTCTCCTTGAATAATTGGTTGTCCTTCTGCTATATCTTCAATGATTGTAAAATGTGTGGTTAGCTTTACTTTATCATTCTCGATTGACTGATGTAAAATTTTTTCCCCTTTAATGATAGCATTTTCAGGAAGGTAGTTTTTTATATCCTTTCTCGCTAATTCTTTTGCACTCTCTATTGCTTCTTTTCTCGAATAGATGCGTGTTTCCTGCTCCCGCTCCCTAATGGTCTTTTTTTCAACCATCACAGGGAGTTCCCATTTAAAAAATCTCACAGGCTGTTCAGTCACTTCGATTTCATATTCACTGAAATCAGGTTTTCCGAACCCCCATACGGGCATAGACTTGCCTGCGAATACGAGTGAATATTTCCTTTTTTCATTGCCATTGTATACCTGAAACGTACTCTTCAAAGGCAATTCCACCTTGGTTGAATACCATGTCACACCTAGAATTTCACCTTCAGCCGCCACTACTTTCAGATCATCTTCTTTTCCATACAGGCCGGAAACAAGAAGCTGGCCCGGCATAACATAATCATTCACTTCAACAACAGGTTCCCCTTTTTCCACAAAGATCTTGTAGATAGCTGCTTTTCTTTTGGCTACCAAGTGCCTCGGCCCAATTACTTCCGCTTTTTTCGGCTCACTCTTTTCCACAGCCTGAAAATTATAGGTCGTCCCTTTCAGCTCCACACCAATCCAGGTCAGCGCTCCTACTTTATCTGTCAGCTCCTTTTGAATACTCTCCACACTATCTATAGAGAACTGCAATTTACCGACGCCAATACCCATCCTGTCCAATTCCTTACGAATTTGGTGTTCAGTCGCTGGGCTCGCACCTTTAATCTCTATTCCCCAAACCATGTTCGATAGAAGCATAATTAAGCCTAAAAATAAAAATGCCCCGGCCAAAAACCCACTGTTTGTCCATAATTTCTTTAAAATGAAAGGGCCGCCCGCCCTCTCCAAAAACCTGATTTTGCAATTACTTTCCCTTGCTGGAACCCTTAGTTTTTTTACATCCTGAAGATTGACATAAAAGGTGACGGCCTCAGATCCATGCTTTTTCACATTCCATATCGAAACACCACTGCGTGTCAACTGATTTAAAAATCTTTCTATTCCCTTTCCAGTCAATTTCACCTTGACTGTTCCAGAAAAGGTGTGAATCCATTGGTTTTTCATTCGTCTCCCCCTCAATCAATCATTTATATAAATAACCTGATCAATTTTACCTTCAAGTAAGATTTCTTCAGGCAATATGGTCTTGATTACAAACGCTTTTCCCTTGACGATCAGTTGGCCCCCTTTGATCAACAACCGCACCTCGCCATCCGAAAAAGCTAGCAGACCCCGGTGATTCTCTATATAGATATGGACTTGCCCAACCATCGTGATTCTAGGGAGATCCATCATGACATCTTGAGGAAGATCCATTTTTTGTGTCATCCATTTGCGTACATACTGGCCCCATTTTTTTGCCATAAAAAAAAGAACCCCCTTTCATCTCATATGTATGAGAAAAAAGAAGGTTCTAGCACCATTTTTAACTTTATGCCTACGCATTCTTCCAAACCCAGTGGATGCAGGCAGAGTCTCTGCCTAATTTCTCCTGACCGGGTTATATGGCCTTTTCGCCCTCGGTTTGCTAAGGACTTCAGCCCAAATCAATCCCTCTACCACGTTGTCCCTGTCTGGCTGGAAGTCAATTTCAGGTTCTTTTTGTTCTCTTTTTTGATTCAATCGACCCGATGAATCACCAGAAGACATCCGGCCTTTACCTGATCTCTGTTTGTTCATCTGCTCCTCAGACTGAAGCTTTCTTTCTAGATAAACCTTCTGGATATCATTAAGGATTTCAGCACCAGTATCCCCCTGGTCACGCTTGCCTGAATCCCGGCTTCGTTTTGCTTCCCTGCGAGGGTCATATCCAGGCTCGTAATCTTTTTCAATATCAGATCGAGGCTCAGCCCTGGCCTCTGCCGGCTGCCTCCTGGCAGGCGCAGGACCAGGCTGCCTCGCCGGTCCTGGTTGTTGCATCGGACCAGATGGCCTGGCCGGTCGGCGCTGAGGCTGCTGGCCATCTTTCTTTTTATTGAACAGACTGGAGATCACACCGATCAGAATGAACAGAGCAATTGGGTTGCTGAAAAGTTCATATAAAAGTTCCATCTTGAGTCCCCCTTTCTTTTACCGGGTTCTCTCATCAGTTATTATTGTTATTATTGTTTTTATCTTTATTACCGTTTGTAAGCTTGCCGATGGACCCTCTCATATCGGTATCAGCTTCAATATTCTGGATGTTCATATAATCCATTACACCAATATTGCCTTCACGCAGCGCTTCCGCCATTGCCAATGGTACAGTTGCTTCGGCCTCGACGACCTTCGCTCTCATTTCCTCAACGCGCGCTTTCATTTCCTGTTCTTGAGCTACGGCCATAGCTCGACGCTCTTCGGCTTTTGCCTGGGCAATCTTCTTATCCGCTTCTGCCTGCTCTGTTTGAAGCTCGGCACCGATATTCTTGCCGATATCAACGTCTGCAATATCAATCGATAGAATTTCAAAAGCAGTCCCTGCATCCAGTCCTTTGGAAAGAACTGTTTGCGAAATCATATCCGGATTTTCCAACACTTTTTTATGGTTGTCAGAAGAACCGATAGTCGATACAATACCCTCACCTACACGGGCAACGATTGTCTCTTCACCAGCACCCCCGACAAGTCTGTCGATGTTTGCTCTTACGGTGATTCTTGCTTTAGCCTTTACTTCGATTCCATCCATAGCCACACCAGCGATGAATGGTGTTTCAATTACTTTTGGATTTACACTCATTTGTACCGCTTCTAATACATCACGGCCGGCAAGGTCAATCGCTGCCGCTCTTTCGAATGAAAGCTCAATATTCGCACGGTGTGCAGCAATCAGTGCATTTACAACCCTGTCTACGTTACCTCCAGCAAGATAGTGGCTTTCAAGCTGGTTCGTTGTAACATTCAACCCCGCTTTATGCGCCTTGATCATCGGATTGATGACCCTGCTTGGGATAACCCTTCTTAACCTCATACCAATCAGCGTGAAAATGCTGACCCTGACTCCTGCCGCTAATGCTGAAATCCATAGCATTACCGGTACGAATGTCAGCAAAACACCAAGGAAAATGATCCCGAGTGCAATTGCTACTAAAACAAATGCTGTACTTGCATCCATATGAACTGCCTCCTAAAAAATATTATTCCATGTTCTTTGAATCTTCTCTATTTTACCAAATAAACTCAAAGACCATTGGTTTTTATCTCTACTTGTTACTTTATCGATACGTCGTGGCAAGAATACCTCAATGAACAATACAATGAAAAAAACAAATTAGATTTCTGTACTCTCTCTAACCACAATTCTCGAGCCTTCCGTTTTAACAATTCTAACTCTCTTGTCCTTTGCAATAAATCCACCCTCACTGACTGCATCAATGCGTTCATCGTCAACAACGATCGTTCCTGAAGGTCTGAGGGGAGTCAACGTGACCCCTTCTACCCCAATCAGTTCAAGACGGTTTTTATTGGATACATATCCCTTTTCAGTGCTTGTTGAATCTGTCAGTATGATTCTTTTGAAAAATTTCATCTTTTTTCCAAACACCCTTATCATTAAAATAGATAAAACGATGGACGCAGTCAAGGCGATCAGTAACGAGATTCCCATATGGACCACATTATCAGATGCCATAAAGAAACTTGCAAAGATAGCTAATAAGCCAATGGTTCCGGCAATTCCGCCTGGAATGAATAACTCAAGCAGGATCAGCCCGATACCTAGCGCGAACAAAATCAGCGTTTCAAAACCAGCTAGACCAGCAACCATATGGCCGTAGAAGAATAGGAGCAAAGCTGATAAGCCCGCAATTCCAGGTAGACCAAATCCTGGAGAGTACAACTCAAGCACCAACCCTAAGCTTCCGATAGTCATTAAAATCGGGATCACGACTGGATGCGTTATGAATCTCGCCAGCTTTTCAGCGAAAGTCTCATTCACATTCCTGATTTCTGAATTCTCATAGCCTAGCTTTTCCAATAATTCATCGAGGTTTTTAACAGTCCCCTCAGAATACCCAACTTCAAGCGCCTGCTCCGCCGTCAGGGTAAGAAGCTTACCCTTTTCTGCATTCAGATCCGGCAGATCAATGCTCTCATCGGCCATTGCCTGGGCGTAAATCGGATCCCTTCCACTTTCAACGGCGGCTGCTTTCATAGCGGCTAACCAATAGGAAACTGCTTTTTTATCAGCTGTATTTCCCTGCTGGTCAATAATTGCAGCAGAACCCATTGTGGATCCGGGAACCATATAAATTTCATCGGTATTAAGAGAAATATAGGCACCTGCGGATAATGCCCGCTTATTGACGAATGCAACTGTTTTCAAGTCAGTGCTTGTCAGCAGCTTACCGATACCGCCAGCTGCGTCAACCGCTCCACCAGGTGTATTTACATCAAAAATGATTGCTTCTGCACCTGCCTCTTCCGCCTCCTCAACCGCTCTTTCCAGGAAGGCAAGCAAGCCCTTTTCCACCGTTTCCTCAATCGGCACTACATAGACCACTTTTTGATCCGCATCTGCAGTGAAAGGATTGATCCAACTGGCCAGTGACAAGAGGATGATGATGCTCGCAATCACTGATTTTATTTTCAATTCGGCACCTCCATTTTTAAAAATAAGGCCATAGTGTTAATACGCATTGGTACATCAAAAGGTTTCATTGATTTCTTACGATTTCAAAAAAAAGAATTCAGTCTAATTTCTTTTGAAAGTTTATGTATTTCAATGAAGCACAAGGTACTATTAGATGACACCTATTATTATACGCTAAAAAGGCCGCAAGAATATCCCTGCGGCCTTCGAGCTTTTTATGAAAGGTGTTGTTGTACAAGTTTATTAACGAGAGATCCGTCTGCTTTACCTTTTAATTTAGGCATAATGACAGCCATTACTCTACCCATATCGGCTTTCGATGCCGCACCGGTCTCCGCGATAGCTTCTTTGACGATTGCCGTCACTTCTTCTTCGCTAAGCTGCTGTGGCATGTAAATTTCGACATGCTTTAATTCTGTTTGTATCTTTTCAACGAGGTCTTCACGACCTGCTTTTTCAAATTCCTGGAGGGAATCTTTGCGTTGCTTCACTTCACGAGAAAGTACAGTTAACTCTTCTTCTTCGGATAACTCCTGCTTGCCGAGCTTGATTGCTTCGTTTTGCAGTGATGCTTTGACCATCCGAATAGTAGTGAGTCTGTCCTTTTCTTTGTTCTTCATCGCTTGTTTCATATCATTATTTAAACGCTCGAGCAGGCTCAAGTTGATTCCACCCTCTCTTAGAACTTGCGTTTTCTAGCAGCTTCAGACTTTTTCTTACGCTTTACACTAGGTTTTTCGTAGAATTCGCGCTTTCTAGCTTCTTGGATAGTACCTGATTTAGATACAGTACGTTTGAAGCGTCGAAGAGCATCTTCAAGCGATTCGTTTTTACGAACGACAGTTTTAGACATTCTCTTTCCCTCCCTCCGAGCACAACACACTAACACCAAAACACATGGGAAACCATGTACCTTGCAATTATAATATAACACTGGCATGAGGTCAACTGTAATTAGCCCTTGTTTTTACATTATGTATTTTTGCAGGATAACATACAGACTACAAATTTTATTAGCATGTCCTGCCCTCCTTTTCATACATTTAAATGGGAGGGGGAGTCCAATGGTCTATCTATTATTTTTCCTATTATTCCTTGCCGTCTTCATCGGTGGCATGACATTGCTTCGAAAAGGCTTGTTTGAGCTATCCGCAAGCAGAATGAAGAACTGGCTGACGGTCATGACTGATACACCCCTAAAAGGATTGATTGCCGGGACCATAGCGACAGCACTTTTACACAGCAGTTCCGCTGTCATGGTCATCACGATTGGATTGATCTCTGCCGGCCTGCTGAAATTCTCGCAATCAATCGGTATCATCCTTGGATCGAATATAGGGACAACCTTCACGCTAGAAATCATTACTTTCAACATCGATGCATTTATCGTGCCCTTTGCTGTTATTGGTGCGATTTTAATGGTATCGCGAAATAAAACATGGCAGAACATCGGTGCAATTTCTTTTGGGATTGCTGCTGTTTTTGCTGCAATGCGGGGCTTCACATTCCTCGCTGACCCTGTTACCAGCTTGCCAATTGTGGAACTTGCGCTAGCCAACCTGAACAACAGCCATTTGGTCAGCATTATATCTGGCACTGTTGTAACGGCTATGATCCAGTCAAGTACTGCGATGACCGGAATCATAATGGGCTTTCTGTCTGAAGGTACATTAAGCATGGATTCCGCTATTGCTGCGATGCTTGGTGCCAATATAGGCACTTGTATTACCGCCATGCTAGCGTCCATTGGCGCAGGCAAAGAAGCAAGGCTTACTGCATTTGCGCACGTATGGCTGAATATCGCTGGCGCAGCAGTCTTCTATCTTTTCATCGACCAGATAGCTGCACTTGCTCCGATGTCTGCCACAAGACCGGAAGTCCAGCTGGCACATGTCAGTGTCATTTACAACATAGTCGCTTCATTGCTCGTTCTTCCAGTTGCCGAGAAATTCGGCAAGATGATTGAATTCATTCATGGAAAGTAAGAACGTTATTAAGGTTGAAAATCACATTTGGACGAAAAAAAACGGAAATGTGGTCGATTTATTTTATTTTTCGTTGATATATTCTAAACTGTGCTCGATATCTCCTAAAATAAGGACGCTACCTAACTAAATCGGACCTTAGATCCAAAAAAAGAGCTGGCAAAATGCCAGCTCTTTAGTCATTCAACTACATAACAGCTTGTTCAGCTACTGTTTCATCTTCCAGTACGCGGACAAATTGTCCTTCGTTGTAAGGATAGCCTGCTTTTGCAATCTTGACCTTCACGATTTTGCCAATCATATCTTCTGTAGCAGGGAATACAACTTTCAAATAGTTGTCTGTATAGCCTACATAAAGTTCGCTTTCTGGATCTTCCTTGTAGATCTCTTCAGGAATCACTTCGAGCACTTCATTTTCAAACTGGGAAGCATATTCCTTTGCAAGCTGGTTGGAAAGCTCAATCAATCGGTGAACGCGCTCGTTCTTCACTTCTTCGTCAACCTGGTCTTCCATTCTTGCAGCAGGCGTACCTGTCCGTTTTGAATAAGGGAAGACGTGCAGCTCTGAGAATTGGTGCTTCTTGATGAAATTATAGGTTTCCATGAACTCTTCTTCCGTTTCACCCGGGAAACCGACAATGATATCTGAAGTAACTGCCAATCCTGGCAATACTTCCTTAAGTCGGTCAAGACGCTCACCGAAAAATTCCATTGTGTATTTACGGCGCATACGCTTCAACACTGTGTCAGAACCTGATTGGAGCGGGATGTGCAGGTGACGCACAATAATATTGGATTGATCAATTACCTCAATCACTTCATCTGTAATCTGACTAGCCTCAATAGAAGAAATACGCAGGCGCTTTATGCCTTTAACTTGCGCTTCGAGATCACGAAGCAACGCAGCAAGGTTGTAGTCTTTCATGTCCTCACCGTAGCCGCCTGTATGGATGCCTGTCAGGACAATTTCCTTATAACCTGCATCGACAAGCTGCTGTGCCTGGCGGATGACTTCCTGTGGATCACGGGATCTCATCAAACCGCGTGCCCAGGGAATGATACAGAAAGTACAAAAGTTATTGCAGCCTTCCTGGATCTTTAATGAAGCCCTTGTCCTATCCGTAAACGCAGGTACGTCAAGCTCTTCATATACACGGTTCTTCATGATATTGCCAACCGCATTTATTGGCTGGCGCTCTTGCTTGTACTGTTCGATATAGTCGAGCATTTTCACGCGGTCCTGTGTTCCGACAACGATATCAACGCCAGGGATCGCCATGATTTCTGCTGGCGATGTTTGGGCGTAGCAGCCGGTAACACAAATAACAGCGTCCGGATTCTTGCGGACAGCTCGGCGGATGACCTGGCGGCTCTTCTTGTCCCCAGTATTCGTGACCGTACAGGTGTTGATGACATAAACATCTGAAGTAGACTCAAACTCTACTCTCTCGTATCCTTGTTCCTTAAATAACTGCCAGATGGCTTCTGTTTCGTAATGGTTAACCTTGCAACCTAATGTATGAAAAGCAACTGTAGGCATTATCTTCACCTCAATAATTCAAAATGATAAGAAACAGCAGACAAAGCATAAAGCGGTGCTGTTTCTGTACGCAAGATGCGCGGCCCGAGACCACATGCTAAAAATCCATTCTTATTTAAAAGGCCGACTTCCTCGGAGGTCAATCCTCCCTCTGGACCAAATACAATCAGGAGGCTGTCGCCTTTTCCCAATTTCGCGAGAGTAGAAGAAAGGACAGAAGCTTCTCCCTCTTTCGCTTCTTCCTCATAAGCAACTAGCTTATAAGTATACTCATCGCTCGCTTTGACCAATTCTTTAAAACTAATCGGCTCTTTCACTTCTGGAACATATGTGCGATGGGACTGCTCAGCAGCTTCCTTGGCAATCTTCTGCCAGCGTTCAACCTTTTTGGCAGCTTTCTTGCCGTCCCATTTAACGATCGAGCGGGATGCGGTAAAGGGGACAAATTCATAGGCACCGAGTTCAGTACCTTTCTGGATAATCAATTCGAGCTTATCCCCTTTGGGCAGACCGCTCGCAATCACGACATGGACCGGAAGCTCCGTAGTCCCTTCCTCCCATTTTACAACGTTTGCCACAACGATTTCATCGGTAATTTCTGCAATCTGGCAAACCGCACTTTTTCCCGTTGAAGTGACACAGATGATTTCGTCCCCAGCCTTCATCCTCATAACACGTACAATGTGATGATAATCATCGCCGCTAATATTGAACTGCTCCATATTCCCTTGTACATCAATAAAATACCGCTGCACCACAGCACCCGCTTTCTGAAAAGCGCAAGCGCCTTGGTCATCCCCGACAAGCGCTGGAGGGCCGACCGATGAAGTCGTTTTTTGACTTCATTGGGCGGACCGAAGCGTCTCGAGGGGATAGGCGCTGGAGCTAGACATTTCTCAGATTTAAGACATATGATTTAAAAAGAACAGAAAAAAGGGGTTAAGCTGTACCCCTTTTTCCACATTATTTCTTTTTGCCGATCATCGCAACCCAGTCTTCCATAGAAATTATCTCTTCTATTCCGAAACCTGCGTTGATCATTGCATCCTTAACTACTTCTTTCTTCTGCTGGATGATACCAGACGTAATGAAATACCCGCCATTCTTTACGACCTTGCCTGCATCATCAGCAAAACGCAAGATTACTTCCGCCAGGATATTCGCAACTACAATATCCGCTCCTTCTTCTACACCATCCAGAAGGTTGTTTTGTGAGATGGTAGCGACATCGTGAACCTTGTTCAGCTTGAGATTTAGTTTCGCAACCTGCACTGCTACATCATCCAGGTCCATCGCTTCCACTTTTCCTGCTCCCAGCTTTGCCGCTGCAATACTGAGAACACCTGAACCCGTCCCAACATCCACGACGCGGTCACCAGTCTGAACAGTTCTTTCCAGCGCTTGGATACACATTACAGTAGTAGGGTGTGTTCCTGTGCCGAATGCCATACCCGGGTCAAGCTCAATAATCAATTCATCCGTGTTGACTGGAGTGTAATCCTCCCACGTTGGCACGATCGTGAATTTCTCGGAAATTTTCACAGGGTTGTAGTATTTCTTCCAGGCAGTTGCCCACTCTTCCTCATTCACTTCACTGATTGATACTTTATTCAATCCGATATCAATATTGTAGATAATCAGGTTATTGATTGCTTCTTTAATCTCATCGACCGTTTCTCCAAGGAAACTATTTACCGGTAGATAAGCTTTTACAATGACTCCTTCTTCCGGATAATCGTCTGGATTAAGTTGGTATATTTCTCCGAACTGGTCCTCTCTGTCCTTCTCAAGCTCCAGCGGATCTTCAATAACAACTCCGCTCGCGCCTGCTTCGTGCAGGATATTGGAAATCGGCTCAACCGCTTCATTTGTAGTTAAAATGCTGATTTCAGACCATTTCATTTATACCAACTCCATTCGATTAATCACCTTTAAAGGCACGTTTTACTTTTGAAAAAAAGCTTTCCTCCTGCTCTCCAAGAGGAGATTGCCCGCTTACTTCTGCAAACTCACGCAGCAGCTGCTTTTGTTTTTCAGACAGCTTTGTTGGGGTTACAATCTTTACAATGACATGCTGGTCCCCTGTACCATAACCGCGGACATTCGGAACACCTTTGCCCTTCAAGCGGAATTTTGTACCCGTCTGTGTTCCAGCAGGAACTTTTAATTTTACTTTACCATGCAGTGTAGGGACTTCGACTTCATCACCTAGAGCTGCCTGGACAAATGTAATTGGCATTTCACAATAAATATCATCGCCGTCACGCTCAAAGAATTCATGCGACCTAATGTGGAAGACAATGTAAAGGTCACCTGAAGGGCCGCCATTGATACCGGCTTCTCCTTTTCCTGCTACTCTCAGCTGCTGGCCATCATCGACACCTGCTGGGATTTTAACATGAATCTTGTTCCTTCTGGTAACCTTCCCTGCTCCGGAACATGTTGTACATCTTTCTTTGATTTCCTTACCTGTTCCATTACAGTAATGACACACCCGGCGATTGACAATACGTCCAAAAGGTGTATTTTGTTCTACACTGATTTGCCCGCTGCCATGACAGTGTTTACATGTATCAACTTTAGTACCTGGTTTTGCTCCAGTTCCATCACATGTATCACATTCTTCTTCACGAGGAATTTCGATATCTGTTTCCTTGCCAAATACAGCTTCCTCGAATTTCAGGGTCATCGTATACTGAAGGTCGGCACCCTGTCTTGGCGCATTTGGATCACGGCGTCTGCCGCCCCCGCCTCCGAAGAAGGAGTTGAAAATGTCTTCAAAACCGCCGAAGCCGCCGCCGAAATCGCCGCCGCCAAAGCCCTGGTTAGGGTCGACATGGCCAAACTGGTCATAATGAGAGCGCTTTTGATCGTCACTCAATACCTCATACGCTTCTTTTACTTCTTTGAACTTTTCATCTGCTCCCGGATCTTTGTTGATGTCCGGATGGAATTGTTTAGAAAGCTTGCGGTAGGCTTTCTTTATTTCATCCTTCGAAGCCGAATTACTGACTCCGAGGACTTCATAGTAATCCCGTTTGCTCATGATTACCACTCCCGAATCTTTTCACATAAAGATAATTCTAACATTCCCGTACATTCATACGCAATATTTAAAATATCTGATATGCAGTATTTTGTCTCTCTTTTTTATTCATTGGCTATGATTAATTAGTCTGTTGATTTACGCTCCAGGCGCTTCAATCAACAGGTTTTGTACATTTAGTGTTTGACATTAAAAAAGCCAAAGCCAAGTATGACCTGACTTTGACTTTTCGGTGTTATCGCATTTTATTTATCGTCGTTGACTTCTTCGAATTCTGCGTCTACGACATTGTCGTCTTTCTTTGTTCCTTCTTGTCCTTCTGCGCCTTGCTGTGCCTGTTGTTGCTTGGCGGCTTCTTCATATAGCTTGACGCTTAGGTTTGTAACGATTTCTTGAAGAGCGTCCTTCTTAGTGCGGATTTCTTCGATTTCGCCTTTTTCGATTGCAGCCTTCAGCTCATCTTTTGCTTCGTTTGCTTTCTTGACTTCTTCTTCATCTACCTTGCCTTCAAGGTCCTTCAAAGTCTTTTCAGCAGTGAAGACTAACTGATCTGCTTCGTTGCGAAGTTCTACTTCTTCTTTCAGCTTCTTATCAGCTTCAGCATTCTCTTCCGCTTCTCTTACCATGCGGTCAATTTCTTCGTCAGACAAGCCTGTAGAAGACTTAATAGTGATTTGTTGTTCCTTGTTTGTTCCAAGGTCTTTCGCACGAACGTTTACGATACCGTTTTTGTCGATATCGAATGTAACTTCGACCTGAGGTACTCCACGTGGTGCTGGCGGGATATCCGTCAACTGGAAGCGGCCAAGTGTCTTGTTGGCAGAAGCCATTGAACGCTCACCTTGTAGCACGTGGATGTCAACAGCAGTCTGGTTGTCAGCAGCTGTTGAGAATACCTGTGATTTTGAAGTTGGGATTGTTGTGTTACGGTCGATCAGCTTCGTGAACACACCACCCATTGTCTCGATTCCGAGTGAAAGCGGAGTAACATCAAGAAGAACTACATCTTTAACATCACCAGAGATGACGCCGCCTTGGATTGCAGCACCCATGGCTACAACTTCATCAGGGTTCACACCTCTGTGAGGATCTTTTCCAGTTTCCTTCTTGATTGCTTCCTGAACAGCAGGAATACGTGTAGATCCACCGACAAGGATAACTTTATCCAATTCAGATGGGCTCAAGCCAGCATCTTTAAGTGCCTGGCGAGTAGGTCCCATTGTACGTTCTACCAAACCTGCAGAAAGCTCTTCAAATTTAGCGCGAGTCATGTTCACTTCAAGGTGAAGCGGTCCAGCTTCCCCAGCAGTGATGAATGGAAGGGAAATCTGTGTAGAAGTTACACCAGAAAGGTCCTTCTTCGCTTTCTCAGCAGCATCCTTCAAACGCTGAAGAGCCATTTTATCTTTTGATAGGTCAATGCCATTTTCTTTCTTGAATTGTTCTACCAAGTAGTCAATGATCACCTGGTCAAAGTCGTCACCGCCAAGACGGTTGTCACCTGCAGTAGATTTAACTTCGAATACGCCATCGCCAAGTTCAAGGATGGAAACGTCGAAAGTACCGCCACCAAGGTCATAAACAAGGATTGTCTGGTCTTCATCCATCTTATCAAGACCGTAAGCAAGTGCAGCAGCTGTTGGCTCGTTGATGATACGCTCAACTTCAAGGCCTGCGATTCTTCCAGCATCCTTAGTTGCCTGGCGTTCTGCATCGTTGAAGTATGCAGGAACAGTAATAACCGCTTTAGTAACAGGCTCACCAAGATAGTCTTCAGCATAAGACTTCAAGTATTGAAGAATGACTGCTGATAATTCCTGCGGTGAATATTCTTTGCCTTCTGCTTCAACTTTATGGTCTGTACCCATGTGACGCTTGATAGAGATGATTGTGTTAGGGTTAGTGATTGCCTGGCGTTTTGCCACTTCACCAACCTGGCGCTCGCCATTTTTGAACGCGATAACAGAAGGAGTTGTTCTGTTTCCTTCTGGATTTGGGATTACCTTTGGTTCGCCGCCTTCTAGTACGGCAACACAAGAGTTAGTTGTTCCTAAGTCAATACCAATGATTTTACTCATCTTCAATTACCTCCTGGTTCATTTATGTAGGCTCTTTTCGTAAACTTTGTTGCTATCTTAAGCAAAAGTAAAAATCGGCACCTGGGTTTTTACGAGTATAAAATCCCATCTTTATTCAGAAATCCCCTCGAAAAGAGCCCTGATACCACTTTTATTGGTTCACTTTTACCATTGTTGGACGGATGATGCGGTCCTTGAGGATATAGCCTTTTTGGAACTCTTCAACAACGATGTTAGGACCGAAATTTTCATCTTCAGCCTGCATGACAGCCTGGTGAAGATGCGGGTCAAATTCCTTGCCAACAGCTTCAATTACTTCAACGCCTTCATTTTTAAGGGCGTCAAGCAAACTGCGGTACACCATTTCCACTCCCTGCTTAAGGGATTTCGCCTGTTCATTATCTACATCCATCTTCAAAGCACGCTCGAAGTTGTCGATTGCGGGCAGCAGATCCGTAATAATGCTTTGGGCTCTATATTTAGCGCTCGCTTCAAGTTCAATCCTTGAACGGCGGCGGAAGTTGTCAAAATCAGCCTGAAGGCGCAAGTAACGGTTTTCGGCTTCCTCAAGCTTCCCTTCTAGTTCAGCCACTTTCCGCTCCATAGGATCTTGCTCTTCCTCTTGAGCTGGCATCTCTTCAGTTTTATCAGAAGCTTCATTTTCAGCAAAAACTTCCTCAACCGTTTCTTCTTCCGTCTGGCTGTTCAATTCTTGCTCTGTATTTCTCTCTTCTGTCACGTTAACTCACCTCCCTCAAAGTATCTCTTGGCAATGTAATGCCACACTGTTCCAGGTTGTCTGGATTTGTTTATATTTCAACGAAGCAAACATGCTTCAGTAGAAAACACATGACGATTCAGGATGGAACAGGCTGCTCCACCCTTAATCAATATTTCCATGCCTATTTATTTTGATACAGGTCAGTCAGCACCTTGGATAAATCTGTGCTGATCAATTGGAGCAAGCTGATGACACGTGAATACTCCATACGAGTTGGACCTAAAACCGCGATTGTCCCTAATTTTTCCTGGCCAATCGAATAGGTCGCAGTGATGAGGCTGCAATTTTCCATCGCTGAATTATCATTTTCCGTGCCAATTCTTACGTTGATCCCTGCCGGATTTTGTTTGATCAGCTGATATAAACCGTCCTCATGCTCAATCATGTTCATAAGGCTGCGAATTTTCTCAACATCGTTGAACTCTGGCTGGCTTAAGATGTTGGTCTTGCCGCCAAAAAACACTTTTTCATGTGAAGGCAGGTTGAGCGTGTCCGCAATCGAGTGCAAGAGAGTATCATAGCTGCTTATATGCTGGCGCAACAGCATGGCGATCTCCTTGTAAATCTTGGAGTTAAGACTTATGAGCGGTACTCCTGCCAGACGTTCGTTCAGGATGTTGACCATTTTCTCAACATCAGAAGGATCGACACTCGTAGGGAAATTGAACATCCTGTTTTCTACATGCCCAGTGTCCGTCACGATAATGGCAATGGCCGTATCCTTAGTCAACGGTACGATCTGGAGCTTCTTCAATCTGTTATCCTTAACAGCCGGACCTAACACTATTGAAGTGTAATTCGTCATTTCAGATAGGATTTTCGCTGACTTCTGCACGATTTTTTCTAGCTCGTATATCCTTTCGGCAAAAATCGATTTAACAGCCGCCATATCTGAATGATTTACTTTTTGCGGCAGCAGAAGGTTATCCACATAAAAACGATATCCCTTCTCGGATGGTATCCTTCCAGAGGATGTATGAGTTTTTTCAATGAACCCCATATCCTCCAAATCTGCCATTTCATTTCGGATTGTCGCCGAACTGAAATTAATTTCTTCCTTTTTCGACAAGCTCCTTGAACCTATCGGTTGAGCTGAACGAATAAAGTCATCAACAATCACCTGCAAAATGAGCACCTGACGATCTGTTAACAACATCATCACCTCTGTTAGCACTCTATAAGTACGAGTGCTAATTCTAAAAATAATTTATCAATAAACGCTGAGGATGTCAATGATTTGATACCCCGATGAATGATTGAAAAACTTCATTACCGAGGAGGCGTCCCTGTCTCGTAAGGAAGATTCTGTTTTCATCGGTTTTCAGCAGACCTTTTGCAGTCCAGTCGTTGATTTGTTCAGCGAATAAATCGATAGGATTCCTGCTGAATTTTTCCTCGAAGTGTCGAATAGAGACACCTTCTGACTTTCGTAGTCCGAGGAACATTTCTTCTTCCATTTTTTCCGCGATGGTAACCTTATGCGCATCCATGATTGGGAGCTCCCCATGGGATAACGGCTCAATATATTTTTTTAAAGGTCCGTAATTTGATTGCCTGATTCCATTGACATAACCATGAGCACCAGCACCGAATCCATAATACTCTTCGTTATTCCAATAGGTAAGGTTGTGCCGGCTTTCAAACCCAGGGACAGCGAAATTGCTGATTTCATATTGATTCAGACCACCGCTTTCCATATGCTCCATAAGTGTTTCGTACATTTCCGCCTCCGCATCTTCACCTGGGAGTGGTAGCTTGCCTTTTTGCAGTAAGTTATAAAACACTGTTTTTGGTTCAATAATCAGGGAATACCCCGAATAATGGACCAGTCCTAATCCAAGCGCTGTTTGGATTGATTCGATGAAATCTTGCTTTGTCTGGCCCGGAAGGCTGTAAATCAAGTCGATGCTGATATTATCGAAGCCTGCTGCTTTCGCATTTTCAATTGATTCAAAAACATCCTTCGCCCGATGGCTACGGCCGATTTTTTTCAAAAGTTCATCATTAAAAGTCTGTACTCCAAAACTCAGACGGTTGACACCTGCATTTTTCAGGATGGCCAGCTTTTCTTTTGACAGGTCGCCTGGATTCGCTTCAAAGGTATATTCCGTATTGGTATCTATATTAAGCTGTCTGTTGATCGCTAAAACAAGTTTCTCCAGTTGTTTTTCATCCAAGGCAGTAGGTGTGCCTCCCCCGACAAACACCGTTTCCATTACTTGTTTGTTTACTGACAGGCTCATTTCATTCTCAAGTGACTCCAGGTAATCATCAACCGGCTGTCCCTTCATGAATACCTTGTTGAAATCACAGTAATGGCAAATATGGTGGCAGAAAGGGATATGAATGTATGCTGCTTTCATTATTTGTTCACTTCCTAAGTGGCAATAAGCCAGGATTTAGCTCCGAACATTATAAAGAGGATTTCCGAAGAAACCATAAATTTATTGAAAAAAGAGGCCAGAATCGCTTGCTT
Organism: Mesobacillus boroniphilus; assembly: GCF_018424685.1. Lineage (NCBI taxonomy): Bacteria > Bacillati > Bacillota > Bacilli > Caryophanales > Bacillaceae > Mesobacillus > Mesobacillus boroniphilus. Next base: position 2,151,325 of record NZ_QTKX01000001.1, read on the forward strand.
TAACAAGCACATCCAGCCTCCCCTGCTATTTTACTTCTTTGTATTGTTGTCGTCCATTTTCAGGACTGCCATGAAGGCTTCCTGCGGAACTTCTACAGAACCAACTTGCTTCATACGCTTTTTACCTTCTTTTTGCTTCTCAAGGAGCTTACGTTTACGGGAGATATCCCCACCGTAACATTTTGCTAATACGTTTTTACGCATCGCCTTGATTGTAGAACGGGCAACAATTTTCTGTCCAATCGCCGCCTGGATAGGCACCTCAAATTGCTGTCGTGGTATAAGGTCTCTCAGCTTATCTACGATTACCTTTCCGCGTTCGTATGCAAAGTCTTTGTGAACGATGAAGCTTAATGCGTCAACTTTTTCTGCGTTCAGCAAAATATCCATCTTCACAAGCTTGGAAGGCTTGTACCCGATTAATTCATAATCGAACGAAGCATAGCCTTTCGTGCTTGATTTTAACTGGTCGAAGAAATCATAAACGATTTCTGACAGCGGGATTTCATAAACGATGTTTACACGCGTTTCATCCATATATTGCATATCGATGAAAATGCCGCGCTTTTCCTGGCAAAGCTCCATGATCGCGCCAACATAGTCATTCGGTGCCATCATTGTTGCTTTTACATAAGGTTCTTCAACACGGTCAATCTTCTGCGGGTCAGGCATGTTAGATGGGTTGTCTACCTTCAGTTCAGTACCATCAGTCATGATTACATCGTAGATAACACTTGGCGCTGTCGTGATCAAATCAATCTTGAATTCACGTTCGATGCGCTCCTGGATGATTTCCATGTGAAGAAGTCCCAGGAATCCGCAACGGAAACCGAAGCCTAATGCCTGTGAAGTTTCCGGTTCGAATTGAAGCGCTGAATCGTTAAGCTCAAGCTTTTCAAGAGCTTCCCTTAAATCATTGAATTTAGCCGAGTCAATTGGATACAGACCGCAATATACCATTGGGTTTAAGCGGCGGTAACCTGGAAGCGGTTCAGACGCTCCGTTTTTCGCATTAGTGATCGTATCACCGACACGCGTATCGCCAACGTTCTTAATTGCAGCAGTCAAGAATCCTACATCACCGACAGTCAATTCACCTGCAGGAGTAGCTTTTGGAGTGAATACTCCAACTTCCGTTACTTCAAATTCTTTGCCTGTCGCCATCATCTTGACTTTGTCGCCAACTTTTACGGTGCCATCGACGACACGAATATAAGCGACTACGCCGCGGTATGCGTCGTACAAAGAGTCGAAAATCAATGCTTTTAAAGGAGCTTCAGGGTCTCCCTGTGGAGCAGGAACTTTCTCGACGATTTGCTCAAGAATTTCTTCAATTCCGATTCCCGCTTTAGCAGACGCAAGAACTGCATCAGAAGCATCCAGCCCAATCACTTCTTCAATTTCGTTTCTTACACGCTCAGGATCCGCACTTGGCAGATCGATTTTATTGATGACTGGCACGATTTCCAGATCATTGTCGATCGCTAGGTATACGTTTGCCAGCGTCTGTGCTTCGATTCCCTGTGCAGCGTCGACAACAAGAACAGCTCCCTCACATGCTGCAAGGCTACGGGAAACCTCATAGGTGAAATCGACGTGCCCTGGAGTATCAATCAAATGGAAAGTATAAAGCTCTCCATCCTTTGCTTGATACTTTAATTGTACTGAGTTCAGTTTTATCGTAATTCCGCGCTCACGCTCAAGATCCATCGAGTCCAGAAGCTGATCCTTCATTTCACGGGCAGTCAATGCATTCGTCTTCTCAAGGATACGGTCAGCCAGCGTCGACTTACCATGGTCAATATGGGCGATGATCGAAAAATTTCGTATTTTGCTTTGTCTATTAAGTCTATCTTCTCTGTTCATTGCGTTCACTCCTACTATACTCGCGCATGTACACTATTGTTGATTATATCAGCACGTATATCAAGATTCAATAAATAATAGAGGAAGTGTCAGGGATATTCCCGTGAACTGAGCTGGACCGCGTCCTCAAAATGTTCACAGAATATTAGGAACTTATTATGTAGAATGAATTATAGAAAGGATGTGGATTATGTTTACAAAGAATCGCTATGAATCGGAAGAGTTAAGGATCCTCAAGGCTTTGAACAAGAGGATGGATTTACCAGATAAAGAGAAACAATATTTTTCGAATCTCCAAAAAGGGTTTGAGGGCGAGTTAATGTTTGATGGGTATCTGCAACGAATAGTCATCCAATCATACATCCTTAATGACTTGCTGTTTGAACACAATCATTCACATTTTCAAATTGACTCATTGATGATCTCACAGTATCTCACCTATCTTTTCGAAGTGAAAAATTTTGAAGGAGAGTATTACTTCGACGGTGATACATTTAAGAAAATTAACGGGAACGAAGTTAAGAATCCACTGCTTCAACTTGAAAGGAACGTTTCTCTCTTAAGACAATTTTTCATTAGTATCGGATTTAAAACCCCCATTGAGGCCTACCTCGTTTTTGTCAATCCCGATTTCACTTTGTACCAGGCCCCTCTCAACAGTAGAATCATCCTCCCTACCAACCTTAACCGCTTTATCCACCAAATGAATAACCAGAAGTCTACTTTAAATATTCAACACTCCAGACTGTCTGAAAAATTACTATCATCTCATTTGACGAAATCTCCATTCACTAAAATTCTACCATATGAATATGCACAGCTGCGAAAAGGAGTGTTTTGCCATTCGTGCGGGACGGTTATGGAGGAGTATCACGGTCGGGAAATTATATGCAAATCCTGTGCAGTGAAAGAGAATACGAAGAACGCAATGTTAAGTTGTGTTAAGGAGTTTAACGTCTTATATCCTCAAGAAAAGCTGTCTACTAATATTATCTACGAATGGTGTGGTGGTTTATTTCCGAAGAAAACAATCAGGCAGGTAATGAAGGAAAATTTTATTATTTCGGGTTATGGACAATGGTCCTATTATGAATGAAGATGTTGGTCACCAATGTGGTTTATTGGTTACCTCTTTTTCTCGATTCTCGATTTTTTGGGCACCAATGAGGGCTATTGGTGACCTTTTTTTCTCGTATCTCGATTTTTTGGGCACCAATGAGGGCTATTGGTGACCTGTTTTTCTCGTATCTCGATTTTTTGGGCACCAATGAGGGCTATTGGTGACCTCTTTTTCTCGATTCTCGATTTTTTGGGCACCAATGAGGACTATTGGTTACCTCTTTTTCTCGATTCTCGATTTTTTGGGCGCCAATGAGGGCTATTGGTGACCTCCTTTTTTAAACACCTCGATTTTTTGGGCGCCAATGGTATTTTCAGACCATCCTACTCGGATTCCCAACACAAAACCAGCGGGCCTAAGCCCGCTGCTACTCACTTCCCTGTAATCAATTTAATAGTTTTCTCGATGACAGAGGATACTCCACCAGCGAGTTGTTTTCCTATTGATGAGAAGAGATTGAATGCTTTCATTTCTTCTAGTTTTTTCCGTTTTTGTTCCAGGTCATGGCTGGAGACGTCATTTCCTAAGATGGCTGTTTCGAAGGTTCCGTTTTCCTTTTCTTCTATGCTAAATGCACTTTTGAATTCAGGGTCTTCGTAGCCTTTCATTTTATGGATGCCTTCATTTGCCTGTTGCATGCCGAACAATACGGATATGAACATTAAAGAAGCTAGCATAAAGCTTTTAAGCATGAACATTTTCATCTCAATCACCTAACCGATTTTTATTTCTTGTCAGTAGACTGCTGCTCTGACGCATCTACTTTTTCTGCCTGCCAGTAGAATTCACTGAATACGTCTGCAAGTGCATCGGCGGACCTGTTCAATTCTTCGAATGTGTTGTCTACGCCGCCAAATTCTATTAATAGTGCATTTCCGGACAAGTCCTGATTGAATTTCCCATTCGTCGAGGCACCCTTTTTCTCGATGATCCCCCTGCTTAAACCCTTGCCGTACTTCTTATCAAGGAGATTATGCAGTTCTCGTGCGAGAGCAAGATTTTTTTCGTAATTATCATGTTCCCCGCCGATGACAAATGCCAGTTTGGCATAAGACTTGCCGTTAATCTGGATTGTCGTTTTATCTTTGCGGTATCCATCTCGATGGATATCGATGAAGTATTGAAGATTCCGGTCTCCAGCCATCGCAGCTTCCACAACAGGACGGGATTCCTGATAGGCTTTTCCAAACCCAAGCCCTTTCTTACTGAGGTTGGCCATTACGTCCGTCTTATCTACGGTTGTTCCGACTCCCCGTTTTTCCAGGCTCGACTTCAGCTGGTCACCTATTTTCGTGACATTCACCTGTGAATGATAGGCCTTATTCGGGTCGGTCACTCCCTTTAGATAAGGAAGGTACGATTCTCTATTATGTGTAAAGTAAATATAGACGGCTTTACGGTCTCCAGTGGATAGCGGAGGTGCAGCCGAACCTTCTGGATTACCCGACTTTAGGTCTTCCGTATTTTGAAGCGCAGCTTCCTGCTCCGCCTTCAATACATCCACAGGAGGGGCCGATTCCATTGGCATGTTAGTATAATTCGTTCCTTCTCCGGCGACTAAAATCTTCCCGTCAAAAAGTGAGAATCCCGGAAGCTCCCTGCCTAGCAAGCTCCGCGGATCATCCAAACTAATATTGGTAGAAAGCTTGAACATGACATTCGTTAGCTTCGGTGTCTCATATTCCTCTGGAAGCGCCTGCAGGAACTGATGATTTTCCCACCCCATCAGGCTGAACAGCAGTTGGCCATTCAAATTGTTCGCGGCCTGATTAACGGAATCCGAAGTTATTCTGTATTCAGGCTTTAGCGAAGTCATCGCTCCGCTTATGGAAAAAATCCCAATGAGAAAGAACACAAATGCTAATGCGGCTTTTACTACTTGAGTCCCTTGGACGGCTACGATTATTCCAGATCGTTTATTAAATCTCATTGTTCCACCTCTCTAATGCAAGTCTAGTAAATATTATGACTTTGCTAGAGAGGATAGAACTTCGAATCCTTCCGTAACAGAATTGAAATAAATCTAATAGAATTTATCCTAATGTGTATACATGCCTGTATTATCCTGGTCGACATTCGTATGCAGCGCTGAATTGAGGCCGCTGGCAATCAGGTTGGCCATGTCATCTATGAACACATCCACTTCTTTAGGAGTCACCATCAGGTTATGGCCTAAAGGAGAAAGAACCTCATAAATTAACTTTCGCTTCTCTTCGTCTTCGAGTGTTCCAATCATTCCAAGAAAGGTTTGACGATGTTCTGCTTCAGGCAGGTCCTCTTCTGTCAGCTTCCTTCTTTTGCCAAAGCTCATTCCCGCCGGCACGAGAGATCTCGATGGCTTATCGCCTTCTCTCATTTCCTTGCCAAAATGTTTTAAAATGAAATCAATCGTATCACTTGTAATCGAAACCGCATCGACAACTGTAGGAACCCCAATTGCAATCACGGGTATTCCAAGAGTTTCCTTGCTTATTTCCTTCCTTTTATTTCCTACGCCCGAGCCAGGATGGATACCTGTATCTGAAATCTGGATCGTCGAATTGACTCTTTCGATCGAACGGGAAGCGAGCGCATCGATGGCAATGACAAAGTCAGGCTTCGTTTTCTCCACGACGCCAAAAATAATATCAGAGGTTTCAATACCTGTTAGCCCCATTACCCCAGGAGAAAGCGCACTAACAGAGCGATACCCTTCTTCAACGCTTTCAGGCTGAAGATCGAATAGGTGCTTAGTTACCAATAAATTTTCACATACAAGTGGCCCTAAAGCGTCTGGTGTAACATTCCAATTCCCCAAACCAACAACAAGGCAGGATGCATCTTCCTTGATCCCAGATTGTTTGATAAAATGGGCAAATTCGTTTGCGAATACTTTTTCTACTTTTCCTTGCAGCTCGGTATCCTGCTGGCGGATTCCGACCACTTCAATTGTCAAATATTGCCCTTGTTTTTTGCCAAGACTTTTTTCGCCTTCAGCCGTCACCTCTACTAGAGAAATCTTAATATCATTTTCTTCTTTTTCCTTTATAATGACGCCTTCAATATGGGAGAGATTTTCCTGGGTATGGACGGTTGCCGCCTGGTCTGCCAGCACCATCTCCCTCGCTTCCACAGCCAGGTCAGTCCTGATTGAATACATGCTCAAGTCTACTGGTTCCTTCATTGTCGCATTCCTCCAAATACAGTTTGGCTGCAATACAGCATACTATTGCCTATCTTTTCCTTTTACATAAAAAAACATTCACGATACACTAGACTTAAATTAATGCAGAGTATTGCATTATTAACCCCTGTTTGATAAAATATCATTTGTTCTTAATAAATAAGAAATGTACTGGAAATGTCGAGTTCCATAAAATCTCGATGCTTTTTTAGGAGGTGAACGGAATGCCAAACATTAAATCTGCAATCAAACGCGTAAAAACTAGTGAAGCGAGCAAAGCTCAAAACATTACTGTTAAATCTTCTATGCGTACAGCAGTTAAAAAAGCAGAAGCAGCAATCGTGAACAACGATACTGAAGCAAAAGTTTCTTTCGCAGAAGCAGCTAGCAAGCTTGACAAAGCAGCAGCTAAAGGTCTTATCCACAAAAACGCAGCTTCCCGCAAAAAAGCTCGTTTAATGAAAAAATTAAACGCTAATGGCTAATTTTAAATGCTAAATGCAAATAAAAAAACGACCTTCCCGGGTCGTTTTTTTATTTACTCTTTACTTATTTCCTTCCATTTATCTGAAAAAGGATCATTTCAATCAACATCTCTTTTTTCATGCCGCCTGTTTTCATTTGGTAATCAGCATCAGCAAGAAGCTTCATAATCCTGGTTAATTCTTCATCTGAAAATGCCCCTGCCTGCCCGGCAGCCAGCTTTACCCTGAATGGGTGAATTTTCAACGTTCCCGCAATCTGCTGCTGACCGTAGCCTTTGCGTGCCAATTCCTTCACTTGGTAAATCAGCCTGAATTGGCCTGTAATAACTGCAAGGATTTTAATCGGTTCTTCATTTTGTTTTAAAAGATCATAATAAATTCTTAAGGCAGACTCAACATTGCGATGTACAACCTTGTCGACCAGCGAGAAAATATTTTGTTCCAACGACCTTGCAGTTAGACGGTCGACAATTTCCTTACTGATTGGCTGGTTTTCTCCGGCATAAAGCGCTAGTTTATCGATTTCAGAAGTCAGCATGAACAAATTCGTTCCTGCAAGCGTCAATAGAAGCTCGATTGCATCATTTTCAATCACAGCACCATTTACCTCAGCACGTTCTTTTACCCAGGCTTTTGTTTCTGGTTCACTCAGCTTCTTGGCTTCGATGACCGTAGCTTTCCGCTTTAACTCCTTGGTCACTTTCTTTCGTTCGTCCAGCTTCTCATATGGAGCAGAAAAAACAACGATTGAATAGGGGGCAGGCTGTGAAAGATATTCCTCTAGTTTCGCTAAGTTATGTTCAACCTTTCCTTTTGACTTTTCCGATGTCAAAAATACAGGATTCTGCAGGATGACCAACCGTTTCTCTCCCATGAACGGGAAGGTTTCAGCGTCTTCCAGTGCTGCCTCGATTGGTGTTTCTTCTAAATCGTACACCGAGAAATTAAAATCTTTTTCTTCGTCATCCAAAACATTGTCCACCAGAAGCTGCCTTGTTTCATTTATTAAAAAGGTTTCAGTTCCAAACATTAAATAGACAGGATCCACCTGTTTTTTGCTGATTTTTTTCCAAATGTCCAATACCACTTTATTCCGCTCCGTTCAATCCAGTTTTGCCATATATCTATCGTAAAGAAGCTTGGACATTTTGACAAGCATTCTAAGGGAATTGGCCGCACCTTTCCGGACCAATTCCCTTATTTATATTGAACGCTGTGATATAAGGCCTAGGATACTTATATCTCAGCGGTGCATCTTGGTAAGATTATTTTAGCCGCAGGCGGGAAAAGTATTTGTGTCAACTCTTGGTACATTGGCACACATATAGGAATGGCACCAGAATTGTTCTGATTTTTTCAAAACAATGCTGTGCAGACAACACTGGATTTTTTAATTTGTATCGCTTATACTATTATAGAATTAATAGGGGGGATTGACTGTGAATCAATTCGAAGAGAATGTCCAAAGCAATCGTAATGACGCTGTTGACTCAGGTGTTGGATTCATCGTTTCTTTTGGATTCTTTGCAACAATGTTCATTATTGCGACAGTCGTGCAGTTAATCGGGAGTTAATCACGGCTACATAGGATAAACTTTTGGAGACTGCATTTTACTAAAATGCAGTCTCTTTTCATGTTCTTGTGATTATTAGGGGAGAGAACAGTTTGCTCTTGTTATATACTATGGAAACTGGGTCATAAACGTTCCTGAATTGCCTTTAAACTTGTAAATGATTGCGCCGTCTTCATCAGTCCTGAAAATCTGGGTGCCACGCTCCTCTAACCTTCTGATGACTTCCTTGCCAGGATGGCCATACCTGTTTTTCTCTCCTACGGAAATGACTGCAAAATCTGGGTTTGTTCTCTCCAGGAAAAGTTCTGAACTGGAATATTTGCTGCCATGATGTCCAACCTTCAAAACGTCTATGTCGATGTCCTTGATTTTCCTGACTATCGAGTTTTCGCCTTCATTGCCCAAGTCACCTGTAAAAAGCCACTTTTTTCCGCCAATAGCTGCCTGCAGCACAATTGACTGGTCGTTTCGCTCTCCAGTGATTTCACTTGGATTAAGAATGAAAAAATCTCCTGCTGCGGTTTTCCATCCTGTACCCATTCCAGCTAAATAAATGTCTATTCCCTCCTCATTGGCAATGTTCATAATAGATTGCTCTAGATCTGATCTGTCTGATACACGAGGTATTATCAGTTGTTTTACCCTTATTTCCTCCAACAAAGCAATAGCTCCACCTACATGGTCCGCATCCCCGTGGGTCAAAATCAATTTATCGACAGTCCTTATCCCTGAACTTTTTAAGAATGGAACAACGATTTTTTTGCCTGGATCATATGCACTGCCTCTCTGCTGCCAGTTTTCTTTTTCAAATGGCAAGACACCTCCTGTATCTATAAGATAATTCCCCTGATTATACGGCATTCTGATGAAGATGCTGTCACCCTGACCGACATCGAGGAAGGTGATTTGCCCATATGGGTTTATAAACGGCAATACTATTTGCATGATTAGAGGAAGGATCGGAAAGGCAAATAGCCATAGAGGAGGCTTTGATTTTTTTAAAATAAAACCTTCCCATTTGAAAAAAAATAGCGGAATCAAAATCATTTGCACAATCAGTAAGAATGGCTCCAGCTTACCAATGATGATCGTCGACATCGGGAGCTTTGACAAATATATGGCCAAAAAGTTCACATGATGAACCAGATTCTCCAGAAAGGATAAATAAATTGAAGGCAACGCTCCCAAAATCAACAAAATAATATAAGAAATCAACAAAAGTGGCAGCAATACAATTGAAAATAGCGGGACGAAAAGGAGATTGGCGAAAATCGATATGGCAGAGACTTCATAAAAAGAGGCGAGGATGATTGGGAGACTTGAGACCTGAGCTATAAAAGAGGCAGCAGCAGTTTGTTTTATAAACGATGTAAAATCTTTAAGTATAACAGGTGCTGATATCACCAGGGAGAAGCTGACAGCGAATGAGAGCTGAAATCCGGTATCAAAAATGAAACTGGGCTGTAAAAATGCCATGATCATAAAAGCTGCTGAAACTGCGTCAAGTGGCACCATTCTAAGCGCAAAACGCCTCGACCCGATCAACATGAACAGCATGACTGCCGACCTGACAACCGGAGGAGAAAGCCCCGTAATAACTGTGTAAACAGGCAAGAAGGACATTAATAAAATTTCAGTCTTTTCCTTCGTCACCCCTACTCTGATACAAATAAAATAAATCATACCTGTGAGCAACCCAACATGAAGGCCTGAAATTGCCAGTAAATGGACGATCCCTATCTTCTGGTAAGAACGTTCTGTTTCGGTATTGAAGAGATTTCTATCGCCGAAAATAAGTGCAGCGGCAAGTGCAGAAGTTTCCTCTGACAATGTATTTCTTATCCTTGCAATTTCTTTATGTCTGAAGGCTTTTAATTCAGTGACTATACTATCTGATTGTTTATAGCATGTTTCCAGAGATAATTTATCGACATCTAAAATCCAGGATATTTTATTCCGTTGAAGATAATTTTTGTAATCGAATGCATTGGGATTTCGGGCAGGTGATGGACTATTGAGGACCCCTGAAGCTGAACAGGCCATTCCAGGTGTGAGAAGTGTTTGAATTAATTGTTGTTCGGTATTTGACTTAATTTTGTATTTGACGACCACTTTTTCATTAGAAGGAACTGCTTTAGTGTAAGCAGAAAGCAAGTCACCATCCAGGTGGATTTCATCATCAAATAAAAGGAGGAAGTTTTTTTCGACCCCGGTATAAACAGTTTCAAGGCGATCCGAGTCAGAATACCCCACAGCCATAAAAATGAGATAGCAACCCGCCATAATCACCAGAGTGGAGGAGGGGAGTTTCTTCAGCTTTTTTAACAGGGCAATGCCAAGCACGAACAATCCCCCGTATATGAGCTCATTTTCGGTGATAGTCAGCAGCCCCAATAAGGAGACAGCTGCAAGGTAAAACAGCTGCCCTTTTAAAGGCCTTAACGGATTTAGCATCATATTTTTTATTCCTTAATTTTTGTTATTTGGATAAGTGGACAACCTCTACATCCCTTAAGAACAAATCATTATACTTGTTAGGATAGGCACTGCGGTACACGATTCTTGTGATTCCTGACTGTGCGAGTGTCTTGGAGCATTTTTCGCAAGGCTCGTGGGTTACGAAGGCTGTTGCTCCCTTTAAAAGCCCTCTGTCTGCATGGAGGACTGCATTTTCTTCTGCGTGCAAGGTCCGGATGCATCTTCCCTGCTCGTTAATCAGGCAGCCGACATCCTCACAGTGGTCATGGCCATGTATGGAGCCGTTGTAACCAGTTGATACAATGTGCTTGTCCTTTACAATGACACATCCTACATGCAGCCTTGGGCAGGTAGAGCGTGTCCCAACTTCTTTTGCGATATCCAAAAAGTATTCATCCCAACTCTTTCGTTCCATGATGTATTCCCCCTTAAAGAGCACAAAATATGTACAGCTATTTTTTTAAAAAAACCTTTCCTTGTTTCTAATTTTAATGCTTATCATCAAAGAGTCAATTTCAATGCAGCTACTTTACCGAAATCAGGTCCTTCAATTTTTCGAATGTTTTATCACCTATTCCGCTGATCTCTTTTAAATCCTCGATTGACTTGTAAGGACCGTTCGATTCGCGATATTCAATTATGGCCTCTGCTTTTGCAGGACCTATCCCCGGCAATGTCTGGAGCTCACTGGATTGAGCAGAATTCAGGTTCACTGTCCCCTTCCCTGCAGCCTCCCCTGCCTTTACCGGCAGAGCAGCTTCAACATTCTCGCCGATTCTCGGTACATATATGGCCATTTCATCCTGAACATACAGCGCGAAATTGATGGCAGCCGTATCGGCGTCCTCCACTAGCCCTCCTGCCCGTTCGATTAGGTCAACCACCCTTCCTCCCTCATGAATTTCATATACACCTGGGTTAACGACAGCGCCTTTGATATCAGCCATCATGATTATTGCTTTTTTTACTGCAATCTTTTCATCCATGTTAGCTTCGACATCCGCAACCATTGCTAAAGCTCCTTCATTCACTTCAGTCAATTCCCCTTCTTTATCGAAGGAGGTATAAAGAAAAAATAATACAGCCGCTATTCCTGCAATAACATAGAATTTGTTTTCTCTGATCCAGTCCACAAACGGTCAACACCTTTCTATATGTCATAAACTAAAATTTGAAATCATATGGATATAGGAGAATAAATGTACGAAGGAGGGAAGGGTTATGAAAATAGGGATTATAGGCACAGGGAATATGGGGAGAATTCTCGCCGAAGCTCTCATTGATGGGAATGCCGTTTCCCCTTCTTCATTGATGATTACAAATAGGACATTATCAAAAGCTTTAGAGATTCAAAAAATATATCCAGGCTTATCAGTTGGAAAGAATGCGGTAGAAGTTGCTGAAAACGCTGATGCCATTTTCGTATGCGTGAAGCCTCATAATGTTTTGGGAGTCCTAGAGACCATTAATCCTGTACTCACAAAGGATAAATGTGTCATCTCAATAACAAGCCCAATCAGTGTTGGGCAAATTGAAAGCAAAGTGGATTGTTCTGTCATGAGGATCATTCCAAGCATTACGAACAGAGCCCTTGCTGGTGTTTCACTTTTCTCCTTTGGAACTCGATGCACAACGGAATGGAGGGAAGCATTATTTACCCTATTCAAAAAGGTATCTGTTCCACTGGAAATCGAGGAGAATATTACGAGAGTGGCATCAGATATTGTCAGCTGCGGTCCGGCTTTCTTCAGTCATCTTGTCCAGAGTTTTATCAATGCTGCTGTCAAGGAAACGGAAATTGACCAGGAAACTGCCACCAAACTATCAAGTGAGATGCTAATTGGTTTAGGGGAACTTCTGAGTCAAAATCATTATACTTTGCAAACTTTAAAGGAAAAGGTCATCGTTAAAGGCGGCATAACAGGAGAAGGAATCAATGTACTGGAAAGTGAAACGGGAGATATGTTTGAACAATTATTTCAGGCAACACACAAAAAATTCGCAAAAGAACTGGAAAAAACCGAGGAACAATTCGGTCCTTAAAAGATTTCTCTATTAATCCTTATAATCCTTCCATATAAATGTGACAAATTTAGTACAAAAAAGAGGGTGTCCCAAAATAAAAACTTTTGGGCACCCTCTTTTTTAGGACGGATTGTAAAAATAGTCCGTTGATTTCCGTTCCAGGCGCTTCGCTTTCCGCGGGAAGAATTATAAAAAAGCCCCAACTGCCGGCTTTTTCAAAAGGCGAATTCTTCCTCGGGGCTGGCGGTGAGCCTCCTCACCGCCGTTGGCGTCTGCGGAGTCTTACCTGTCCAGCTGATCCCGCAGGACACTGATTGGCTTCCTCGAATCTGCCCTTACAAGATGGAAATGCGTTTGCATTTTCGGAGGAGTCTTCGCGCCTTCCACTCCAATCAACTCAGAGTTTTATATTAATGCTCACTTCTATTGTTTTGACTAAATTCAATTGAACTTTTGAGTGTGCATTTTCCCTATTCACAACTTTTTCATAGCAAAAAACAACCGTTCTGCTGTTGGCTCTGGGGGTTTCATGGTGTAGTCCCCGGTAACCTCAATACTCACAAAGCCCGCCTGCTCTAACCATTTTACATAAGAATCCTCGGGATATGTACGCTGGAAATGCAGTTCATCAACTCGATCATATTTTCCGGATAATTCATCCAGGACGAAGAAAGTAAGCTCATGTTCAACACTGTGAGCACCTTCCCCCTTGAAGCTATTCCATATATAAGTGATTTCTTCATCATCCCAGGTAAATGTAGCATCTGCAAAAATGTGCTCCATTTTATAAACAGAATGGACATCAAACAGAAATAAGCCCCCTTTTTTTAAAAGGCGGTACACCCCTTCGAATGTCTGTCGGACTGCCTGTTCATCCTCTAAATAATTTAGGGAATCACAAAAGATGCCAACGATATCAAATTCACCTAAATCATCAAGCACAGTCATGTCCTGCTGAAAAAATTGTATTGGCAACGATAGCACCTGAGCTTTCGCCTGGGCTACCGAGAGCATATCCGTAGATAAATCCGCGCCGGTTACATCAAAGTCTTTTTGCGAAAATCTTACGGATAACTCCCCGGTGCCGCAAGCGAGGTCGAGGAGCTTCATCCCGTTCACTTGAAATTTTTCTTTGTATGCCTCTACAATCGCAACCCATTCGTCATAGGGAACATCCTGCATAAGCTCATCATACAAATAAGCGAACCGCTCGTAAGACATTAATTAAGCTCACTCTGTACATTTTCGATCGGTGCATCTCCCCATAGGCGCTCAAGGTTATAGTAGCTTCGCTCTTCTTTGTGGAAGACATGGACAACAACATCACCGATATCGATCAGCACCCACCTTGCTTCGTCAAAACCTTCCATCCTCTTAAGGTTATGTCCCTGCTCTTCTGCTTTTTCCCTTATTTCACGGGCAATGGCCTGAACCTGCTTATCAGAATTCCCGTGGCAGATGATGAAATAATCGGCAATCAATGAGATACCTTTCATATTCAGTACCATAATATCTTCTGCTCTTTTATCGTCCGCTGCTTTTACCGCTGTCATTAATAATTCACGTTCACTCATTAAATCAACCTCCTGAATTTTGTACGATGCTGTTGTATGCATTGAATGTATCTGGAAAGACCGGCTGGTTTTTCTTCATTAAAAATTGAATCGTATTTTTCATGGATTGGATCAATGCTCTGTCCAAATCATCCTCTGCCAGTTCCCTGACTTCTTCCACTCCTGGAAAATGGCGGCCGGGCTCAATATAGTCAGCCAGATAGATCACTTTATCCAGAAGCGTCATGCCAATCCTTCCCGATGTATGGTACCGGATTGCATCAAGGATTTCCTTATCGTCGATTCCAGCTTCCTTTTCTGCGAGGAACGCACCTACTGGCGCATGCCAGAGCTCGCTGTTAAACTCGAGCAAGATTGCAGGCATTTTTTGTTCCTCGATGATCTGTCTCATCTCATCTTTCGGGCGGAATTTAGCATAATCATGAAAAATAGCAGCCAGTTCCGCTTTCTTTATATCTGCTCCATATTTCTCGGCCAGCTTGATGGCTGTCCCCATCACGCCAAGAGTATGCTGATAACGGTGTTCAGTTAGTTGTGGCTTCACAATCTGAAGTGCTTGTTCACGTTCCATATAAACCATGCTCCTCTATATAAACCCTAACCGGATCAGGCAGCAGATAGCGTATGCTTCTACCGTCCCTTACTCTTTCTCTAATCATGCTTGATGAGATATCCATTTGTGGTGTCTCTGCATAAAGAATATCATATGGTGAGTCAGTCGTGTAAGCTGGCCTGCTGACACCCACAAACTTGACCATTTTCAATAGTTCATCTATTTTGTGCCATTTGGGCAGATACTCAACCATATCACCACCAATGATAAAATGGAAATCGGTTTCTTTATACATATCTTTTAATATTCTCATCGTTTCATACGTGTAAGATGGACCACTTCTATCTAGTTCTGCTCTTTCAATCCTGAAATGCTGGTTATCAGCAATAGCCAGCTCGAGCATAGCCACCCTGTCTGAATGGCTGATCGGCTCATCTACTGTTTTGTGCGGCGGTACCTGGTTTGGCATGAACCAAACCTCATCTAGTCCATAAGCATGAAGCACTTCATTCGCAATAACTAAATGTCCGGTATGCGGCGGGTTGAAGGTTCCGCCTAAAATGCCAACTTTTTTCAAACAGGCACCTCCCAGTATTTATCTTGGAAGAACGAGTTGCTTATTTTCACGGGACTCTTTATATAAAACAATGGTATTACCGATAACCTGGACAAGTTCTGCTTTAGCACCGCGGGAAAGCTGTTCAGCAACTGTATCCCTATCCTCGTCACAGTTTTGCAGGATGCTTACCTTGATCAACTCTCTAGCTTCCAGCACATCTGCAATTTGCTTGATCATATTTTCATTAACCCCACCTTTTCCAACTTGAAAAATTGGAGTAAGATGATGGGCTTTCGATCTTAAAAAACGTTTTTGCTTACCTGTTAACATATGTTAACCTCCTAAATTTCTTAAAACATTCGCTTCCATTCTCTTGACGTCGGGAAAAATCCCTGTCCATATTTCAAAAGCAAGTGCTCCCTGGAAAACAAACATTCCTACACCATTCTGGACTGTAGCTCGCCTTTTCGAAGCTGCTTTTAAAAACTTTGTTTGCAATGGATTATAAATTATATCACTAACTATCGTATTCTGGGTTATGTTTTCAAGCGAAAGCGGTAAACTTTCTGTATCAGGTACCATCCCTATAGAAGTTGTCTGGATGATCAGCTGATATTCAGCAAGTGACTTTTCAGCCGATTCCTGGCTAAGAACCTTTGATTCTACCTTGAATGGGCAAGAGCTGACAAGCTCCTCAGCCTTTTCAGTTGTCCGGTTGTAAAGGTCAATCCTTCCAATACCCGCCTGGGCCATCGAAAAGTAAATTGCTCGTGAAGCACCACCTGCACCAATAATCAAAGCTGACCTTGAACCAAGATCAGCAGCCATCGATTCAAGCCCTTTAACAAACCCAGGACCATCAGTATTATAGCCTACCAGAAGGCCATTTTCGTTTTTGACAGTGTTGACCGCTCCTATTGCTCTGGCCAAGGGATCAACTTTATCAAGGTGTGCGATGATCTCTGTTTTGTGCGGAATGGTTACATTGAAGCCGCTCACACCGAGCGCTTTCAACCCTTTCACAGCATCTCCAAGATTCCCTTTGCGTACATGGAAAGGCAGATAAACGGCATCGATTCCATAAAGATCAAATAAATCATTGTGCATGGCAGGAGACATCGAATGTGCGATAGGATCGCCAATGACACCGAACAATTTTTTCAATTCATCTCCCGCCCTCTCTCTTTAAGTTGGTATTACCAAACAATCTATTTAACATATCCCCTTGGCTGGCTCTAAATAAGTGACCTTCTCAGCATTACATGAACGCCTTTAGGGACATGCGCGGCGACTTTTGCGCCCGCGTCATTGACCGTTACCCAGCCAAGTCCTGAGAAAACAACATCGGTTTTGGCTTCCTTGATTGTGAACTCATGTCGGACAAGTTCAGGAAATTCATCCATCTGCTCACGTCGAGGCGGTGTCAGCAGCTCACCAGCATGATTCTCATACAGTTCATCCGCTTTTTCAAGCTTTGTTCGATGTATGCTGATTTCATTCGGTACATAGCATGAAAAAGACCTTCTGCCGCCTGATATATAATCGAAACGGGCCAGACCGCCGAAAAATAGTGTCTGCTGTTCATTCAACTGGTACACCTTTGTCTTGATTTCTTTTTTAGGCGTGATGAACTTCAAATCACGCTTATCAACGTAGTGCGCCATCTGATGATGGTTGATGATACCTGGAGTATCAACAATCGCTTTGCCATCCTCAAGCGGAATTTCAATCATATCAAGGGTCGTTCCCGGAAAGTGTGAAGTGGTGATTATATCACCTTCGCCTGTCACTTCCTTGATAATCCTATTAATAAAAGTAGATTTCCCTACATTTGTACAGCCTACAATATAAACATCCTTGCCGTTGCGATATTCATCTATTGCCGCTGCGGCTTCCTTTATATTATAGCCTTTTGCAGCACTGACGAGGAATACATCAATCGGATTGAGCCCCAATTCCCTTGACTCCTTCTTCATCCAGTCAATCAACTTTCGCTGTTTGACCGATTTAGGAACGAGATCGGCCTTATTGCCGATCAATAATACCGGGTTTTTCCCCGCGAAACGATGGATTCCCGGCAGCCAGCTCCCATTGAAATCAAAAATATCAACAATCTTGACAATCAGGGCATCCCTGCTGCCAAGTTCATTCAATATTTTTAAAAAGTCGTCATCCGTCAGGCTTACATCCTGGATTTCATTATAATTTTTCAAGCGGAAGCATCTTTGGCAGACAACGACCTCTTTTTCCAATGAAGAGGACGGAGCATATCCTAATTCCTCTGGATTTTCCGTCTGTATTTTGACACCACAGCCTGTGCAGTTAAATTGCTCACTCAAATCTTAGTCCTCCCAATTCAGCTTTCCTTGTTTCCTGAACCAATTTAAAATTCTTCTTTCAACTTTCCTGTTGAATCTAGTCACAAACCCATCCGTCTGCGCAACTGGAATAACAAGAATAGTATGGAAGCCGCTTCTATTACCTCCGAGTACATCGGTTAAAAGCTGGTCGCCAATCACGACCGTATCTTCTTTCCGCAATCCCATTTGCTTTACTGCCTTATTGAATGCCCGAGTCATCGGCTTTCTCGCTAGAAAGATAAAAGGGATCTGAAGCGGATCCGAAAATGCCTTAACTCTTTTTTCATTATTATTTGAAACAATCGTTACGAGTATTTCATTTTTCCTCATATTATCAAACCACTCGATCAGCTTGGGCGTCGCATAGGGACGATCCCACTCAACGAGTGTATTGTCAAGGTCGGTGATTATACCCTTCACACCTTTTTCATGAAGGCTTTCGGGGGTGATTTCAAAAATACTTTTTACATGCTGGTCAGGCAAAAAATGCTTTAGCAATTTCATTACACCTCATTAATTAATTTCCTATCATTCCGTTAACATCATACCCAATTTTATCCTCGTATTCAAAGCAAACATTTAAATGGATAGGAAATAAAGAAAAATACCCGCTAAAACTCGACAAAAACAACCTTTAATCGCTTTAGTTCAGATTTTTTTAAAAATATCCCAAAAAACTTTTCGACAAAATCCAACGATTTCCAATCCTGTGGATAACCTTATTCACAAAACACACATTGATTCTATTAATATTTTCCCATTTATAAACAAATTAATCACAGGTTATCCACCACCATCTGTGGATAATTAGAACAGTTGTTCTCTAAGTTTCATTCTGATAGAGTAAGGGTAGAACAAAACAACTTACAATTATATGCAATTAACATCTGTTTTAGAAGATCCTTTTGGGGGTGAATGACTGGAATGCGTAAACTGTCGGACGAGCTGTTGATCGAGTCTTATTATAAAGCAAGAGAGTTGAATTTAAGCTACGAGTTTATTCGTTTGATTGAAACGGAAATCCACCGGCGTTCATTATCTAACCGAATTAAAGCCTCATCCTGACAGCCCCTAAAAGGGCTTTTTTTTTGTTTTTTTATATAGGTGTTATGCTAATTAATCTAAAAATAGCTAAAGGCACAGATTTACCCTGTGCCCCTCGCTTTTCAGCTTTGTACATTTAAAGTGCCGATTTTCTCGCCATACTTAATATGATATGGAGGAGTGATTTCCGGCAGCAGGGTAATAGAATCTTTCTCAAACAACAAGACTACAGTTGAACCGAAGGTGAAATAAGCCATTTGTTCACCTTTCTCCAGCTTTTGGCCGTCGTGTGTTGTTTCAATAGAATTGACAAACATGGCGCCTACCTTGATTACAGCTGCCATGCCTGCATTATGCCTGATTTCAGTGATCTTCCGGTAGTTTTTAGATAATGGGTAGTTTCCATATTGCAACCCCATTTTATTAACAGGGTACGACTTCAATCCCAACGTCCACTGGTTAATGATCTCACCTGTTACCGGACTGTGAATTTGATGGTAGTGGCTTGGGCTCAGGTAAAAAATCATATAAGTCCCCTGCTCATATCTGGCCATTGCTTCATCACTACCGAGCATCTCAGAAATAGAATATACCTTTCCTTTTACCGTGATCGTTTTATCAGCCTCGATTTGGCCAACCTCTTCGATTACTGAATCTACTGGACTAACAGCTGACAGAGGATCCTCATCTATCTTCCTTGTTCCTTCTTTTAGGTCCCTGATGAAAAATTGATGGAGACTTTCATATTCACCAATTGGCTTCTCCATCTCCTCCTGGTTGATTTTATACGTTTTAGCAAATGAAGGAATAATCCTTTTGCTGCTCTTGGATTTTGCGAATTTATGCAAAATGTCCGAAGTCCACTTCCCATTTGTCAATTCTATAAGCAGGCGATATATAGATTGGAACAATGCTCTACCTCCGATTATTATCTATGCGTTTGCAACGGATAGATTGTTTTTGTTTTGCAGGATTTAATCAACAATTCCGAAAAGTAAAAAAGAAATCTTTACGAAAAAGCATAATCAGCTTAGAATTATATATTATTATATAATAACCCAATGTGCTAGTTCCCTTTTTGGATTATGAGGAGTGAAACTATGTTTCTGCATGATGTACTTGACTCTACTGTCAAGAAAGTAAAATCCCAGACAGCCAATCTTCTGACATTGGCAAATCTTTCTTTAGGTGGATTCGCAATCATCGTTGCCATCAACGGCAATCTGAATCTAAGCCTTTTACTGATTTTCATAGCAGCCCTGGCAGATCGTTTTGATGGCATGGTTGCCAGAAAGCTCAATATCGAATCCGATCTTGGAAAGCAGTTAGATTCCATGAGTGATATTATATCATTTGGAGTTGCACCTGCATTATTAATCTATCAGGGAATTTTATCCGAGTTTGGTGCTCCCGGCGCCTTCTTTATCGTTTTTTATATAGGCTGCGGTGCCTTCCGCCTGGCACGATTCAATATCACCGAGAATACCGGATATTTCACAGGTTTGCCTATTACAGCAGCAGGAGTGCTGGCAACGCTAAGCTTCCTTGCCATTCCCCACGTTCCACCGCAAACATTCCTGTTCATTATGTTGACTCTCAGCCTGCTGATGGTCAGTCCATTCAAGCTGAGAAAAGTATAAAACCCAGCCTAAAATGGCTGGGTTTTCGTACGTTTATTTGTATTCAGAAGCCTGTCTTGTGTATGTCCCTCTTTAAAGGGACACTTTACCGAAAAGAGCACTCCTGATTGCCAGTTTCGCGAATTTATTCTCCCTACTGGCAAGCAGCATTATTACTCAGTCAAAGCCATAAATTCTTCGACATCCTCAACACACATCCGGACTGCTTTTTCCCAGAAATCCTTTTTCGTGAGATCGACGTTCAGGTGCTTTTGTGCCAAGTCCTCGACTGTCATAGAAGCGGAGTCCTTCAAAAGTGCGATATATTTCTCTTCATATCCCTTGCCTTCTTCCTGTGCCAATGCATAAATTCCAAGGGAGAATAAGTAACCAAATGTATACGGGAAGTTATAAAACGGTACTCCAGTGATAAAGAAGTGCAGCTTTGAGGCCCAGAATAGCGGGTGGTACTCTTCTAGAGCTCCTCCGTATGCTTCAGTCTGTGCATTTTCCATCAATTCACCCAGTCTTTCTGGATTGACAATCCCTTGCTTGCGCTCTTCATAGAATTTCGTCTCAAACAGGAACCTGGAATGAATATTCATCAGAAGCGCTACCGATCGCTGTATTTTATCCTCTAACAGACTGAGCTTCTCTTCTTTTGTTTTCGCGTTCTTTACAGAAGCATCCGAAACGATCATTTCAGCGAAAGTAGATGCTGTTTCAGCAACGTTCATCGCATAATTACGATTCAGCAAGTGCTGGTCTCTCATAGCATATGTGTGGAATCCATGTCCAAGCTCGTGCGCAAGTGTGGAGACATTGGATGGCGTGCCCGAGTAGGTCATGAAAATTCGTGATTGGCTGCTCTCCGGAAAGAAAGTGTGGAATCCGCCTGGAGCCTTTCCAGGACGATCTTCCGCCTCAATCCATTTATTTTCAAATGCCATTTTAGCAAAGTCGGCCATTTCCTTGCCAAATTGCTCAAAATTATCGACGATGAAATCTGCCCCTTCCTGATAAGACATTTTGGATTCCGTATTGCCAATTGGTGCATCTAAATCGTACCAGCTCAGCTTTTCAAGTCCAAGGAGCTTAGCTTTCCGATTCAGGAACTGAACAAATGGCTCTTTATTGTCGGAGATGACTTCCCACATGGCATCAAGAGTTTCTTTTTTCATCCTGTTAATATCAAGCGGCTCTTTCAACACATCTTCCCAGCCGCGGAGCTTATAGACATTCAATCGAAAGCCTGCAAGGTGGTTAAGTGTTTTTGCGTAGAAATCCTCTTGCTCTCCCCAGGCTTTTTCCCATTGAGCGAAAATTTCTTTACGAACAGAACGGTCAGCATCGGAAAGCTTATTGGCCGCTTGGCCGACAGATAAACTTTCCTCTTTATAATTGATTTTCGTATTGCCAACAAGAACGTCGTACATCTGGCCCCAGCCATGATAGCCGTCTACACTCAAGGAATTAATGGCTGATTCCTCTTTTTCGGAAAGCTTTTCCGCTGCCCGCTCACGTCGCTCTGTCAGTACAAAACGGAGCTCCTCCAAAAGCCCTTCCTGGACAAGCTCCTCCCAAACACTTTCCGAAAAGCTGGATAGCTTCTGGTCAAAGATCGTCAGCGCTGTTTGCAGCGACGCACTTATTTCTGTCACTGCCGCTTTTAATTGCCCAGCTTTTTTATCACCAGTATTTTGGGCATGTAAACAGCTCACAAATGCTCCAGCCTGCCTGACCTTCCTTGCTGCTCCATCAAATATTTCAACGAGACTTGCCAGCCTAGCTCCCTCACTTACCTGGTCAGCTGGCTGCCAGCTCTCAACTTCGTTCTTAAATTGTGTGATTTTCTCATCTGCAGACTTTAGGTGTTCAGCGAAGTCAGGTGAATCACTTCCCCCTTCAAAAAACACGTCTAAGTCCCAGACTTCTGAGTATGTATTGGACATTAATTGGCTCCCCCTTTTTTTCTGTTATTTTATTATAATGTTATTTTTCTAAAATTTCTATTTTTTCAAATGTTTTTCTGGATAGAATGTTCACTGCCTGACACAAAGAAAAACTTCTGGAACCAAAGATAGTATAAAATGAATATTTAAAGAACAGAGGTTGTTTTCGCCGGAAAGAGCCTTATAAAAAAAGCAGAAGGTTTATCCTTTTTGCAGGATAAACCTTTGATCCCTCTATCCGTAGAAATACCACCATCCGCCAAAAATCAGAACGATGACAAGCAGGATGATGAACAGCGCAAACCATACACCACTTCCGCCGTAATAACCCGGATAACCTCCATAAGGTGCCGCGTATGGTGGATAGCAACCGTAAGGCATACTTTCACACTCCTTTTCTGTATCCTATTATTACTTTATGGGATTCTGTCCATTTTGGTTTGGGCTTTCAGCGAACCTTTTACAAAAAAGTTGTGTGAAACCCGTTATAAGTGCACAGTTTTTACAAAATTTTAGTGTAAGATGAACTAAACAATTATTTTGCAAGGGGTTTTTTATATGGCTACGATTTTGCTAGTAGATGATGAAACGCGTATGCTGGATTTGCTTGCGCTGTATTTAACACCTTTAGGATATACATGCATCAAGAAAACTTCTGCCGTTGAGGCTATCAGCTACCTGGAAGATCACGATGCTAATCTCGTTTTGCTTGATGTCATGATGCCCGAGATGGATGGCTGGGAGGCGTGCAGTGAAATTCGCAGGCATTGGGACATTCCTGTCATCATGCTTACCGCCAGGAGTGAGAAGCCTGACATTGTCCGAGGCTTGAAAGTAGGAGCTGATGACTATATCACCAAGCCTTTTGATGAAGGTGAATTAGTTGCACGAATTGAAGCAGTGCTCCGCAGACAATCAGTCAAGAGCCCTCTCCTCACTTTCAAAGGCTTGAAACTTAACATAGATTCCTATGAAGTGCAGTATGACGGCACTTTGATTCCTCTTACGCCTAAGGAGTTTGCGCTGCTAAGCCTGTTTCTGCAAAAAAGCAATAAGGTTTTCACCAGGGAACACTTAATCTCAACTATATGGGGATACGGTGTCAATACCGAAGACCGTACAATCGATTCGCATGTGAGGAACCTGAGGGATAAGCTTCGCAAATCTGGTTTTGCCGTGGATAATTATCTATCTACTGTTTGGGGTGTAGGCTATAAATGGATTGATTAGGATCCATGCGAAAACTGCCATAAATAATGAAGAAAGGAGAAGGGGATCCCCCCTCTCCTTTTCTATTTATTGGCTGTTTTCGTAAAGATTGTTGTTAAAAATCCTAAAGCCGATTTTAACGTAATATAAAGCCATTTTGTAGTTCGGTATTAAGTTTGCATGCTCTTTTCTCATAACAAGAGGCTTCTTTGCGAAGAAAAATAGTACATTCACTCCTATTTTGTAGTCAATAGCAACAAAGTTTGAGAAAAGAACCTATTTATTTAATTCTTTCGGCAGGTTTTGCAGGAAGGAAATCATTAATGTCATGCCTTCTCTTGTTTCTTTCTGTGTGACCGCCTTCATCAACTGCATGGATGACAAAGGTTCTTTATCCTTTGTTTCCTCTTGAGCATTATGGAAAGCAGTAAGCATACCGTCTACCAGGTCAATGGCACCAAGCTGGACGAAGGAATCTGCGAGTTCTACACCTTTGATCGCCTTCTCAACCATATCTGTTACCATTGGGCCTGTCATTGCGCCCTTCATTGCAGCGACCATATCCGCTAGCTGCATCAAGGACTTAAGCACACCGGTTTCTTCCATCCGTTTGACTTCCAACAATGTTCGCTCGAGATTCTCAGCCACTTCCGGCAATGTTTTTAGCAAAGAGAGTGTTTCTGGCTGAAGCAGGTCATCAGCCATCTCAACCATTTTGACACCTGTTTCGGCAATCGTTGAGACCATTTCCCCGGTAACCGCATTCATGGCTGCATCAGTAAAGCCGACGAGTTTATGTTGTTCTTTTTGTTGAGCTTGAGGTGTTTCTGTAGCCATCTCAACCACCCCTTCTATAAAATCCCTTTGGCATTTAACCAGTAAAGCTCATTGTACACAGCTTTAAACCAGTGTAGCAGGTCAGAAGTTTCTGCAGGCTGCGGAGGATTATTGTAATCGAATGTAATCATGCTGGCATCTTCAAGGCTGTTTTCAAGGAAGCAAGCGACCTTGCCATTGTATACAGCTGTTTCCGGGCGACCAGTCAATCTGCTGATGATATTGGCAACAAGCGATTCAGATTGGTAGTGTGCTGTTGAACCAGCCTTACTGATTGGAAGGTTCGTAGCGTCACCAATAACGTATACATCATCCTGGCCAATCATCTTCAATGTTGTACGGTTTGTCGGAATGAAGCCGGACTCATCTCCAATACCAGAATCAATCACTGCTTTAGCGCCAGTATGGGCTGGAATCGTAATAAGCATGTCATATTCGTGTTCCGAACCATCCATCGTGATGGCCACTTTTCGCTTTGGATCCACTTCTTCCAGGTTGAAGAATGTCTCGTATTTGATATCGCGCTTCTCGAACTGTGGCAATCCCCACTCAGCAACTGGTACTAGTGAGTGAATCCGGCCGATTGGATAAGCATATTTAATTTCGATATCCTTGCGTCTTCCATTCTTGCGGTAATAATCATCAAGCATTAACGCAAGTTCAAGCGGAGCAGCCGGGCACTTGTGCGGCACATCAATCGTGATGAGTATTCTTCCTTTTTCCATGGCTGCAAGATCTTCACGCAGGCGTTCTGCACCTTCGAGTGTATAGAAGTTATGAGCTCCATCTCTTAAGCCAGGTACGCTGTCGAAATCCGGATGAGAGCCAGTTGCGACTACAAGATAGTCGTACTGGTATTGCTTTTTGCCTTTAACCGTCTTCTTCTCGACGTCAATCTTTTCTACATCATCATAAACAAGGTTTACATGTCTGTGAACGAGGGTTTCCTGTTTTCTGATAAAATGCTCTGATGGCTTCTCATTGAAGGCAATGAATAAGTATCCAGGCTGGTAAATGTGCTTTTCTGTATTTGAAATCAACGTGATTTCGACTTCACGCTTCTTAATTTCTTCCCCAAGCTGGCGGGCAAGCTTGTTTGCAACCATTGTTCCCGCGCTGCCGGCTCCAAGAACGACGATTTTCTTTGTCATTTGGTCCACACCTCTTTATTGGATTCTTTGATGAAGGCTGTTACAGTTTAAACAGCAATCAATTACTTAACCTTTTTAACTGCGATCTTGAATTCATCGCCTTCATTTTCAAGGTAGGCAATTTCGTGGCCCATTTTGTTTACCCACTCAGGAATATCGACGGCTGAACCCTTATCTGTGGAAATAACTTCCACAACATCTCCAACTTGTGCTGTTTTGATTCCTTTTACCAATTCCATTAGCGGTCCAGGGCAATATGCTCCTCTTGCATCGATTGATTTAGTTACTTGTACTTCACTCATGATTTTTTCCTCCTATATAGTTAAGTTTTATGTTAAAATTGGATAAGATTTTTATTTTTGCATGAAGGGGAAAGGGTTGAGGGCCTGCACGCCATATCACTTTTCCCCGCTTCTGCAGCTTACATTGTAATAACTGTTGCTCCTTGAGTCATTCCCAGGAATTTTGTAACCCCGATTACTCCATCGAATACATCAATCATGTCTTCTTCTTGCCAATCCATGATGTCCATTGCTAGTGCGCAGCCATAAATATTAAGTTCTCCCATATCTTTTCCTTCCTGTAAAAGTGAATCAAATAATGGGATCTTCTTAGCTAGCATTTCCTTGCCAATAGTTCCAGTGATGAAATCAGTGCTTTCAAAGCTGTCTTTGCGGAAAGATTTCAATGCGTTCATTGTAACGAAGACATTCACAGTCATGCCTGACATTGAAGCAACTGATCCTACCAGTGCACCAGCATGCAACTTCTCAAGATCTTCCGATAATAAAATGACCGCTAAAGATGGGGCTTGTTGTTCCATAATGTATTTCCTCCTAATAAATTCGAATGATTTACCTTACACTTGCATTATACCTATACCCCTATGTCTATGTCTGTTTCTTTTATGTGAACGTTCTTAGTCTAAAAAGTGACAAAACAAGGTGTTCACAGAATTAACTATTGCATCTTCAGAATATTATTATGGATTAAATTCCCAATATAAAATATTTATTCGGACAGACACAATCCACCCTATTCAGACATAGGAATTTATTATAGGCGAAAGCCTAAAAAAGCGGGGGTGGAAACATGTCGGGCATACTAACAGCACTCGGGTACTTAGTTAAAGAAGTGATCCTTCTTGTTTCGTATGTTAAAAACAATGCATTTCCTCAACCGTTATCTGCAGCTGATGAGCGAAAGTACTTAAGGTTGATGGCAAATGGTGACCCACACGCGAGAAATATGCTGATTGAGCACAATCTGAGACTAGTCGCGCATATCGTGAAAAAATTCGAAAACACCGGCGAGGATTCGGAGGATTTGATTTCTATTGGAACAATTGGCCTGATTAAGGCAATCGAAAGCTATTCGGAAGGCAAAGGCACCAAACTGGCAACATATGCTGCCAGATGTATTGAAAATGAGATCCTCATGCACTTGAGAGCATTGAAGAAAACCAAGAAGGATGTATCTTTACACGATCCTATCGGCCAGGACAAAGAAGGAAATGAAATTTCGCTGATCGATGTCCTAAAGTCTGAATCAGAAGATGTCATTGATACCATTCAGCTCAATATGGAGCTTGAAAAAGTAAAAGAATATATCGATGTCCTCGATGAGCGTGAAAAAGAGGTCATTGTTGGCCGCTTTGGCCTTGACTTAAAGAAGGAAAAAACACAACGGGAAATCGCCAAAGAACTCGGCATCTCAAGAAGTTATGTATCAAGGATTGAGAAAAGGGCATTGATGAAAATGTTCCATGAGTTTTATCGTGCGGAGAAGGAAAAGAAGAAGAATAAAGGTCAGTAATAGGGAAAACCCGGTGGATGCCCGGATTTTTTATCTTTTTCTAGGTTTTATTTTTAGGCTGTTTTCGTAAAGATTGTTGTTAAAATCCTAAAGCCGATTTTAACGTAATAGAACGCCATTTTGTAGTTCTGTATTAAGTTTGCATGCTCTTTTCTCATAACAAGAGGCAACTTTGGGAAGAAAAATAGTTCATTCACTCCTATTTTGTAATCAATAGCAACAAAGTTTGAGAAAAGAGCCTATTTTTAAAAAGAAAAAGAGATCAATCGACGATGATTGATCTCTTTTGAACTCTATTCCACACTTACTTCTGCAGCAACTACCAAACCGACAGCGCCACAGATCACCAATCCCATGACAATCAAGAACATGCCCATCACCCCTTTAACGAAGACCCATTGTTTACACCAAATTTATCATATAAATACGGTGCTAAAAGGGTAGGGTTGTGAACATTTTGTTAACGATAGGATTTCTTTTTTTTGAAAATTAATGTTAACAGCAATACATGCAGTGACATACAATTTACCTCCCGACTCCGTCGTTAGGTGGTGTCCTTCTCCACCCATAAGCTAGCCAGTCTTCTTTGAATTAAATAAATCATTTTCTTTCCACCTTTCTAAAGTTTTTTATTCAAATAAATTAAAACAGGCGCAGCATTGATTGACGGGTTTTATTGTCTTCAACCATTTTTTCTACCATTTCGTTATGGCGAATTTCTTCTAAAGACATTTGGCGTTTGTTGATTGTAATTGTAAAAAACAAGATATTTAAGGTCATTATCGGTTCACCTCCTTTTTATTTCCACCCCAAAAAGCCGCAAGGATTCCTCCCCTGCGGCGAAAATGGGCACAAAAAAGCCACAGGGCACGATTCTCCCTGCGGCCATGGATGTATTAGTAAAAAAACAGCTTAAACAATCCAGTCCGATCCGGTCGAATGCGTATTACGATATGAAGTTAGTGCGTTATTCCAGTATCCAATCATGATCATTTCACTCGACCTCCTTTTGAATTATTCCGCTTCCATTGGTAAGTATATCCACTTTGATTTGTTTTGTAAACCTTTTTTGGCCGGTTTTTCCAAAAAAGTATTCGTCAAAATCCAACAAAAAAAACGCCCTGCACGGACGTTTATTTCTTCATCAGCATTTCCTGGCCTTCTTCGGTTTCTATCAGCTGGTTGCGATATTTTTTAGCGATTGAAAAGAATGATATGGATCCAGCAAGGAAACCAATGGAAGCACCAGTTGCAATATATAAATCTGTCATAATTTTCGTTTCAGATGGAATGATCGTTCCAAGGTAAAAAAATACTCCTACAGCAAGAAGTACGGTTGCATATTGCTTAAAATCAACCATTTTTTCGTAGAGTTGTTTCGCGTCCATTTCTATCACCTGCACTTTCAGACTTAACCACAACCCTACTTTAACATTTTTTAAACATCTTATAAGCATGTAAGTTATGGAAAAAAATTGGATAAAGATTTTATTTTATGTATGATTTAGAGTTATGCTGATTTTAGGATGGATTGGAGTTGCTGCTTCGGACAAAACTAGCGACTCCTACTGGGGTTTTGTCCGAACCTGGGGCTGCTTCGGACAAAACGAGCGACTCCTACCGGGGTTTTGTCCGAATCTGGGGTTACTTCGGACAAAACGAGCGGCTTCAACTGCGATTTTGTCCGAATCTGTTGCTGCTTTGGACAAACAAGGCGCCCTCCCTGTGATTTGTCCGAACCTGCGCCTCATCACCTGTTTTTTTCCAGAAAAATAGCGTGGAATTAATTCCACGCTAAAAAAATGGATCACTTTTTAAATATTATACCTTCCAGTTCTTGACCATCTCATTAACGATTTCAAAGGAATTCTTGGAAGCGAGTTTTGTGAATTCCAGGAAGTTTACGTCTGCTGAGCCATCTGCCTGGTCAGACATTGACCTGATGATCACGAATGGGATGTTGTTCATGATACATACCTGTCCAACGGCCGCACCTTCCATTTCTGTACAATATCCATTAAGCTCCTCATAAAGGAATTTTACTTTCTCGCGGTCAGCGATAAATTGGTCACCAGATAAGATACGTCCGCTGACGATTTTCTTATCCTCTACAATTTCTTTGCTCGCCGTAATCGCCAAATCCACCAATCGCTCATCGGCTTTAAATACAGATACTTCTGTATAAGGGATTTCCCCTAGATTGAAGCCCAATGCGCGGACGTCCATATCATGCTGTACACAATCAGTTGAAACGACGATATCTCCTATTTTCAAATCGGGATTAACAGCACCAGCAACACCGGTAAATACAATATTGGATGCAGCGAATTCATCAATCAAAATTTGTGTACACACGCTTGCGTTAACTTTCCCGACTCCGGACTTACAGAGTACTACGTCATACTCGTTAAAAGTGCCGACGTAAAAGGTGATGCCTGCCTTCTTTTTTTCATCATAGTCCTTCATTGAATCGAGAATATGCTGAATTTCTTCATCCATTGCGCCTATAATACCAATCCTGCTCATAATTCTGACCTCCAAAGTCTGATTAGTTTTGATTTAGATTCCATAAAACATTAACCGGATTATGGGGAATTTTTCATAAAACCCAGAAGCCCCTTTTACTTTCTATGTAAAATTTTACGAAAGAAGCTTCGACATTCTGTTTGCTTCATATAGTATTTTTTCTTCATCAATCGTTTTGAACTGTCCATTGTCAAGAATTTGTTTACCCTGGACATAGACATCCTTTACATCTCGTCCAGATCCGGAATAAACAAGGTGGGATACTGGATTATGCTTAGGATAAAAGAATGAGTGATTAGAGTTCACGACAATAAAATCTGCATCTTTGCCAACTTCCAGCGATCCAATCCGTTCTTCAAGCCAAAGAGATTCTGCTCCCTGGATGGTTGCCATCCTTAAGGCTTGCTGTGCGGTGACGACAGTTGCATCCCTAGCTACTCCTTTATGGATGGTAGCGGCAGCTTTCAGCTCTTCAAATAAATCCAGATTATTATTGGAGGCGACGCTGTCTGTACCAAGGCTGACTGTAACTCCCTTTTCGAGCATTTTGCCAACCGGTGCAATCCCGCTGCCCAATTTGAGGTTACTGATCACATTATGGGACACCTTCACATCTTTTTCTGCAAGGATTTCAATATCCTCGTCATTCACATGGACAGCATGTGCTACAAGTGATGGACGGTCAAAGAAACCAAGGTTGTCCAGGTGTACTACTGGAGTATCTCCATAGTCCTCAATATTCTTCTCTACTTCAAATTTCGTTTCAGACATATGCGTATGCAACGGAACATTCAGTTCGACTGATTTATCAATGATTTGTGAAATATACTCTGGTGAGCAAGTATAAGGAGAATGCGGTGACAGCATAGTCGTAATCCGGCCACCTGCGCCATTGTACCAGCTTTTCGCAAAGTCCGCCGCTTCCTTAAGCTTGCTCTGTCGAAGCTCATCCGAACCAAAGCCAATGATACCGCGGCACAGTACTCCACGTATTCCTGCTTCCTCTACCGCCTTTGCAATCTCATCCATATTGTCATACATATCAACAAAAGTCGTTGTACCTGTACGGATCATTTCAAGGATGGAAAGCTTGGCGCCCCATTTTGCATGTTCAGCTGTGTATTTAGCTTCAAGCGGCCAAATTTTATCTTCCAGCCATGTCTGCAAATGCAAATCATCCGCATATCCTCTCAGCAAGGACATCGGTGTGTGTCCATGCGTATTGATCAGGCCTGGAAGGAGAATATTGCCTTTTAAATCTACTTTTTCATCATAAGAGGAAAAATCTTCAGGTGCAGCCCCGACATAAATGATTTTTTCATCTTCAATGCCAATGGCTCCATTCTCGATCACTTCATTTTTGGTATTACTCGTAACGATGGTGCCGTTATATAATAACTTTCTTGCCATATTAATCGCTCCTATGTAAAAACACTTTTCCTACTAGATTTCGGTGTTTCAGACTGAAATATGCCTATCGTTCTAATTTATCAAAAAATGGTTTATTATTATAGAGAATTTACTATTTTTTTGTAAGGCTCTGTTAATCACGGCTGTTGATTTTCGTTCTAAGCGCTTCGCTTTCCGCGGGGAAGAATTATGAAAAAGTCCAACTGCCGGCTTTCCAAAGATCAAATTCTTCCTTGCAGTCTCGGAGCCTCCTCGGCGCTTCAAGCGCCTGCGGGGTCATCTATGACTTGCTCATTCCGCAGGAGTCTTCGCCCCTTCCACTAAAATCAACAGGATGTAAAAGCAACATTCACTTTAACAGAGACATTTGTAAAAGCAGGACAGAGACTATTTTAGCAAAATTACTTAAAGGGAGTTAGATTTATGAATTTCCAATTTGATTTAATTGAAGATAAGGTTGAATTTTTTGAAGCAGTCGATTTGAAAACCCTGGAACAAAAAATCAATAAACAGATTGAAATTAATAAGGCAATCATGCTGACTGTCCATCACGTGTCGCATCAGATGCATTTAGATGATAAAGGAAGGCTGTTCTATTCAGCAGTTGTCCACTTCAAGGCAAAAAAATAAAGGGGCCATCTTCCTGAGCCCCCTCTCAAAAAATCACATTATCTCTTATCATTTTCAATCAATTCTTCCATTTTAACTGGCTTCCAGCCCTGGCCTTCCACCCATTCAATCCATACCCTGAATGTCTGGTCACTTCCCTTTTCAGAGATGGTTCCTACTGCAGTATTAGGCGCACCGCCATTTTCATTCCACCATACAGTCATGTTATTCTTATCAATTCCCGTAGCATAAGAATATGCAAGAATCATTTCCTGCCAATCAACGGCATTTTGGTCGAAAACGGTATTATGTTCTCCTGCTTGTGTTGTGCCAACCGGCTTCCATTCAGGATTCTCAATCGTCTGTTTGACATTGGCATCACTGCCGCCTTCTGTCACGATTGGTTCCGCTAATTCTTCATCCTCAGCAGATTCCTCATCTGCTTCTTCAGACTCGATATCTTCTGTTGCACTATCGTCTTTTTTATCAGAATCTTTAAGATCATTCTTTTTGTCAGTATCTTTGCTGTCATTTTTGTTTCCTGAAGGGGCTGTGGCATCTTTTTCTGCCGCAACATCGTTCTGGTCAGCAGCCCCTTCATCATTGCTGAAAAAAATGTTAAAAGAGACAATTCCAATCAACAAAATAACGACAACTATCAAGCTATTTAAAATAAGGTTCGTTTTTCTGCGCTTGGATCTTATTCGTGAACGTGTCCCCTCATTTAGGTTGTCATAGTCGTGCTTCAAGATCTTTCCCTCCCTTATAAGGTTGTCAACATTCTACCATGACTTAGGTCAAACTTGAAGGATTTTATATTCATCTAATGATGGTTCAGTTGTTTTCAGGACCATCAGCATGGTTAAAAGCATACACCTCTTTTACTA
Source organism: Mesobacillus boroniphilus (assembly GCF_018424685.1). NCBI lineage: Bacteria > Bacillati > Bacillota > Bacilli > Caryophanales > Bacillaceae > Mesobacillus > Mesobacillus boroniphilus. Next base: position 2,184,141 of record NZ_QTKX01000001.1, read on the forward strand.
TATCCGCAAAAAGAGGATTCACCCCACCCTCATTCTCCAGCACCCCTAAGTTGACAGTTACTAGCGCATATTTTGGTTTTTCATAGGGAAAATATCCTGCGAACCATTTATTGTGTAATTGCTTGTCACCTTTGTATATCCCGGTTTCTGCTGTCCCTGATTTTCCTGCCACCTCATATGGCAAGTCCCTGAACCATCTGCCCGTACCTTCTTCATTCACTACGACTTCTCGCAAAAGCTTTTGGAGCTTCATAGCTGTAAACGGTGATATTTTCTCCCCTTCAAGCTTCTGTTTTGGGAATTCAGTCATTTTTGCACCATTTTGGTATTGGATGGACAGTACGGCCCTGACCATGTCTTTTTCGCCTCCTCTAGCTATCGTAGCCATCATATTAGCAATAGCAAGCGGAGACACCCTCACTTCATGTTGACCAATCCCTGATAATGCTGCAAAATTCTTATCCTTCCTCGCTTCATCCGATAGAAAAACCCTTCCTTCTTCCTCGTCCTGAAGCTGTTTGAAATCTTCAATATGGAAAATGTCACCATTCCACCCTACACCGCCAGTGATTGACAGCATCTCTGCATATTTTTCGAGCATATTGGGATCCCTCTCCTGAAGCTCACGTGCTACCTCCCCAAAAGTCCTGTTGCAGCTCACTGCAAAGCTATCATTGAAATTTAGCATTCCATGGTCATACTTCAAATCTGGTTCTCCACTAATCGTCTGGCTGCAATTGAACTTCCTGGCTGGATCATCGAGCCCATGATCAATTGCTGCCGCGGCTACAACCGTTTTAAAAACGGAGCCAGGTATATGCTGCCTAACCATCATATTTTCTGTCCCCTCGTCATTAAAAGGGTTTACACGGTTAATGTCTGGCCTTGACACCATTGCCAGTATACTGCTTGTTTCGATATCCAGCAGCACCAAGCCGCCTTTGTTGATGTTGTGCTGGTCAACTTTATACTCTAGGAGCTTTTGCAGATCTTTATCTATCGATGTCTGAAGGTTGATTGGGTAAAATGGATTGGCGGGATCTATGTATTTAACATTAATCCCGAATAATGGTGCACCTTCTCCGTCAACATGGTAAACCAGTTTTGATTTCCCTTCAGCAACAAGGAACTCGTCAAAGCTTTTTTCCAATCCTGACAGACCGATTAAGGTCCTAGGCAGCAAATCTTTCTCCCCATACCTTGATTTCAGGAGTGATTCATTCTCCCCAATGATACCCAGAAGTTGGGCAGCTGGCACTTTTCCCAATGGATACTTCCGTTCAACAGCAAATACTCCCGGGATTTCCATCTCGTTAATGATCTCCATTTGACTCTTTGTCAGGATCAACGGATCTGGGTCGCCAAAGGCAAATGGTTCCTTGGACTTTTCCACTGCATTTTTCAAAGCGTAATCAGATACACCTAGAGTCCTTGCGACCTTGTCAGCTTCCCAGTCCATTTTCTTTAAAAATGGAAACAGGACAAGAACAGACGAAGTTTCGTAGGATAAAGGGGCTCCTGACCTATCAAGGAAATTCCCTCTGCCATTGTCAACGACCATTTCCTGGGACCTTTGCTTGACACTTGCTTCTATTAGATTTATTTCATGCTTGGAAAAGGATTCTGTATCAAGTAGCTGCAACTGGGCCAGCCGAAACATCAGCAGACCAAAGACAGCTATGCATATCGAGATCCAAGCCACCATTCTTTTTTTACGCATAAAAAACACCTCGTCAAAAGTGTTGACGAGGTGTCTATGTTTCAAACCTGCTTGAAGTCAGAGATTCTTACTTTATTGATGTAATGCGAACGTTCATTTCACCGCCAGGAGTCTGGACAGTCACTTCGTCGTCAACCTTCTTGCCCATCAAGCTTTTTGCAATCGGAGAGTCGTTTGAAATTTTGCCCTCAAACGGGTCAGCTTCAGCACTTCCCACGATTGTATAGGATTCTTCATCGCCATCTGGAAGCTCGACAAAAGTCACTGTGCGGCCAAGGCTGACTGCATCTGTGCTCACTTCATCTTCCTGGATGATTTTTGCATTGCGAATCATATTTTCAAGAGTCGTGATACGGCCTTCAACAAAGGCTTGCTCTTCTTTCGCTGAATCATACTCAGAGTTCTCTGAAAGGTCGCCAAAGCTTCGCGCGATCTTTATTCTCTCAACCACTTCTTTACGTTTTACCGTTTTCAATTGTTCCAATTCTTGTTCTAGCTTTTCTTTTCCAGCCTGTGTCATAGGAAAAACTTTTTCTGTAGCCAAAATCCTTCACTCCTTCTAGTCTTCACAATTCCCCAAAAAATAGAATGTGTAATATTATATTATGTATCCTGAAAAATATACAGGAGCGCGTCCTTTACCAGGCCGCGCGATTTAAATAGAGCCATTTCAGGCCATTTACTTTTCCTTGGACAAAAGGAAGCACTTTATTCAAGTACTTCCATGTCCACATTATCTATGTTATTGTGTCACAAAAATGATTTTTGTTCAAGAATTGTTTGAATTTTTGTTACCATCAGATCAATTGCCACATGGTTGTGGCCGCCCTCAGGAATAATAACATCTGCATATCGCTTGGTCGGCTCGATGAACTGGTTATGCATCGGCCTGACAACATTCACGTACTGTTCGATGACAGAGTCCATTGAACGTCCGCGCTCCTTGATGTCACGCAGCAGCCTGCGGATGATTCGTAAATCTGCATCTGTATCAACATAGAGCTTGATATCCATCAAGTTGCGAAGTCTCTCATCCTCAAGGATCAGAATTCCTTCAAGAATGATAACATCTTTTGGTTCAACATGGACGACCTCGCTGGACCTCGTATGGACAGCATAATCATAAACTGGCTTATCAATCGCCTCGTGGCGAAGCAGCTTTTGGATATGTTCTATCAACAGGTCATTATCAAATGCCAGTGGATGGTCATAATTTGTCTTTAGACGCTCTTCCATTGGCAGATGGCTTTGGTCTTTATAATAGTAGTCTTGTTCAATCATCAGGATTGAGTGGCCTTTAAAGCTATCATAAATTGCTTTTGTTACACTTGTCTTTCCTGAGCCGGAGCCGCCGGCTACACCAATTACAACAGGCTTGCGGTCCATTTATTTATTTCTCCTTCCGCATCATGTTATTTGGGTAAACAGGCTTGTCCATCTTGAACTTCACGATTTGAAGAGGATGGCGCGCTACATCCAGTTCATTGCCATCTTCATCCCAAATCTTCTCAATGACCTGAGTGAAGTTCTCAATCTCTGGTCCAAAGAATTCAACCTCATCGCCAGGCTTGAAGTAGTTTCTTTGCTGCAGTGTCACCATTTGTGTCTCAGCATCATAATCAAGCACCAGACCGGCAAAATCAAAAGTTGTCTTTTTGCTATGGTTTCCAAACATTTGCTCTTTATACCCAGGAACTCCCTCAAAGAAGGCAGTTGCTGTCTCACGGTTCGCACATTTATCCAATTCTTCAAGCCATTCCTGCTTGATGACAAAGTTTTCAGGGTCTGCGCAATAAGCATCAATGACTTTGCGATACACACTAACTACTGTAGCAACGTAGTGGATCGACTTCATTCGTCCTTCGATCTTCAAGCTGTCAATTCCAAGCTCGATCATACGAGGGATGGATTCGATTAACTTAAGGTCCTTAGGGCTCATCGCAAAAGGAGAGTCACCTTCAGCAAATAAGGCGTTTTCTTCCTTTCCCTCAAGTGTATACAAGTCGTAATCCCAACGGCATGATTGGCAGCAGCCACCGCGGTTTGAATCACGGGCTGTCATGTGATTGCTCAACGTACAGCGGCCGGAATAGGCGATACACATTGCTCCATGGATGAAGGTTTCGATTTCGATATCAACCTTTTCCTTCATCTCCTTGATTTCTTCCCCGCTTGTTTCACGCGCAAGAACAACACGCTCTAGACCTTCTTCTTTCCAGAACTGGACAGCCTTCCAGTTTGAAAGGGATTGCTGTGTGCTCAAGTGAACTTCAATCTCCGGAGCAACCCTGCGGCAAGTTTCGATGATCAAAGGATCAGCTACGATGATGCCGTGAACGCCAGCACCCTTCAATCCTAACAGATAGTCTTCTAGACCATCGATGTTTTCGTTATGGGCAAAAATGTTTGTTGTAACATATATTTTTGCGCCGTATTTCTTGGCGAACTCAACGCCTTCTTTCATTTCCTCAAAAGTGAAATTATCTGCGTTTGAGCGCAAACCATACTCCTGACCGCCAATAAAGACGGCATCTGCACCATAATGGACCGCAATCTTAAGTTTTTCAAGATTTCCGGCTGGCGCAAGCAGTTCTGGTTTTTTAACAATGACACGTTTTCCGTCAACAATTTGTGAGATTTTATCTGATACTGCTGTCATTACGCAACCTCCTTATAGTGTTTATTCTTAGTAAACCGTCTCTTTAAAGTAGAATCCTGTATCAAGCGGTCGGTTAGCCGGCTGCAATTGTTCTGCCGCTTCCAGTAATCCGTCTTTTTCTTCGTCATATTGGTCAGGATCTTCTACAGCCAAATCAATGGCTTTGCGATAAAGTTTTGTAACTTCCAAAATATATTCAGGGCTTTTTAGAATGCCGTCAATTTTAAAAGAATCGATACCTGCTTCCACAAGCTCCGTTAGTTCATCGATAATGCAAATATCGTTAGGACTCATGATGTGAGTGCCATTTTCATCCTCGAAAATAGGGTATTTATTCTCCCGTTCTTTATCATGAAGGAACATATTGCGTTCTTGTTTGCGGTTTTCAACTTCAAGAGCTTTGCCTTGGTATTCAAAATAATGTCCGAGCAGTGGGCGTTTAGACTGGAACATGTTCATCATTCCGTGAACCTGAACCTCAATTTCAACCTCGGCATTTTCCTTGATTTCAACAATCGCGTCCATGTTGATTTCCCTTGCAAGAACAGCGCGCTTTGCACCTTTCCTGCCCCAATAGTTGCATGTATACCAGTTCGTTCCTGTTATTTCCGTGCTCCAATGAAGCTTCATTTCCGGAGCAAATTCCTTTGCGGCCATCAAAACAGCAGGATCGCCAAAAGTGACTCCATCTGCTTTAACATCCTGCAGGTAAGTAAGGTAATCGCCAAGCAGCTCCACTTTCTCATTGTGGAACAATGCATTCATAGCGACATACACTTTCTTGCCTTTTGAATGAGCCATTTCAATTGCCTGCTTTACGTCTTCTCGGTTAAACTCGCCAGCGAGTCTCAGTCCGAATTTTTGTTCACCAATCAAGAAAGCGTCTGCTCCCGCCTCCGCTAGTGGAATAATATCCTCAACACTCTTTGGAGTTACCAATAATTCAGGTTTATTCATTCCGGTCACCTCTTCTTACTAACCGCTACACCATCGCCAATCGGAAGGATGACTGTATCATACTCCTCGTTGGCTGTTAGCCAGCGGTTGAATTCGTCTATTTTTTTAACCAGGCTGCGAACCCTCTTGCTTTCTGCTTCCTGATTATATACAAGTCCTTTGAAAAGGACGTTATCCGTAATGATCATGCCCCCAGGCTTTAAATGCCTTGAGTATATATCAAAAAAACGTTTATACTGCCCCTTGGCCGCATCAATAAAAATCGCATCAAACGGAGCATGGCCGGCAACTTCCTCCTCCAGCTCAAGGGCATCTCCACTGATTTGGATGATCCGCTGCTGCATGCCAGCCCTCTTTATATAATCAACAGCAAGCTTAAACCGTTCCTCATCACGTTCCAATGTGATGATCTTTGCTTGCGGCAGGGCGTATGCCATCCTTAGTGCGGAATAGCCTATCGCTGTCCCTACCTCAAGGATAGCTTCAGGCTGCTGTATTCGCAAAAGCTGGAGCATTGTTTCAATACCTGCCGGCTCCATGATTGGAACACCATTTTGACGGGCATATTCCTCCATCTCTGCAATGAGGCCATCCCTCGGCTGTATAAGAGAATCTATATAACTTTGCAGCTCTTGACTTAGCAAGCTGCTTCACCTCTATTCAAAGGCCAAAAATCAGCCAGAGTAGATATATAAAATGACTGTCCAAGCATGAAAAAAATAGCGTTCACAGGTTAAGAGAGACACCGCCCGGCAATATTGCCGTTCCGGTTCATAAGCTAAAAAAGCCACAACTCCTACTTCTGCAATGCACGCTATCAAATAAATCGGAGCTCTCATAAAGAGCTTACCCTAGACAGTAACATTACTATTGAATCTAGAAAAAAACACTTGAATTATTTTATCACAATAAGAAGGGAAATGCTAATCTTTCTGCATTCCCCTTTTATTTACTGTTATTTTTTGTTTGTTATATGTTCGGCAACTTTACGGTTATGTTCAGCAAGTGTTTTAGAGAAGAGTACATCTCCATTAGAGGTGGCAAGAAAATACATATCATCCGTGTCAGCAGGTGCCAGAGCGGCCTCGATTGACATTACCCCTGGATTGGCGATCGGGCCCGGCGGCAACCCTTGTATTTTATAAGTGTTATAAGGGTCATCAATTTCAAGGTCCTTAAAAAATACCCGTTCTTTATGTTCTCCATGCGCGTAAAGGACGGTCGGATCTGTTTGCAGCATCATTCCGTCTTCCAGGCGATTGTAGAAGACGCTTGCGATTTTATCGCGGTCAACTTTTTCAGTCGCTTCTTCTTCAATCAGCGATGCCATCGTCATCAATTGATGTGTAGTCATTTCCTTTTCTTCCATCTGTCCTCTGAATTCACCGAGAACTTCTTTAGTCTTAGTCAGCATGACAGTAACGATTTCCTCGACCGTCGGCTTTTCAGAATAAAAAGGATAAGTTGCCGGGAACAGATAACCTTCAAGTGGATACTTCACATTTTCGTTTAAGATGTCTTGCGTTAGAACGTCAGGATATCTTCCCATCATTTTTGTGATGAATTCCTTATCGTTCAGCTGTTTAAAAATTTCTTCTTCGTTTTGCTGTGTTTTCTCCGCGATGATTCCAGCGATTTGCTTCAACTGTTTTCCTTCAGGAATGGTGATTTTCATGACTACATCCTGCATGACTTTACCAGTTTTCAAGCTCGAAATTATTTCAGGAAGTGTCATGGACGGATTCATCTTATAATCCCCGGCCATAAAACCTGCTTCATTTTTAAATTTCACATAGTATTTGAAGACTCTCGCATCCCGGATTACACCATTCTCCTCCAATATCTTTCCGATTCCAGTAGTAGAAGAACCAATCGGAATATTGACATCGATCGTCTTCTCGCTGGATTCATCTACCGGCTTCAAGGCTTCTTTAATATAATAATATCCGCCTCCGCCAACTGCCCCGATGAGCAGGATCCCGACAATTGCCGTGATGAAGACAATCTTCCTAACGATTCTTGCTTCATTCTGCTGTTCGATCAGCTTCTCAGCTATCAACTTCTTTTTATCGTTTTTCGCGTCTTTTATATTTTTTTCGTCAGACATAAGTTCCCCCTCCAGTTAACAATGCTGATTTCCTGGATACTCTCTTTTTTCACATCTCGAACCATTATACTATATTTTTTATTTCTATTTGCAAATAATTACGAAAAAATACCTTGAACGACAAACAAACCAAAAATTCGACAGTGGACTCAGGCGTATGATAACACATAATCGGTGTTTTTTTCGAGGGAGGTGCCATCTGAGGACAATAGAGATTATCTATCGGACACTTTCCCAGGATTCCTTCTTCTGATTGGTCCATAGATCTTCCGTAAAACAAATAAAAGACCAGGCTATATTCGCCTGGTCCCATTTGAACATATTTTATTCTTCGTCTTGCTCTGCAAGGAATGTTTCTAACATTTCTTCGATCATGTCCCATTCTGCGTCAGTTTCGATTGGCATTAGTTCGCCATCTTCGTTGTCTTCTGAAGGGCTGAATGCTGATGCGTGGATTTCGATTTCTTCATCATCGTTATCCTCTGCACCTACTGGATAATAAAGAACATATGACTTGCCAAATTCATCAGAGTCAAATGTGAAAAGCACTTCGCATAGTTGTTCGTTACCGTTTTCGTCTACTACTGTGATGTTGTTTTCGCCGTGATCCATTGTAGTCACCTCAATTTAATTTTGGCTGTTTAAATAGCCTTGTAAAATCATAACTGCAGCCATTTTATCAATGACCTTTTTCCTTTTTTTGCGGCTCAAGTCTGCCTCAAGCAAAACCCGCTCTGCAGCCACTGTCGTCAGGCGCTCGTCCCAAAGGATGACAGGGACTCCGAACCTTTCCTCCAATTCACGGGCATAGAACTGGCTGGCCTCTCCGCGAGGGCCAATCGTGCCGTTCATGTTTTTAGGCAGCCCGACGACAACTTTGCCGACTTCGTACTCTTTTATTATTTTACCTAATTCATCGAAACCAAACACATTTTCTTCTTCGTTGATTTTCAATGTTTCAAGTCCCTGAGCTGTCCATCCGAGTTCATCGCTCAGCGCAATGCCGACTGTTTTCGAGCCGACATCCAATCCCATGGTCCGCATTTATTTCCCCTCTCGATGGTTCCTTAAATAGGATTTAACCAGTTCCTCGATAATTTCATCCCGCTCTAGCTTGCGGATGATATTGCGGGCATCCCGATGGCGGGGAATATAGGCCGGGTCGCCAGAGAGCAAATATCCGACAATCTGGTTGATCGGGTTATACCCCTTATCCTGCAAGGCTTCATAGACCTGCAGCAGGACTTCATTGGCATCATGCTCAAAAGGCTCTTCGGGAAAATTAAATCTCATCGTTTTATCAAACGAGCTCATCGAATGCACCTCACTTTTAAAAAATGGCAGGCAAATTTTTCTTTAGGTTATCTTCATTCTACACTACTTTACTTTTATATCAAATTGATTTAACCCATTCTTCAGCAAATTGAAGAGCATTGTCAAGTTTTGATGGGTCTTTTCCGCCAGCCTGTGCCATATCTGGACGGCCTCCGCCGCCTCCGCCGCAAATTGCCGCTGCTTCCTTGATCAGTTTTCCAGCTTGATAACCTCTTTTAATCAAGTCATCAGTTACTGCTGCAATCAGGTTTACTTTACTGCCATCAGTCATACCAAGCAGGATAACAGCTGAGCCAAGCTTCTGCTTCAAGTCATCAGCCATATTTCGCAGGCTGTTCATATCAGCTGCTTCAACGCGCGCTGCCAGCAACTGGACACCGTTCACTTCTTTGACCTTGGAAGTTAGGCTTCCTGCTTCAATATTACCCAATTTAGCTGATAGAGATTCATTTTCGCGCTGAATCTGCTTCATTTCAATAAGCATTGAGTCGATTCTGTTTGCAATTTCTTTAGGAGATGTCTTAAGTTTAGCTGCCGCATCTTTCAGGATGCTGATTTGATCATTCAGCACTTTGTAAGCTGCTTCGCCTGTTACAGCTTCAATCCTTCTTGTACCTGCACCAATGCCGCCCTCGGATACAATTTTGAACAATCCAATCACAGAAGTATTAGGAACATGGCAGCCTCCACAAAGCTCAAGACTGTAATCGCCAACTTTTACAACACGGACAATATCTCCGTATTTTTCGCCGAATAATGCCATTGCGCCCATTGCTTTCGCTTCAGCGATCGGCTTGAAGTTCGTCTCAACCTGGATGCTTCTCCAGATTTTTTCGTTAACGATTGATTCTACTTGCTCCAATTCATCTGCTGTGACCTGGCCGAAGTGGGAAAAATCGAAACGTAGTCTATCAGGCTCGACAAGAGATCCCGCCTGATTTACGTGACCTCCCAGTACATCCTTCAATGCCTGGTGTAGCAAGTGTGTTGCAGTATGATTCTTGATGATTCTCGAGCGATTATCCTGGTCAACTTTAGCTGTCACTTCAAGACGCTTCGTCACGGTGCCCTCTTCTACCACTGCATGGTGAAGGTTTTGTCCGTTAGGAGCTTTCTTTACGTCCTTGACCGATAGCTTCACGCCATTCGCTTCGATTGTTCCCTTGTCAGCGATCTGGCCACCGCTTTCCGCATAGAAAGGTGTTACATCAAGGATAAAGTGAACTTCATCGCCAGCATTCGCTTCCTCAACAAGCTCGCCTTCCTTGACCAATGCAACAATCTTGCCATTTGTTTCAAAATTTTCATAACCGACGAATTCACTGCTTTCTTTAATGTCGCCAAGAATGCCGCCTTGAACCTGCATGGAACCTACATCCTGACGTGCAGCACGTGCTCTTTCACGCTGCAGTTCCATTTCTTTTTCAAAGCCTTCATGGTCGACCTTCAATCCTTCTTCTTCAGCATACTCTTCTGTTAATTCGACAGGGAACCCGTATGTGTCATAAAGACGGAAGACATCTTCTCCCTGGACCATGCCGCTGCCTTTTTCCTTTTCCTTCTTGATCAGCTCGGAAAGGATTGCAAGGCCTTCATTAAGCGTTTCATGGAAGCGGTCTTCTTCGTTTTTGATGACTTTTTGGATGAATTCTGTCTTTTCTTTTACCTCTGGGTAGAAGTCATGCATGATTTCACCGACAACAGGAACAAGCTCGTACATGAATGGACGGTTGATGTTCAGCTTTTTCGCATAACGTACAGCTCGGCGCAATAAACGACGAAGTACATAACCGCGGCCTTCGTTCGAAGGAAGTGCACCGTCACCGACAGCAAAAGCTACCGTACGAATGTGGTCGGCAATAACTTTGAATGCTTCATCCTTCTCTTTGGACTGTCCGTATTTTTCACCAGAGATTTCTTCAGTCGCATTGATGATTGGCATGAACAAATCTGTTTCAAAGTTTGTCGGAACGTCCTGAACCACAGAAGCCATACGCTCAAGCCCCATACCTGTATCAATATTTTTCTTCGGCAGTGGAGTATATGTTCCATCAGGATTGTGGTTGAACTCGGAGAACACCAGGTTCCATACTTCTAAATAACGGTCATTTTCCCCGCCAGGGTATAATTCTGGATCTTCAGGATCATTGCCGTATTCAGGTCCTCTGTCATAGAAGATTTCCGTGTTTGGACCACTTGGGCCTTCACCGATATCCCAGAAGTTCCCTTCAAGGCGGATAATGCGCTCTTCAGGAATACCGATTTTCTCTCGCCAGATATTGAAAGCTTCATCGTCTTCGGGGTGAATTGTCACAGATAGCATTTCAGGATCAAAGCCAATCCACTTTTCATCCGTAAGGAATTCCCATGCGAATTCAATTGCTTCTACCTTGAAATAGTCACCGATCGAGAAGTTCCCGAGCATCTCAAAGAACGTGTGGTGGCGCGCTGTCTTGCCGACATTTTCGATATCGTTTGTACGAATAGATTTCTGAGCATTGGTGATCCGTGGATTTTCCGGTATGACACGGCCGTCAAAATACTTTTTCAGTGTTGCCACACCGCTGTTGATCCACAGTAGGGAAGGATCGTCATGCGGTACAAGTGACGCGCTTGGCTCGATCGCGTGGCCCTTTTCCTTAAAAAAATCAAGATACATTCTTCTGATTTCAGCACCTGTCAGTTTTTTCATAAAACTAACCTCCTAAACCCAATTGAAATTTAAGCTTTCAGGGATTTTAGGCAACAAAAAAAGCCCTCATCCCTGGACAGGGACGAGAGCTTGCTCGCGGTACCACCCTGATTATGGACGCAAAGACGTGCGCCCATCTCTCAAAAACGCTTTAACGCAGCTGCTACGGCAGGTTTTGCCTGCACTCCGGAATAGCTTTCTGTTATCCTTCATCGGGAATTCTTGCAGCCTTGGAATCCCTCTCTGGACGATGGTCTATAACATACTCGTTCCTTCTACATTTTTCGAATTATTAATCTATAGCCGAATTATATATAGCCGCTTGCCGTTTGTCAAACGACTTGGCAAAAATTATGTTGGTCGCGCTTTCTTTCTCTCCAGTATGATATGGTCTTTTGCGTGAATCAATGCCGCCCTCAATACGACCAGAACGGGAACGGCTAGTATCAATCCCAGGATACCGCCCACTTCTTCCCCTGCTAACAGCGCAAACATGATCATCAGAGGATGCATGTGCAGGCTTTTACCTACAATCAGTGGGGATAGAATATTCCCCTCGAGGAATTGAAGTGAAAAGACAATCACGAGTGATAGAACCACCATTTTTACTGACATTGTCGCGGCAATAATCACAGCCGGGATGGCACCGATGATTGGCCCGAAATAAGGAATCACATTCGTTATCCCGACAATTGCTCCAAGCAGAAGCGAATACTTTATGCCCGCCATCCAAAAAAACAATGAGGATAGTACTCCAATAATGAGACAAATGAGCAGCTGGCCGCGGATATAGCTGCCCAGCGATTTGTCGACTTCATGCAGGAACTTGGTGCCTGGCTGCCTCCACTGCCGTGGTGTGATATACCACGCCGCTTTTTTCATGACATCAAAATCCTTCAGCATGTAAAAAGCGATAAACGGGATCACGGCAATCGTCAGGATGGAATTTACGAGATCCATCAGGAATGCCATCGAACCCGCGAGCACACCATCAAGCCATTGTTCCATCCTGTTGATTCCATCCTCAATTCTTTCGTGGATACCTGCTGGCCAGGTAGAGGTCTGGTCGACAATATTATTGACCATTTGTTTATATTGCTCGGCGAAATACGGAGCATTTTCTGCCAAGTCGCCCAGCTGGTGGATCAGTGCTGGTATCCCTTTGTAAAAAGCAAAGCCGGCCCCGCCAAAGAACAAGATATAGATGATCAAGATAGATACTCCGCGATGAAGTCCTTTTTGGTGAAGGGCCTCTACGATAGGATGCAGCAAATATGTAATGAATGCAGCCACTGAAAAAGGCACAAGCAGCGAAAGCAGTACTTCCAAAAAAGGAACCCATATGGACTGCAATTTAATGAAAACATATAGAACAATGAATAAAAGGAGAAGAAATCCAAGCCGGTAATACCATTTCATCTGGATATTCATCCATCTTCGCCCTCCTTCCTGTTTATTCTTAAGAGAAAGGAGGTGGATTATACATTTTGGCCTTGCTTGGATATTTTTTAAGCAGTCCTTTTCGATTTAATAGCGAAAGGTTCTTTTTTATAGCGAAATTTTTAATAATATAGCGAAAAACTTTTTATTATAGCGAAATTCTTAATATTATAGCCAAAAAGGATTTTTTATAGCGACTTGGAAATTATCAGCGATTTTTTCCAATCTGACAGTAAAAAATCCCTTGCAATTACGCAAGGGATTAGGTTTGATTATCCGGACTAGAATAAAGCTCTCGTCATCTTTCTGCCAAGCCTCTTCATTTTTCTGCCAGACATCATATTGTTGTTGGAAGCATAGTTGATTGCTGCCATTCCAGCACCAATAGCAATTACGGAGGTTAACATTCTATTCATATGCGCCACCTCTTTCATTTATTTTACATGCCGTATTGACGTTGATCTTCTTCAAATAAATCATCAAGTGAGCTCAATGTTCCATCCTCTTCGACTTGATGGGTATGGATCAAACCTTTGTTTAGAGACAGTTCTATGAAGCAATTCCAGCAGTAATATTGGTTGATGCCAATTTTACCTATATCCTTGCTTCTGCAATTGGGACAACTTAACATAAGGACACCTCATCTCGATTTGACAGTGACGACGATGGCATCCCTTCCGATTGCAGGTGGACCAGTGGTCTTTATGACACGCTTCCCATTCGCGATATCCGAAAAAAAGCCATCCGTTAATTCGTACCCTACAATCGTGCCCAATTCTTCCATAAAATATACATCCTCCAACAGGCCAAGCTGTTCTCCTTCTTTCGAAAGAAGCTTTTTCCCAGCAAGGCTCTGATTATGTTCGAATGTATATTCCGGCTCTGCCTCCAAACGTTCCAAGGCTGACTTGTCCTTCACCATGACTCCATCTTCACCAAAGGATGAAACCTGGTCCACTTTCACCTGAAACGTTTTCTTGATGAACGCACCTTTTTTTACAAGTAAGCCTACTACGCTTCCATTGCCGGAAATGCTCACATCACAAACTTCGCCCAGTTTTTGACCACTCGTCAATTCATATACTGGCAGTCCCTTTAAAAGTGAAAATGTCCGCAAAAGTGTGTCCCGCCTTTCCCGAACAGTCTTAGTTTCCACTGACTGCGGCAAATTCATGAGGTGTAAGGTTTTCCATAAAAAAAGAATCCGCAATTATTGCAGATTCTTATGCATCCTTTTCATCCATAAAATCATAAGGAGTCAGGTTGCCCATTCCAATCATCGGATCAGCGCTTTTGATGATTTCAATGTAATCCACTTCGTCCTCATTGCCGGTAGTATCTTCATTTTGGAGTTTATTTTCCAACTGAGGCTCGCTTTGATTCTTTTTATCTGCTTCATCTTGCAATTCAGGCAGTAATTGTACAAGCTTCTCAACGAGTGTTGTGTTCCTTGCGGTATCTTCACCACGTTCAATCCCAATTTTAAGTGCTTCTTCTTCACCAACAAGAATGAGGAATTGCTTGCTCCTTGTGATTGCTGTGTAAATCAGATTCCTGCGGAGCATCCTGTAATAGCTTTTTACCACAGGCAGGACGACAATTGGAAATTCACTGCCCTGGGATTTATGCACTGAACAGCAATAAGCGTGGGTGATTTGTGACAGATCCGGCCTGTTATATGTGACTTCAATGCCGTCGAAGGAAACAATCAGCTGGTCCTGTTTTTCCGTGTTTTCCTTTGCGTAAAAAATGGCTACTACCTCGCCCATATCCCCGTTGAACACATTAGCTTCAGGCTGGTTCACCAGCTGGAGGACTTTATCGCCAATCCGGTATTTCACATCGCCAAACGCAAGCTCTTTCCTGGTTCCATCTGAATTCGGATTAAAAAGATCCTGCAACAGCTCGTTCAGACGGTCAATGCCGGCTGGGCCACGGTACATTGGTGCCAGCACCTGGATGTTCCTTGGGGAATACCCCTTCTTCTTTGCGTTGGCAACCACCTTTTCGACTACCTGGGGAATCTGGCTTGTCGTACATTTTATAAAAGAACGGTCAGGCTGTTGGGAGGAAATATCGTCTGGCAAATACCCTTTTTTGATTTGGTGGGCAAGTTCGATAATCGATGAACCTTCTGCCTGCCTGTAGATGTCCGTCAGCCTTACCGTCGGGACCCTTCCAGAATCCAATAGATCCTTCAAGACCTGGCCCGGTCCTACTGAAGGGAGCTGATCTTCATCACCCACGACGATGACCTGAATATTATCAGGGAGCGATTTGAATAATTGATGGGCCAGCCATATATCAACCATCGAGGTTTCATCAATAATCAAAATCTTTCCCTCGAGCGGCTGGTCTTCATTATGATCAAAGCCTTCCGCACCATTCCAGCGCAGCAGCCTATGGATGGTCACAGCAGGCAGTCCGGTTGACTCAGTCATCCTCTTTGCCGCACGACCAGTCGGAGCTGCAAGCAGGAACGGATAAGGCTCTTCTTTTTTATAATCTTTTGGTTCCAGAGAACAGCCATGCAGCTCGGCATATAGCTCAACGATTCCCTTAATAACCGTCGTTTTACCTGTGCCGGGACCGCCAGTCAAGATCATCATCGGTGACATCAGAGCTGTCTGGATCGCATCCTTCTGACTTGGACCGTATTGGACACCCAGACGTTCCTCAAGATTTCCGAGTGCAAGGAGAAACTCTGATTCGGGAAATTGATTTTCGTATTCTGTTTGCTCAAGGATCCTTTTAATGTTGGCAATCAGGCCTTTTTCGGAATAATAAAGGGATGGCAGATAGATTCTCTGTTCTTCGGCAACCAGCTTTCCTTCTTCACCCAGCTTGATGATTTGGTTCGAGATATCAGTAAATTCAATCTCGATATTCTGATTGTCTTCAAGCAGCTTTTTTACCTCCACGAGCAGCTCTTCCGCTTCCATGAAAACATGCCCACCCTGGATGCTTGAATTCTCAAGTGCATAAAGACAGGCAGCCTTGATACGGTCCGGATGGTTACCTGTTAATCCGAGTTGGCTGCCCAGTTCATCAGCCCTTCCGAAACCGATGCCTTCGATGTCCTCTACAAGCTTATAAGGATTGTTCTGAATAACGTCAATAGCCTGTTCCTTGTATACCTGATAAATTTTCATCGACAGCTGCGGGCCAAAGCCATATTCGTTCAATGCGACCATTACTTGTTCAAGGCCCTGATGTTCCATCAATGTGTCATAAAGTTCCTTTGCTTTTTCTGGGGCCAGCTTCGGAATTTGGTCAAGGACGGATGGATTCTCGATAATCCTCGTTATGGCCTTTTCTCCAAGTGTATCGACGATTTTCTCTGCTGTTTTCTTCCCGATTCCTTTGAAGAGATCACTTGATAGGTAGCTGATGATTCCCTGCTTTGATTGTGGCAGGTCTTTACGGAAATGAGTCGCATGGAATTGTGCGCCGAACTTGGGGTGTTCTTTTACCTCACCAAAGAAAATATAAGTCTCCTGCTCATGAATCCGGGGGAAATACCCAGTGATGACGGCTTCTTTATCCTCGTACTGTTCATTTGTTTCCTCGACCCTGATCCTCAGGACTGTGTATAGATTTTGTTCATTATGGAAAATGGTAACAAGATGCTTACCTTTCATGAACTTACCCTGTTCTGAAAACAAATCAAGTGAGTCCTGTTTGTCCAAAGTACTTCCCCCTTTCCTTCAATTCAACTTATTTAACGGAGATCTTGTCCCTCAATCAATTTCTTGCCGTGGCCTGCGAGCAAGTGGTCTGGCTGGATTTCCAATGCACGATTGAACATCTCGAGCGCTTTTTCACCATTTTCTTTGTAGCCATAAGCTACGCCAAGATTATAGAGGGCGTCCGCATGCTGCGGGTCCAGCGAGATTGCCAGTTCTAGGGCTTTAATCGCTTCGTCGATAAAAGCTTCCCTGGCGAGACAAAGCCCATATTGGAAATGGGCTTCAGCATCATTTTCTAGAAGTTCCGTGCTGCGTTGTAAATATGGCAGAGCAAGCTTGTTGCTGCCCATCTGCACGAGGGTCATACCCAGCATGAAAAAATTGTCTCCATTGTCCAGCCCTTTTTTCATGGCTAGCTCAAACATATTTTTGGCATCCTCGAAGTGCTGGTTATCATAATACACACTACCCTTGCTGTAATAGGCTGCGGTTGCATTCTCATCTATGCTGATCGCTTTATCGTAAAACGTCATTGCTCTTTCAGTATCACCCACGGCGGTGAGGACGTTCCCAAAATTTATGTATGCAACTGGATCTTCTGGCTGAGCCTCAATCGCTTCAGCGAATGTCTTGGCAGCCTCTTCCCATTTACCTTCTTTCATTAACTCAATACCTGTCTGGTTTTTATCCATTTCTAACACTCCATTCTCCATGAAAGTATACCATATTAAGGAAGGATCCAGACTCTCTTCGAGCACTTCCCAATTAAAACAGTAACGATAAATTACTATCAGTTTTGCAAGCAAAAAGAGCCTAGTCCAAAACAATCCCCGGCGAAGCTGGCCCGCCGGGGATTTTATCAGGATTAGCCGACATATGTCAGTTTGTTTCCGTTCTTGAAAATCTCATCAATCGTACCGCCACCAAGACATTCTTCCCCATCGTAAAATACGACAGCTTGTCCAGGAGTAACGGCACGAATCGGTTCTTTGAAAAGGACTTTTGCGGTCCCATCATCCTGTAGTTCGACCGTTACAGCATTATCAGGCTGGCGGTAGCGGAATTTTGCTGTGCAGTCGAAAGTCTTAGGCTTTTCCTTATCAGAAACAAAGCTGACATTAACCGCCGTGATGCTGTCTGAATAAAGCAGTTCGTTGTGAAACCCTTGTTCAACAAGCAATACATTGCGTTCAAGATCTTTGCCGACAACAAACCAAGGTTCACCTGAACCACCAATGCCAAGGCCTTGGCGCTGGCCGATCGTATAGTACATCAGACCGTCATGCTTCCCTTTCACTTCGCCGTTCATCGTCTCCATATTTCCTGGCTGGGCCGGAAGGTAATTTCCTAGGAACTCCTTGAAATTCCTTTCACCAATGAAGCAGATACCGGTACTGTCTTTTTTGGTTGCTGTGGCAAGATTTGCTTCCCTGGCAAGCTCCCTTACACGTGCCTTTTCCAGATTTCCAATTGGGAACAATACTTTTTCAATCTGAGCCTGACTCAATTGGTTCAAGAAATAAGTCTGGTCCTTATTTTCATCCAGTCCTCGAAGCATCTTGCGTTCCCCGTCCCGGTCCTCCACTCGTGCATAATGGCCTGTCGCCAGGTAATCAGCTCCCAGATTCATTGCATGCTCAAGGAATGCTTTGAATTTTATTTCCTTGTTGCACATGACATCCGGGTTAGGTGTCCTGCCTGCTTTATATTCATCAAGGAAATAAGTGAAAACCTTATCCCAATATTGTTTTTCAAAATTGACCGCATAATATGGAATGCCAATCTGGTTGCAGACGCGGATCACATCCTCGTAATCCTCAGTAGCCGTGCAGACCCCGTTTTCGTCAGTGTCATCCCAGTTTTTCATAAAGATGCCGATCACATCATAGCCCTGCTCCTTTAAAATAAGAGCGGCAACTGATGAATCCACACCGCCTGACATCCCAACCACCACTCTCGTATCCTTAGGTGATTTTTCCATTATGCTTCACCTCTTTTCTCTTCCTTTAAAACTTATTCTTCCCTTAAACCTGGCTATTTTTCGTAAGCCTGCGGACAATTTTTGCCGTATCCTCGGCTGCTTTTTCAATCTGTTCCCTTGTATTGTGTAAACCAAAGCTAAATCGGATTGAATTTTTTAGTTTTTTATCTTCTTTTCCGAACATGGCGACAAGTACATGGGAAGGATCGATTGATCCAGCAGTACACGCCGAACCGCTTGAAGCAGCAATTCCAGATAGGTCAAGGTTGACAAGCATTGCTTCGACATTCGTGCCTGGAAAGCTTAAGTTTAAAATATGAGGGAGTGATTTATCAAGCAATCCGTTCAGCTGGAAAGAGATTCCGCTCATTTCAAGTTGATCAATGAACAAAGTTCTTAAGTCATTATAGAAGCTGCGCTTTGTTTCAAGCTCCATTTGGGATAGCTGGACTGCTTTGCGAAACCCGGCAATAGCCGCTACATTCTCGGTTCCGGCACGGCGTTTTCTTTCTTGTTCACCGCCGAAGAGCTGCCGCGCCAGCTTGATTCCATCCCGGATAAAAAGAAAACCAATTCCCTTAGGACCATTGATTTTATGGGCTGAAACAGAAAGCAAATCAACCTTAAGTTCATCAACATCCAATTTTTCAATGCCATAAGCCTGGACTGCATCCGTATGGAAAACAGCTTGATGGCCAGCTAACCGATCACCAATATCCTTTATTGGCTGGACTGTGCCTACCTCATTGTTTCCGTACATGATCGTCACAAGGATGGTATCATCCCGTAATGCTTCTTCAAATGATTCCATGGAAACCTGGCCATTTTCATCTACCGGTAGATATGTGACCTCAAACCCACGCTTCTCCAATTCCTCACAGCTATGCAGGACTGCATGGTGTTCAATCTGGGTCGTGATGATATGATTCCCCTTAGAGCGATTGTTTTCGGCATAACCGATGATAGCCAGATTATCAGCTTCAGTACCGCCGCTCGTAAAAATGATATTGTTCCCTTTCGTCCCTATGCTCTTTGCCAGTTCCTCGCGGGTATCATCGAGAATTTTCCTTGCCTCACGACCGAAATGGTGGATGCTTGAAGGGTTTCCGAACTCCGCTTCCATTACCTTGACCATGTCAGCCAGCACCTCTGGATGCAATGGTGTAGTGGCTGCATGGTCCAAATAGATTCTTTCCAAAGTCTTACCCTCTCTTCAGAAGTTTTTTTAAATATTCGCTGATTTCTCGTTGTTTGTTGCTTTTAGAACACATTTCGATGCACCCGCATTCTTTAAGTCATTGCGGTTCATTTTAAGAAATTATGTGCAAGCAACACGGTTTACGAAAAAGGCCTAAATATAAAACATATAAGCGTCAGACTCGCCAAAGTTGTCGGAATGATTAGCGAGGTCTTCGATGGTTGTATTATCGAGTACGTCCTTGACAGCGTCCCTGATTCGTGTCCAGAGCTCACGCTTGGCTGGTTCCTCGTCCTCTATACCTTCAACAATGCTGATTGGCCCCTCAAGGACACGGATGATGTCCCCTGCCGAGATTGTTGACGGTTCTGAACTGAGAATATAACCGCCATATGCTCCCCTGATGCTTTTCACCAGGCCGGCATTCCTGAGCGGCGCAACCAATTGCTCCAGGTAATGCTCTGATAAATCATTAGTTTGCGCAATGGACTTTAGGGATATCGGGCCCTCTCCATATTTTTTGGCTAGCTCGATCATGATCGTCAGTCCATAGCGCCCTTTCGTAGAAATTTTCATATTGCACCTCAACTCCAATTTTCATAAAGGTTAGCTATTCTTTAGATATATTCATAATGCCCCATATGGCATTCTCTCACTATATAAATAGTATCAAAATCCTCAGTCAATAGGTAGGCTTTTGCAATTATAGCACAAATTGCGTGTACCATGCGCAAGTCCCTCGTTCGTGTTATTGTATATATACGAAATATGCGTATTATTGGAGCGATGAGCATGAATCTTAAACCTCTTGCTTTCAGGATGAGGCCGCGGACGATTGAGGAAGTGATCGGCCAGTCGCATCTTGTAGCTGAAGGAAAAATCATAAATCGGATGGTCAAGGCACGGCAATTGTCATCGATGATTCTTTACGGCCCGCCTGGTATTGGGAAAACTTCGATTGCCAGCGCCATTGCGGGAAGCACGAATTTTGCGTTCAGGACGCTGAATGCTGTTACAAACAATAAAAAAGATATGGAAGTAGTCGCCGCTGAAGCGAAAATGTCAGGGAAGGTCATCCTGCTTCTCGATGAGGTTCACCGCCTTGATAAGGCGAAACAGGACTTCCTGCTTCCTTATCTTGAAAACGGGATGATTGTCTTAATTGGAGCGACGACGAGCAACCCTTACCACGCGATCAATCCCGCAATACGGTCCAGATGCCAGATTTTCGAACTGAAACCGCTTGAACCAGTTGATATCAAAGCTGCCCTAAGCAGAGCGATTGCGGATGAAGATCGAGGCCTAGGGCACCTGAATATTGAGATTACAGATGAAGCACTCACCCATATCGCTACCGCTTCAGGCGGAGATGTGAGAAGCTCATTGAATGCTCTTGAACTTGCAGTGCTGTCAACCGAACCAGATGTGGATGGGGTCATTCATATTGATGAAGCTGCAGCTGAAGAGTGCATGCAGAAAAAAAGTCTTTCACATGATAAAGATGGAGATGCCCATTATGATGTTCTGTCAGGTTTCCAAAAATCCATCAGAGGCAGCGATGTGAATGCCGCCCTACACTACCTAGGCAGATTGATAGAAGCAGGCGACCTCGTAAGCATCAACCGAAGGCTCCTTGTCATTGCCTATGAAGATATTGGACTGGCGAGCCCGCAGGCAGGGCAAAGGACGCTGGCAGCAATTGAAGCTGCTGAAAGGGTTGGGTTTCCTGAAGCAAGAATTCCACTGGCTAATGCGGTTATTGAGCTATGTCTGTCTCCAAAGTCCAATTCCGCAATTGTAGCGATTGATTCGGCGCTTGGGGACATCCGTTCCGGTATTAGCGGAGAGGTCCCTGACCATCTAAAGGATGCCCATTATAAAGGTGCTAAAGACCTAGGAAGAGGCATTGATTACCTATATCCGCATGATTATGAAGGCGGTTGGGTAAAGCAGCAGTATCTTCCGGACAGGATCAAGAACAAGGTCTATTACAAGCCAAAGAAGACCGGGAAATTCGAACAGGCAATAGCAGCTATCTATGAAAAAATCACAGGACAAAAAAAATAAGCGGAAGGGCCATTGTTGAGGCCCCTTCCGCTTATTTTTTAGCTAAGCTCTTTCCGTAAACTTTGTTACTTTTCCAACGAAAGTAAAAACCGGCACCTGGGTTTTTACGAGTATCATCGTAGTTCTAGTTCAGAAGTCTCCTCGAAAAGAGTCCCGATACTACAAAGAATGCGGAATACAATTATACGTACGAAAAACAACAATCAATGCGAATAGAGCCTTTAGCTATTCACACGGTTTATTTCGATATCCTTCAAAAGTTCCCTGACAACATAGCTCGCCATGATGAGCCCTGCAACTGACGGAACAAACGCATTTGAAGAAGGCGGCATTTTTGCCTTGCGGATTTCCGCATTGTCGTTACCAACCTCTTTTCGGACATCTTCACGAATCACGATCGGGCTTTCATCAGAAAAAACAACCGGAATCCCCTTTTTGATTCCTTCCTTGCGTAAACGGGTACGAATGACTTTTGCAAGCGGATCAGTGTGCGTCTTGAAAATATCAGCAATCTGGAACCGGGTTGGATCCATCTTGTTAGCTGCGCCCATACTTGAAATCATTGGGATGTCACGCTTGATGGATTCCTTGATCAAATGAATTTTATAAGAGATTGTATCGGACGCATCGACAATAAAATCCAAATCGTAGCCAAAAATTTCTTCATATGTTTCTTCTGTGTAGAACATTTTTAATGCAATAACTTCGCATTCAGGATTTATATCCATAATCCTGTCTCGCATCACTTCAACCTTTTGCTTGCCAACAGTCGAAAGAAGCGCAATAAGCTGGCGGTTGACATTCGTGATATCGACATCATCCTTGTCAATCAGGATTAACTTGCCAACACCCGATCTTGCTAAAGCTTCTGCCGCAAACGAACCGACCCCGCCAATTCCTAAAACAGCCACAGTACTATTTTTCATTATATCAAGGCCTTCCTTACCAATGGCCAATTCATTTCTTGAAAATTGATGAAGCATCACAAACTCACTCCAAATATAAGATTGATGTTAATATCTATACCCGCTTTTGAATATAACATACCCGCCGTTAATTTCAAGTATTTTTATAGGAATTAAAGTGTATATTAGTTTTGGTTGTGTGAATTACTGAATGGAAGGTAGGTGAATTCCTATAAAGTGTCTATTAGAAGAGTTCAACGAGATAAAAAGAAGGAGAAAATCCTAGAATTTCCATTAGAAGGGTTCTATCGGACAAACAGAAAGAAGAAATCACAGAATTTGTCCGTTAGGAAGGCTCTATCGGACAAACAGAAGACTGAAACCCTTAAATGTGTCCGTTAGAAGAAAAACGAATTCAGACTTATAGTGAATGATTAGATCTATATAGGAATGAACTTTTAGAACAAAAAAACCATGCATCAGCATGGTTTTAATTTACGTATGTAGGAAGAGTCCCAATCGTGCCGTCGTGTTGGTTGCCTTCGTCTTGAACCCGCTCTCAGCAGGTGGGTGCCCTGTCCCGGGTTTCTGTAAGTCCTCTAGCCAGAGGCATTTACGCGGCCCGAAAACGCGAACTCCCGAAGGATAGATGTTAGGTCAAAACTTCAGGTTAAACAACGAACACATCAGGACTCTTCATCTGTTGTTATTATATTACCACAGCCCCAAATGAACTTCAAGGATATGGCCATTGGATATTACTGGTTCTTTTTAAGATTTAATGCTAAATGAAGCTCATCCAGCTGGGCTCCGCTTACTTCGCCAGGGGCGTCTGTCAGCAGGTCGCTTGCGCTTGCTGTTTTCGGGAACGCAATCGTATCACGCAGGTTTGTTCTGCCAGCAAGGAGCATGACCATTCTGTCCAGTCCCAGGGCGATTCCTCCATGTGGAGGTGTTCCATATTCAAATGCCTCAAGAAGGAATCCAAACTGCTCGACTGCCTGTTCCTTTGTAAAGCCAAGCACGGAGAACATTTTTTCCTGTACATCTCTTTCAAAAATCCTTAGAGATCCGCCGCCCAGTTCATAGCCGTTAAGGACAAGGTCATAAGCCTGTGCTTTTACACTGGCTGGATCGCTTTCGAGCAATGGCAGGTCATCGCGTACTGGCATCGTGAATGGATGGTGAGCTGCAAAATAACGATCTGCTTCCTCGTCGAACTCCAATAGTGGCCAGTCTGTAATCCAGAGGAAATTGAATTTGCTCTGGTCAATCAACCCGAGCTCTTTACCAAGCTTTAAGCGTAAGGCTCCAAGGGCATCTGCTACAACAGCCTTCTTATCTGCAACGAATAGAAGGAGGTCCCCAGCCGAAACTTCTAGCTTGGCCTGAAGTGCCGCTTGTTCTTCTTCTCCAAAGAACTTTGAGATTGGACCTTTTAGTCCATCCTCCTCCGCCTTCAGCCAAGCAAGACCTTTTGCACCGTAAACAGATACAAATTCAGTTAAACCATCAATATCCTTACGTGAATAGTTAGCTGCCGCACCTTTTACATTTATTGCTTTCACTTGGCCGCCGTTTGCTACCGCTGAAGCAAATACCTTGAAGCCAGAATCCTTTACCGTTTCCGAAAGGTCGACAAGTTCCATACCAAAGCGAGTATCCGGTTTGTCAGATCCGAAGCGGCCCATAGCCTCTTCATAGCTCATACGAGGAAATGGCACCGTCACATCCATACCCTTTACATCCTTCATGACCTTTTGCATCATTTTTTCAGTCAAGCCCATGATCTCTTCCTGGCTCAGAAAGCTCGTTTCTATATCGACTTGCGTGAATTCCGGCTGGCGGTCAGCTCGGAGATCCTCATCACGGAAGCAGCGTGCAATCTGGTAATAGCGCTCAAAGCCGCCAACCATCATCAACTGTTTAAAAATCTGCGGTGATTGAGGAAGAGCGTAGAATTCGCCTGGATGAACACGGCTTGGCACTAGATAGTCACGCGCTCCCTCAGGTGTGCTCTTTGTTAAAATCGGCGTTTCTACATCAAGGAAGCCTTCGCCATCAAGGAAGTCACGAATTGCTTTTGTTACCTGGTGTCTCATCTTAAAAGTTTCAAACATTACCGGACGACGGAGATCCAGATAACGGTATTTCAGACGAACATCTTCTGATACATCTGTTTTATCAGCGATCACGAAAGGTGTCGTTTTTGCTTCATTGATGATTGTCAGCTCTTCAGCCTGGACTTCAATCCTTCCAGTCTTAAGGTTTTCATTAATACTTCCTTCGCTGCGGGCAATGACTGTCCCTTTAACATCAAGAACGTATTCCGTACGCACTTTCTCTGCGAGCGAAAGCGCTTCTGGAGAAACGTCAGGATTGAATACAATCTGTACTAGGCCTGTTCTGTCACGCAGGTCAATAAAAATTAAACCACCCAGGTCACGACGCTTTTGGACCCAGCCTTTCAACGTTACCTTTTCACCAATTGCCTCTTCCGTTACTTCACCGCAAAAATATGATCTCCCAAACATCGAAACTCCCCCTCTACTTACAAATCTCCTTGAATTTTTCAATAAAACTCTCAAGCGGCAGTTCGATTTGCTCCCCATCCGCCATTGATTTCAGATTAATCTTCTTCTCTTTTAATTCGTCTTCACCCAACACTGCTACATATCTAGCATTCATCCTGTCAGCAGCCTTGAATTGGGCTTTGATTTTGCGGTCTTGATAATCTCTTTCCGCAGAGAAACCCGCCATTCTCAGATTATGGAGCAGGCCAACAGTATAATCCTTGGCCTCGTCACCCAATGAAACGAGGTAGCAATCAATTCCTTCATTAACCGGAAGCTCAACATTTTCTGCCTCTAGTGCTGAAAGCAATCTTTCAATGCTTAACGCAAATCCGATGCCTGGTGTTTCCGGCCCGCCGATTTCTTCGACAAGTCCATTGTACCTGCCGCCGCCACAAAGGGTTGTGATTGCTCCAAAGCCTTCTGCATCACTCATGATTTCAAAGGCTGTGTGGTTATAATAATCCAGGCCGCGTACTAGATTCGCGTCGACCTCGAATTCAATCCCTAGGTCAGTCAAATACTTGGTCACTTTACTAAAATATTGAGCAGAGTCATCAGTCAGATATTCAATGATAGATGGTGCTGATTTCATCAGCTCGTGGTCACGGTCTGCTTTGCAATCCAGGATTCGCATTGGATTTTTTTCAAGGCGATTCTGGCAGTCACTGCAGAATTCCCCGATTCGAGGCTGGAAATGTTTCACAAGAGCCTCTCTGTGTGCCATACGGCTCTCCTTATCTCCAAGACTGTTCACGACAAGCTTGAGCTTTTTCAAACCAAGTTCCTTATAAAGGGACATGGCAAGTGAGATTACTTCAGCGTCAATCGCCGGGTCTGCGCTTCCCATTGCCTCAACACCAAACTGGACAAACTGGCGGAAACGTCCAGCCTGTGGGCGTTCGTAGCGGAACATAGGTCCCATGTAGTAGAGCTTCACTGGCTGATTAGGACTTCCAAACATTTTATTCTCGACAAAAGAGCGAACAGCCGCTGCTGTCCCTTCTGGACGAAGCGTCAGGCTGCGGTCACCCCTGTCTGTGAAAGTGTACATTTCTTTTTGAACTATATCCGTTGTATCACCAACGCTTCGTTTGAATAGATCTGTATGCTCGAAAATCGGAGTTCTTAATTCCCGATATTGATATCTTTCACAAAGTTCTCTCGCCTTCGCTTCGATGAGCTGCCATTTCTCTGTCTGGCCTGGCAAAATGTCCTGTGTTCCGCGAGGGATATTGATTTGATTAGACACAGTGCATCCTCCTCCATAATTTCATATCATTATATTGGCTCGTTTCTATTAAATTGCTCAGGAACACTGCGAATCCCGAAACCCTTCAAAAAGCAACGTTCCAGTTCAAAACTACCCTTATGTAAAAAAAAGAATACAAAAAAGCCCCCAATCCCTTGCCATAATAACAAGGGACGAGAGCTTTGAATTCCCGTGGTGCCACCCTAATTGAAGTGCGTGAATGCACTTCCTCTTTAACAGTTAACGCCTGAATACGTCCTCTCCTAATGATGGGGTCAGCCATGTTCAGAGAAAATCCTACGGAGTGTTCATTCACCAAGTCATCATGCAGAAATGCTTTCAGCCAGGGCATTTCCTCTCTTTGCACTTGTTTCATGGCTACTATGCTCCATCAACGGTATGTTTTCTATATAACATTTTATTTATATTATAATACGGAGTACAAATGGCAATGTCAAGCACAATTCAAGAACGTTCAATCTGTTTTTTCAGTTTTCTTACATCACGGAGAGACAGTCCAAATTCCGAAGCTAATTCTACAGTGTTGGCGCTTTGTTCCTTCTGGATAAAATCGTGGAAATCCACTCCGAATAATTGATTCTCCCCGAATGAAGCCGATTTTCCTTTATCACTGAACCTCATAGTATCACCTTCCAATGTTTATTGCTTACTATTCTTCCCAGCCTTTGTGGAAATTTTTCATGAATATAAGATATTCTTTTTAAACTTGAATTTTTTTCTTTCCATACCGATATAAGAGAAAAGTCCTCGTGATTTTACCGGAAAAATCCGGTAATATATTTTTATAGAGAATGAGAGAGGGAGGGAGATTATTGCTCAGAAATAAAATGGTTCCTATCATCCTTTGCTTGATGCTCATTTTTGGGAGCCTTCCAGCTTTAGAGTCGGCTCACGCGGATAATGGGAGTGTCTCGATAACAGCAACCAGTTTGAATGTAAGAACAGGACCAGGACTAAGTTATCCGATATCAGGATCAGTTAAAAAGGGAGAAAAGTTTTCAATCGTCAAGGAAGAAGGAGATTGGATCCAGATCAGCTTAGGCGGCAGTAAAAAGGGATGGGTAGCCGAATGGTTTACTGCTAAGGAAGCCACTAAGACAGCTGTTTCACCAGCTGTTTCGCCAAAAGCAGACAGTGGCTCAGGCAGCGTAACTGTCAATGGTTTGAGAGTAAGGAAAGGGCCGGGCACAAACTACCAGGTAATAGGGTCGTTTAATAGTGGACAAGCTGTCGAAATCCTTAGCTCGAATGGAAATTGGGCAGAAGTGCGCACTAATGACTTACGAGGGTGGGTCTCAAAGGAATACATAACTACAAAAGAGAGCAAGGCTAGTGAAGCTCCGCCAGCCGCCAGTGCTAAAACAAGCGGAACGGTCAACGCTACTTCCTTGAATGTAAGAGATAAGCCTTCCTTGAACGCTAGCAGAGTCGGTCAATTAAGTTATGGAGCTGCAGTGACAGTCCATTCCCAGTCCAATGGCTGGGCGGAGATAACATACGCAGGAAAAAATGCCTGGGTAAGCGCTGAATACCTAAAAATCGGTGAAAAACCTGCAACTGACAGCGGGAAGACTTCGACTCCTGTAGATCAATTCACAGGCACGGTTACCGCTTCACAGCTGAACGTCCGTGACAAAAATTCTTTGGATGGCAGCGTCATCGGTTCTGTCTCAAAGGGTCAAAGCTTTAGAATCCTTGATGAACAAAACAATTGGGTTAAGATTGAATTCCAGTCTGGTAAAACAGGCTGGGCGGCAGGCTGGTTTTTTGATAAAAAGAAAAACGGACCAACAGCTGCACCTAGCCAGTCTGTAAAAAACAGCAGCGTTTCCATGCTCCATAACGGGACAAACATACGCAAAGGCCCCAGCACAAGCACAGCTGTCATTTTCCGTGCCAATCAGGGGGACAGCTTTGAAATCATAAGCGTCGAAAAAGATTGGTATAAAATCGCGCTTCCAAACGGTGCAAGCGGCTTTGTAGCTGGCTGGATTGTTTCTGTAAAGGGAACTGCACCGCAAATAGAGAGACCGGGAGCGGAAAAGCACACCAAAAATAAAACAATCATCATTGACCCTGGGCACGGTGGCAGGGATAATGGCACAACTGGTGTAAGAGGAACATTGGAAAAAACGCTCACCTTGAAAACAGCCCAGCTTTTATATGACAAATTAAGAGCTGCCGGCACGAACGTCATCCTGACCAGGAACAATGACCATTACATTTCACTAGGTTCCAGAGTCAGCAGCTCCCATTACCATAATGCCGACGCGTTTATCAGTATTCATTACGACAGCATCAACGATAGGACTGTCAGGGGAATGACGACTTACTACTACAATTCAAAACAAAAGCCTTTGGGTGAACAAATACATTCTTCGGTTGTAAGCAAAACGATGTTAAAGGATCGAGGCACTCGTTTTGGCGACTATCACGTCATCAGGGAAAACAAGCAAGCAGCCGTCCTCCTGGAACTAGGCTATTTGAGCAACCCTGCGGAAGAGATGCTCGTAAATACAAATCAATATCAGGAAGCAGTAGCTAACGGGATATTCGAAGGACTTGCACGCTATTTTAAAAACAAATAAGCAGAGCACGAGAGCATTGGGAACCTCCTTTTAGAAGTTAATTTCCAAATGTAATGTAAAAACCAAAAAGAAGGCATCCCATTGGGATGCCTTCTTTTTGATTATTTACTATCGATAATCAAGGTAACCGGACCGTCATTTGTCAATTGAACGTCCATCATTGCGCCAAATATACCGGTTTCCACCTTGATTCCTTTTTCAGCAAGGAATCGGTTGAATGCTTCATAGACAGCTTCTGCATGGTCTGGCTTCGCCGCGTCCATAAAGTTCGGGCGGCGCCCTTTGCGGCAATCACCATACAGGGTAAACTGCGAAACGGAAAGAATCTCTCCCCCTACGTCCAAAAGGGATAAGTTCATCTTTCCTGCTTCATCTTCGAATACCCTGAGGTTCGCAGCCTTCTCGGCAAGGAAGGCTGCATCTTTTTCCGTATCATCATGGGTAACGCCCACAAGGACGACAAACCCCTTATTAATGGAGCCTGTTATCTCTCCATCGACTGTCACTTTTGCTTCTTTGCTTCTCTGTATCACTAAACGCATCGCGAATCTCCTTACACATCGATCTCCACAATTGATTGTTGCTTCATTACTAAGATCAACCTAACTCATTACCCTTCTGACAGCGTAGATGTCCGGAATTTGTTTAATCCGGTCCACAACCTTTTGAAGGTGGCTGACATTTTGGATGGCAATCGACATATTGATTGTCGCCATCTTATTTTTGTCAGATTTTCCAGAAACCGCTGTAATGTTTGTCTTTGTTTCATTTACAGCCTGCAGTACTTCGTTAAGCAGACCTCTTCGATCATAGCCGCTTATTTCAATATCAACATTATATTCTTTTCGGTCATTGAGACCCGTTTCCCATTCCACAGGTATAAGTCTTGCCTGTGCATCCTCCGTATGAATGTTAGTGCAATCCGAACGGTGAACAGAAACACCCCTGCCTTTTGTGATAAAACCAACAATATCGTCCCCAGGTACAGGATTACAGCAGCGAGACAGCCTGATCAGTAAATTATCAATGCCTGAAACCCGGACGCCAGACTCACGCTTCTTTGCAGGTGTAAATGACTTGAGTTCGGAAACTGCATTCGTGATGTCCTTTTCCTGCTCAAGATCCCGCTGCTTGCGAAGCTTTTCGGTTAACCTGTTCGCCACCTGAAGGGCTGTTATTCCATTGTACCCGATTGAAGCAAACAGATCTTCTTCATTGGTGAAATTATATTTCTCTGCCACCTTTTTCAGGTTTTCAGATGTCAGGATTTCCTTAACATCAAAATCCATATTACGGATTTCTTTTTCCAGAAGCTCACGGCCCTTTTCAACATTTTCGTCCTTCTGCTGTTTCTTGAAGAATTGGCGAATCTTGTTTTTAGCTTGGGAGGTCTGGGCAAGCTTTAACCAGTCTTTGCTCGGTCCATAAGAGTGTTTTGAAGTAAGGATTTCTATGATATCCCCAGTTTTCAGCTCGTAATCAAGAGTCACCATCTTGCCATTGACTTTGGCACCGATCGTCTTATTGCCGATTTCAGAGTGGATACGATAGGCGAAATCGATTGGTACAGAGCCTGAAGGCAATTCAATTACATCGCCTTTTGGTGTGAAAATAAATACCATATCCGAGAACAGGTCAATTTTTAGAGATTCCATGAATTCCTCTGCGTTCGCTGTATCATTCTGGAATTCAAGGATTTCACGGAACCATGATAGCTTCGTTTCTAAATTGGAACCGTCAGTTGGTTTTCCTTCTTTATATGCCCAGTGGGCTGCAACCCCGAATTCAGCGATTCTGTGCATTTCATCTGTCCTGATCTGGACTTCCAGCGGATCGCCTTTAGGGCCGATTACTGTAGTGTGCAATGATTGGTACATATTCGGCTTTGGCATTGCGATATAGTCTTTGAATCTGCCAGGCATCGGTTTCCAGCAAGTATGGATGATACCAAGGATTGCATAGCAGTCCTTGATGCTGTTGACGACAATCCGGACAGCAAGCAAGTCATAGATTTCATTGAACTGCTTGTTTTGCAGCACCATTTTACGATAGATGCTGTAAATATGCTTTGGCCTTCCTGAAATTTCAGCCTTGATTGAAACTTCATTCAGCCTTTCCTTCACTTCATCAATAACATCATCAAGATACTGCTCGCGTTCTGCTCTTTTCTTTTTCATCAGGTTGACGATACGGTAATATTGCTGTGGATTCAGATAGCGTAAAGCCGTATCTTCTAGTTCCCATTTAATTTTTGAAATACCGAGCCTGTGAGCTAGTGGTGCGAAGATTTCCAGCGTTTCATTTGATATCCTGCGCTGTTTTTCACTTGGCAAATGCTTTAAAGTCCTCATGTTATGCAGGCGGTCAGCAAGTTTGATCAAGATCACACGAATATCCTGAGCCATCGCAACAAACATCTTCCGATGGTTTTCCGCCTGTTGCTCTTCATGTGACTTGTACTTGATTTTACCAAGCTTTGTTACTCCGTCAACAAGCATTGCCACTTCGTCCGTGAAGGCCTCTCTAATATCATCAAGACTCACATCCGTATCTTCGACGACATCATGAAGAAAACCAGCTGCAACCGTCGCCGGGTCCATCTCCAGGTCAGCCAGGATTCCTGCTACTTGGATTGGATGGATGATGTACGGTTCTCCTGATTTCCTGAATTGATCATGATGAGCCTGTCTGGCGAACTCATATGCCTTCCTTACCAATTCAACATGTTCATCATTCAAATATGATTTTGTACAGTCAATGACTTGTTCTGCGGTCATTACCTGGTCATTCGCCATAGGATCACCTAATTTAAATTTCTTTATATTAACCCGCAATTTCTCTCCAGCGGGAACCAAGGAAAAGTCGACAAAATATGAAAAGCGCAAGCGCCTTGTTCAGACCCGACAAGCGGTGCCCGCCTAAAACGCCACATCGTGTGGCTGGCGGGTCTGCACGTCCTGTGCCTTAGAGGGCCGACCGGTGAAGTCGTTCTTTGACTTCATTGGGCGGACCGAAACCGAAAAGTATAGCCGACTGTCCAGAAACGCAGAAACTGGAGACTCCGACAAAGAAGCGCTTTTTGCTTCTGCGGGCGGAGTTGAAGTTTCAGAGTTTCTAGGAGGCGACACTAGACAATTCGAAAAGCGAAGGCGACTGCTCAACTCCGACAAGCGCTGGAGGGCCTGACAGTGAAGTCGTTCTTTGACTTCATTGGCAGGACCGAAGCGGCTCGAGGGGCTAGGCGCTGGAGCTAGACAATTCTCGAAGTGAATTGTCTACATTCTTATTCTTAAATGAAAATCCTTTATTCACAATAATTATTCTTATAAAGGATTGTTACTATTATCAAAGAAAAAATCGAAGATGTAAAGAGAAAGGAAGAGATTTTACTGTAGAAATTAAAAAAATTGTCGAAAGATATTTTATTTCATTCAATTATAGGTTTTTTTTAGCATGCCTGCCTGCCTTTGGATGAATTTCTTCTCAATATAAGAAAAGGGCACTTCGAAATGAAGCGCCCGGTCAATTTAATATTGCATCAAGGTTAAAATATCATAGCCATCCAGCTTATTACGGCCATCGAGATAAGTAAGTTCAATCAGGAAGGCGATACCTGCCACGATTCCTCCTAGTTCTTCAACTAGCTTGATCGTTGCATCAATCGTTCCGCCAGTTGCTAGCAAGTCATCGGTGATCAGGACTCTTTGCCCTGGTTTGATTGCGTCTTTATGGATTGTTAAAACGTCACTGCCATATTCAAGTCCGTAATTGACCTTGATAGTTTCGCGCGGAAGCTTTCCTTCCTTCCTGACAGGAGCGAAACCGACGCCATGTGCATAGGCAACCGGACAACCGATGATGAAGCCGCGGGCTTCTGGACCGACTACAAGGTCGATTTGCTTTTCACGGGCATATGCCACGATTTGGTCTGTTGCATATCTATAAGCATCGCCATTGTCCATTAAGGTTGTGATGTCCTTAAATTTAATGCCGGGCTTTGGCCAATCGGGAACGATTGTTACAAATTGTTTCAAATCCATTGAATAATTGCCTCCTCATTTTTCACCGACTCTTGAATGAATTGGTCAAACCAACTCTTCAATTGCTCATACGATGAGTAGAGCAATTCATTTTCAAGAGTGAATGCTTGCACCTTGTGCTGATATGTTTTGGATTCAGATAAGTCCCTCTTTGGGACATCTTCTACTAGTGAAATAAACCCATTGTTTATTTTAACAAAATCTAGTTCAAAAAACACCTGTGACATAAAATCTATTGTTTCTTTTGTCCATCCACGATACTTGGCGAGATCATCTCCATAGCGCTTCAGGTCAAATGGTCCTTTCTTTGCGAGAAAAGCGTAGAACCATTTGAAATGCTCCCGTGTTGGCATGGTGGTAAAGAAATCACTATTTTCTTTAAAAAAATGAGCATAGATCCTTCCCGGATTTTTTCCCGCGAATAACTTTTCCAGGATATCTTTGGAAGGCGGCAGGTCCAGCAAAACGACATTTGACTGGTTAAAACCTACTTGTTCAGCTTCCAATTCGGAGGTTACCAGTTCCAATGAGTCTCCAATAAAAGGAGAAAACTTATTCTTTAATTCAGGGTTAAAGAGAATCCATTTAATATGATCCCCTGGGATCATTTCTGGAAGCTTTTCCAATCTTTTAAGCCCGCGGAAATCGAATAGCTGCCAGGACTTGACGGCTACATCCCTGAGAAAAATCTGCGGCTTCCTGATATTGTTCCATTCGTTGATGGACAGTTCTCCAATGACAGATAGCTTCGAGCTTGGCGAGATATGGTCATGGAGATGGCCAAAGCCGAATCCAATTCCATCAATCACAGTACCTTCCTCTTCAAGGGCCAGCTTAAGATGTGACTGATCCGCCCCTATTTTTCTAAGGGTTGATATATTAGCTCCATCAATCAGGACCTTGGGTTTGGGGTTGCTAACGCCATATGGAGAAAGTTGTCCAAGTTCATTTATAGTTTCAATCGTAATCTCTTTAACACCAATCCTGGCATCGATATGAGATATAGGAATTAAATCTTCTTCTTTCAACTGATCTCTTGCAAGGGCATTCAATTTGGACCTTAATTCATCCACATCGTTAAGATTCAATGTCATGCCCGCTGCCATTGGATGGCCGCCAAAATGAGGAAGGATATCTCTGCAGGTTGATAAATTTTTAAAAAGATCGAAACCGGCGATACTGCGTGCAGAACCCTTTGCTAGCCCCTTCTCTTTATCAAAACTGAGCACGATTGTTGGGCGATAATATTTTTCAACGAGCTTGGAGGCTACGATGCCAATGACTCCTGCATTCCAACCTTCCTTGCCGACGACAAGAACTGAATTATCTTCTATGGGATAATGCATTTCAACTTCAGCAACTGCTTCTTCTGCAATTTGTGAAACAATGTTTTGCCGTTCTTTATTGATTGAATCAATCTCTTCCGCAAGCATCATCGCTTCTTCTGGATCATGGGTCATCATCAATTGCACAGCAGGGTCAGCGCTGCCAAGTCGGCCGGCTGCATTAACCCTCGGGCCAATCATAAAGCCTATTGTTTCTTCATCAATGGCTGTCCTATCTGTTTTAGCAAGTTTAAGCAGCGCATTCAAACCAGGTGTCTGGCTCGACTTCAACTTCTCTATTCCCCTCTGGGCAATCAGCCTGTTCTCTCCCAGCAGAGGTACAAGGTCGGCAATTGTCCCAATAGCTGCAAACTCCAATAAATGCTCTGGGACTCTCCCAAGCAATGCGTGTGCAACCTTAAAAGCGACACCTACACCAGCTAAATCCTTGAAAGGGTATACACTGTCGTCCAGCTTCGGATGGATGATCGTAAACGCATCCGGCAGGACCGGTCCAGGTTCATGGTGGTCCGTTATGATCAGGTCGACACCTAATTCTTTTGCAATAGTTGCTTCATGAAGAGCTGAAATCCCCGTATCGACAGTAATGATCAAGCCAACTCCGCTGTCTGCGGCATTCCGGAATGCTTTTTCATTAGGACCGTATCCTTCTGTAAAACGGTTCGGTATGTAATAGTCGGCGTTCGCCCCAAGTTCAGCCAGGGCTTTCATCATGACCGTCGTACTGCTCACACCATCTGCATCATAATCACCAAATACCCAAATGGGCTCCTGCGTATCTATTGCCTTATTGATCCGCTCAACTGCCTTATCCATATCCTTCAGCAAGAATGGGTCGTGAAATTCGCTTTTTTGCCCAAATAAAAAATACCGGGCATCTTCCACGGTATCCAGTCCGCGATTGACTAACAGAGAAGCAGTCAGATGATTTATGCTCAGATCCTTAGCGAGTGAATCTATTATTGTCTGGTCAGATTTTGTAACAATCCACCTTGATTTTGGCTTTAACATACGTTCACCTCTCAGCTTATTCATTATACAAAAGCGGCGAGGCGGTTTCAATGACAATGAATGCTAATAAGGTGCTTTTAATTTACGAATGGTATTGATTTATACTAAAGGGGTAGCAAATATATAAAAATGGCAGCATAATGATATGCTGCCATTTTCGCTAGATTAATGGATATCTTCGATTTGTTGTTTGTGTGCTGGGTCTTCCTGGACTGTGTCTTTTTGGGCCAGCTGGTCTTCGAGACCTTTGTTTTTCTTCTTCAATGCCTTTACTTCTCGCTGAAGAACAAACAGCCTGAACAGACCGACAGAGCCAACGATGATTCCGCCCATCAATACAGAGCCTAAAATGACCAAAATTAATGGCCATTCTGATTCCCCAAATAAATAGTTCACTGTTACTGGATCGACATTGATCACTGCAAAAACAGCGACAATCAATGCAAAAGCAAGTCCCAACAGCAATGTCCATTGAAACTTCATTCTATCTCCTCCCCTGAGACTTATTGAATATCTACGCCATCTTCGGAATTTCCACTCTCACTGTATGGATTAATATGGACCAGAACATTTTGGACATTTTTGTTTTCCATTAGTTTCTTTTTTACATTTTTTCCAATTCGGTGGCCCTGCTCTACGGTAATATGTGGATCAACAGATATCTTCAAATCAATGATAACATAGTGGCCGTGCTCTCTGGCATGCAATTCATCCAATTTTTTCACTTCTGGAATTGACTGGACAATTGTCCTGAATTCTTCTGTATCCTCATCGTGCAGTACATGGTCAAGGGTATTGTGGATCGACTCTTTGCCAAGTTTCCATGCCATCCTGATGACCAGCAAGGCTACAAGCAGCCCTGTCACCGGGTCGGCATACTCCAGCCAGCCAATTCCGAATATGCCGCCCAAAACAGCGGCACTAATTCCAATAAGGGCGGCTATAGATGAATAGACATCGGATCTATGCTCATACGCATTGACAATCAGCGCATCACTTTTCAATTGCTTCCCCAATCTGTATTTGTATCGGAACATTCCCTCTTTTACTATTATTGAAACGACAACGGCCACAATCGCTACTGATTTGGGAGGTTCAATAGGATGAAAGAATGCCTCTATCGATGATCTGCCGATTTCCACACCCACAAGCATCAATAATACTGCAACAATGATGGCAGCAATTGATTCGGCCTTTCCGTGACCGTAAGGATGGTCTTCATCCGGAGGAGCTTTCGCTGCCTTGAGACCTATGTATACAGCTAGTGAACCTGCTACATCGGAAGCAGAATGGACAGCATCCGCTACAAGCGCTTTACTGTTGGCATAGATGCCGACACCCCACTTCAATCCTGCAAGTACAATATTTCCTACAACGCCAACCATTGCGGCAAATTCAGCCTTCTTAAAACGAACATCTTTTTCCAATTGCAAAAATCCTCCCTATGCAAAGCTTTTAATCCACGTCCCTTTTCCACCATGATTAGTCTGTCGGCATTCCTTTTATTTTATCCTGAAAAATGGCTTTTCTAACCAATAAAAACAAAAAAGCGCAAGCGTCTCGAGGAGTTAGGAGCCGCAGCTAGACAGGTGACTTGAGGGGCTAGGCGCTGGAGCTGGATTAAGAAAACCATATATAGTTATCCACAAAAAAATTATTTTATCATTTCCTAGACAGCGAAAAAATACCACGGGGGACCCGTGGTATTTTAGTTTTGCTTTTATTATTTTATACTTGCGGCTCATCTGAGTAGACTTTCTTTTCCTTGTAAGTCTTGATGGTGCCTTTCTTCTTAAGCTCTTTCTTTTTCCAAACATACCATAGCTGTGCAGCGATGAAGATGGAAGAATACGTACCGGCAATCAAACCAATTAGAAGAGCGAAAGAGAAATTCCAGATTGATGTACTGCCGAAAATCAACAGTGCAACGACTGTTATGACAACAGTCAGGATTGTGTTGACCGAGCGGCCTAATGTTTGACGCAGTGAAGAATTCACGACATCGGCAATATCTTCCGGTGTCTTCAAGCGTTTTTTCTTCACCATATTCTCACGCATCCTGTCAAAAGTAACAATCGTATCGTTGATCGAATAACCAACAATTGTCAGGACGGCTGCAATGAAGGTGATATCAACTTCAAGCCTAGTGAGACTGAATAGAACAATGATAAAGAAAGCGTCGTGAAGAAGTGCCACAATAGCAGCTAACGCCATATAGATTTCAAAGCGGATCGTTACATAAATAATGATTCCGACTGATGCAATTGCAACAGCAATCATGGCATTTTTAGCGAGTTCTTTACCGATTGTTGGTGAAACAGTTCCAACATTCGGCTCAGCACCATATTTTTCTTTAAAGTGGGATTTTAGCTCAGAGATTTGATCCTTGGTTAAAACCACTTTAAATCGAGCTACACCAATTTCGCCATTATCACCAGAAATGACGATATCGTTTGATTCCAGATCAACTTGTTTAAGTTCTTCCTTCAATTGTTCCGCTGTCAGCCTGCTGTCAGACAAGACTTCTACCCTTGTGCCGCTTGCAAAATCGATTCCAAGATTCAGGCGGAATACGAGGAGTGCAATCAAACCTATGCCGATTAAAACTGCTGAAGCAGTAAAGAACTTATTGCGACTCTTAATGAAATCAAATCGATCAAATTTAGTTTTTAAATCAAGTGAATCTAAGCCTTCAGAAATATCATGGACTTCACTTTGCTTAACACCGAACAAGCCTGGCTTGTTCTTGAATAATCCACTGTTCACGAGCAAGCCAAGGAATAATCTTGCTCCAAAGACTGCTGTAATGAAGCTAGCGAGGATACTGATGATTAACATTGTCGCAAAGCCTTTAACAGAGCTTGTCCCATATGCAAATAATACAATGGCTGCCAGCAATGTCGTAATGTTGGCATCAAAAATCGTTGACAGGGAGCCTTTGCTGCCCGCATCGAAAGCGGCTTTGATATTACGGCCAACCTTCAATTCCTCTTTTATACGTTCATAAGTTATGATGTTGGCATCTACCGCCATGCCGACACCAAGGATTAATGCCGCGATACCCGGCAGAGTTAGAACGCCATTCATCCAGTCAAAGACTAGCAGGATGAGGTAAACGTAAATTGACAACGTAATAACCGCGACGATTCCAGGTATACGGTAGAAAATCAGCATAAATACGAAAACAGCAAGAATACCGATGATTCCGGCGAAAATTGTTTCATTTAAAGCCTGTTCACCAAACTTGGCTCCTACAGATGTAGAGTATGTCTCTTCTAGATTAACCGGTAATGATCCCGCATTAAGCAATGAAGCAAGCTGTTGTGCTTCTTCAATTGTAAAATTACCAGTGATTTCAACATTCTTTTGATTTAAAATCTTATCAACATTAGGGTTGGAAAGGAATTTAGGTTCTGGCTTCATTCTTTCTTCTTTATAGGAATCTTTCCCGTCTTCGAAATCAAGCCAGATAATCAGCTGATTTTCCGGATACATATCCCGGATTTCCTTCGTGATTTCCCCGAATTGATCGCCGTCTTTCAATGTAATCGAGATGCTTGGCTTGTTTTGCTGGTCAAAGCTTTGCTTCGCACCGTTTTCTTCCAAGTCACTGCCATCCATCATGACGCGGTCGTTCACGTCACGGAAAGTAAGGTTTGCTTCAGTAGAAAGGATTTCACGTGCTTTATTCTGGTCTTTTACGCCAGCGAGCTGAACGCGTATCCGATCATCTCCTTCGATTTGGATATTCGGTTCACTGACACCAAGAACGTTGACCCTTCGCTCTAGAGCTTCAGCAGTGCTCTTCAACGTTTCGCGGTCAACTTTCTCGCCCTCTTTTCCATTTAGAGGCCTAACTTCATATAGAACCTCAAAACCACCCTGCAGGTCCAGACCTAACTTAATATCTTTCAATATATTCTGGGTTGTTGCACCCATGGCACTTCCAATTAAGATAACCAGCAAAAAGAAGGCCACGATGCGGCTGCGTTTTACCATTATGTATAAATCCTCCTTATTCTTCGCACAAACATGCTGCCAGACAAATAAAACAATAAGACTATAGAAAATAGGCAGTAGCCAATTTATAGCATTCTAATTATGTAACAGTTTAAAAAAACTGTCAATTAAGCATTGCCGCTATCCCCATAAAGAAAGTCTCTCCCTAGAATAAATCGCGTTCTGGATTGACTAATCCCCTTCTACTTAAGAAGTTCCTTTCGCTCCTCTTCGTCTTCAAGCGTAAAATCTCCTAATTTGAAGGCTTCGACGGTAGTGAAATTCATTATGTCCCCGATTTTGGCTGATAAAATATCAGCGACGATTTCATATACTTGAATCTCTTCTTTTGGTTTTTTCCATTTTTTCTTAGTGAGATAATCCCATAATTCTTTTTCTTTAACTTTTTCATATCCGAATATTTTGAATTCTTCAACTTTGCTTTCTAATGCCGGCTTCACTTGATTGTAAAACCGTCCGTATTGATGGCTTGGATTCATCCCCTGGCCCCCTCGTCCAATTTTCTAGTCTTTTAATGTTTTAACCTTGTCATGCTTTGTCCACTTTCTTGCATATAGTTAATTGTATATGAAATATGCATTTTTGAGAAGGCAGGGAGCGGAATGTCGAAGTTTTTAAAAGGAACATTTATTTTGTTGATGGCCGGGCTCGTCACGAGAGTGCTTGGTTTCATAAATCGAATCGTCATTGCACGTTTCATCGGTGAAGAAGGTGTTGGTCTTTATATGATGGCCTTCCCCACTATGGTGCTTGTCGTGACGATTACACAGCTGGGTCTCCCAGTTGCGATTTCAAAAAATGTGGCTGAAGCCGAGGCAAGAGGCGACTTCCGAAAGGTCAAGAAAATCCTTGTCGTTTCGCTGGCAACCACAATATCTCTATCTCTTGTCTTTACACCAGCGCTCATTTTCCTTGCTCCATACTTGTCCGAGACATTGTTTACGGATCCTAGGACGCAATGGCCGTTGCTCGCCATCGCTCCGATTGTGCCAATCGTGGCTATATCTTCGGTTCTCCGCGGCTACTTCCAGGGAAGGCAGAACATGAAGCCATCAGCCACTTCTCAGGTTATTGAACAGCTTGTCCGGATAACCTTGATTGCAGTACTGACAAAGGCCTTCATGCCGTATGGTATAGAATATGCTGCTGCCGGCGCAATGATTGCATCTGTCATGGGGGAGCTTATATCATTAATTTATTTAATGACAACCTTTAAGCTCAGAAAAAGTTTCCGGTTGCGGAAAAACTTTTTTCAATTCGTCAATTCCGGAAAATCCACGTTTAATGACCTTATGAAAATCGCATTGCCTACAACGGGATCGAGACTGATTGGCTCGGTTTCCTGGTTTTTCGAACCGATTGTTGTGGCGCACAGCCTGGCAATTGCTGGCGTTGCGGCCGTTGCGGCTACAAAACAGTACGGAGCTTTGACTGGGTTCGCTATGCCATTGTTGTTACTGCCATCGTTTATCACCTATTCCCTATCGACTTCTCTTGTCCCGGCAATCAGCGAAGCTAACTCAAAGAAAAATCCGAAAGTAATCGAGTACCTTTTGCAGCAGTCTCTTCGCTTTTCACTTTTAACAGGCGGCCTTGCAGTCGTCGTCCTGTACGTACTGGCAGAACCACTAATGACGTTAATGTATGGGACTTCAAATGGTTCACAGTTCATAAAGCTAATGGCACCTTTCTTCCTTTTTTATTACTTTCAGGGGCCGCTTCAGGCAGCACTGCAGGCTCTTGATTTAGCAAGAGCAGCAATGATTAACAGCCTGATCGGGAACCTCGCCAAGACTGCTGTCATTTTCCTGTTGGCAAGTCAGCCTGCCTTTGGCATCAATGGTGTAGCACTTGGGATGGTAATGGGGATTGTTCTGATCACTCTGCTGCACTTTGCTACAATGCTTAAGGCTGTCTCCTTTTCCTTCTATATAAAGGATTACATTAAGATGTTTGGGCTTATCATATTTTCAGGATCTCTGGGGTTTCTTCTCTGGGGCTTGTTGGATGAAAGCCTTGGACTTACCGTTAAAGTCATGATAAGTACCGTCTTAATGGGGGGCTTATATATAGTTCTCGCCATTGCTCTTGGCTTGATCAGGAAAAATGAACTTCTGAGAATCCGGTCTGCCGTATCATCCTTTTTCAAGAAAACAATTAAGTAAAAGCTACCCTTGATTATTTTTTTAAAATAGATCCATGAAAAAAACGTGGATATTCCTCCACGTTTTTATGTGTCTTTCATATCGATATAGAATTCACCATTTTGAAAACTGCAGAAAGAAATAGCCTTGGTATCTTCATATCCTTTTTTCTTTAACTCCTGAAGCAGCCAAACTCTTGATTTGTCAATCAAATAAAGATTGTCTTGCTGGATTTCCCCGTCAACGATTAATGGCAGGGTTAGACTTCCATTGTCCTCTTGTCCATCCTTGTTTCCCTGAGTTTTTTGGAAAATAGAAAGTGTCCCCGATGGCTCCAGGATCGCATATTTGACATCAGCTATGTTCCCCACGTCCTTTTCACGCAATTGAAGAAGCAAATCATCAAAGTTATACCTTTGCGATCTCATCGCCTTCTCGTCTATTTTCCCGTTATTAATGATTATTGTCGGCTTTCCATCCACGATATCCCTGAACTTTTTGCTTTTAAGTGAAATGATTGCCAGCGTAATTTGAATGATGACAAGTATACTGATTGGGAGAAGAGTGTTGACCAAGGGATCTTTCGTATTTTCTATGGCCATGGATGCCATCTCAGCGATCATGATATAGACAACCAAATCCAGGATGCTCAATTCACCGATTTCCCTTTTTCCCATTAAACGAAAAATCAACAGGATCAATAAATAAAGGAGAACTGTCCTAAAAAGGATGATGAAATATTGTTCCACTTTTCCCCCGCCCTTCACGCAGCATTCCTCTTTAGTCTTTTACGCAGAACCAAAATAATACTTATTGTTTCAGTAATTTTTTAGAGAGCTCCTGAATAAAAACTGATTCTATTTGTCCTTTTTCGTGAATATGCTTGTACTAGGCAATTCCCGTTTAGAGGGATTAGATCAGAGAGGAGAGGGGTTAATGGAATCCAAAAGTTTAGGCAGGGCCGTCCTGTACGGAGTGATTGCAATATTCCTATTGGCAATCGTGAGCAGTTTGATA
Source organism: Mesobacillus boroniphilus (assembly GCF_018424685.1). Lineage (NCBI taxonomy): Bacteria > Bacillati > Bacillota > Bacilli > Caryophanales > Bacillaceae > Mesobacillus > Mesobacillus boroniphilus. The sequence continues at coordinate 2,226,903 of NZ_QTKX01000001.1, forward strand.
TTTTCTCTTCTATTAAGGTTCACTTCCGTCCAAGAGTCTTCGCTTCAATACGTCATGACATCTATTTCTTTTTTATCCATTTTCATTGGCGGCTTTATCACTGGCGGGAACGGAAAAGAAAAAGGCTGGATGATTGGGGGAGCTACCGGGCTGGCTTATTCTGTGATTATTTTCCTGTTCCAATACCTGGGTTATGACAGCTTATTCTCGCTTGAACAAATCATCTACCATATTTGCTATATTCTGACGGCAATGATGGGCGGCATCCTCGGTGTAAACATCGTTGGCGGGCCATCAAAGGCATAAAAAAAGAAGCGGATTCGCAAATCCGCTTCTTTTTTAATTGTTTTTATACCCCTGCAGATTCCTTGACATCGCGAATCGCAGCGCGGTCATATGTAAGACGGCTTCCGTCTCCACATTTGATGACAACTGTACCTTCATCAATTGCATCGACAATTCCATGCAAACCGCCGATCGTTACTACCTTATCACCTTTTGCAAGATCACTCTGCATTTGCTGAACCGCTTTCTGCCTCTTTTGCTGAGGGCGGATCAGTAAAAAGTAGAACAATACAAACATCAGCAATAGCGGGAATACTGTACCTACTAATCCTTCCATTCATTTCCCCTCCTTTCATTGGTTTAGGCCTTGTCCGCTTAGCGAAAATAGCCTTATTAAAAGCAGTGTATTTAGAAGTTTTTGGCATTTGGTTTATTAAAACCATATTGCTCAAAGAACTCTTCTCTAAAGTCCCCCAGACGGTCTTCACGAATCGCCTGTCTGACCTGCTCCATTAAGTTTATCAGAAAATGTAGATTATGATAAGAAGTAAGTCGAATTCCGAATGTTTCATCCGTTTTGATCAAGTGGCGGATGTATGCTCTGCTGTAATTTCGGCAAGTATAGCAATCACAATTAGGGTCCAATGGGCCAAAGTCGCGTGCAAACTTCGCGTTCTTTACAACTAATCTGCCCTCACTTGTCATCAATGTCCCATTTCTGGCAATACGTGTTGGCAATACACAGTCGAACATATCGATTCCGCGGATGGCGCCGTCAATCAATGAATCCGGTGAACCTACACCCATCAAATAGCGCGGCTTATTCGATGGAAGCCAAGGGGTTGTGAAATCAAGTACCCTGTTCATGACATCCTTCGGTTCGCCGACTGAAAGGCCGCCGACAGCGTAGCCCGGGAAGTCCATGGAAACCAGGTCCTTCGCGCTCTGCTTTCTCAATTCTTCATATTCCCCACCCTGGACGATACCGAATAACCCCTGATCCTGTGGACGCTGATGCGCTGTCAGACAACGCTCTGCCCAGCGAGAGGTCCTTTCCACCGACTTTTTCATGTAATCATATTCGGCAGGGTATGGCGGACATTCATCGAATGCCATCATGATGTCAGAACCAAGCGCGTTCTGGATTTCCATCGCTTTTTCCGGTGAAAGGAAAAGCTTGTCCCCGTTCAAATGATTGCGGAAGTGTACGCCTTCCTCTTCAATTTTCCTGAACTCGCTCAAAGAGAACACCTGGAATCCACCTGAATCTGTGAGGATGGCACGGTCCCAGTTCATAAATTTATGCAGGCCGCCTGCCTCCTTGACGATTTCATGACCAGGCCTTAACCAGAGATGGTATGTGTTGCTTAAGATAATACCTGCACCCATCTCAACCAATTCTTCAGGTGACATTGTTTTAACGGTTGCCAGTGTGCCAACCGGCATGAAGACAGGAGTTTCAAAAGATCCGTGAGGTGTATGTACACGGCCAAGCCTTGCTCCTGTTTGCTTACAGGTCTTAATTAATTCGTAACGGATTGCTGACAATGTTTAAGCTCCTTCCAGAAGTACAAATTCATTATTGTGTTTTTATTTGGCTGTTTTCGTAAAGATTGTTGTTAAAATCCTAAAGCCGATTTTAACGTAATAGAACGCTGTTTGGTAGTTCGGTACTAAGTTTGCATGCTCTTTTCTCATAACAATAGGCTACTTTGGGAAGAAAAATAGTTCATTCACTACTATTTTCTAATCAATAGCAACAAAGTTTGAGAAAAGAGCCTTTTATTTTTAGAAGCATGAAAATCTATAAAATCAACATTGCATCGCCGAAGCTGAAAAAGCGATACCTTTCCTCTACTGCTTTGTTATAGGCATTAAGAACATTTTCCCGTCCAGCCAAAGCACTCACCAGCATGATTAACGTCGACATTGGCAAATGAAAATTGGTAATCATCCCATCGATTGCTTTGAACTCATATCCAGGATAAATGAAGATATTGGTCCAGCCATTTTCAGCGACAAATTTACCGTCATTAGCTGTGGCAATGGTTTCAAGCGTCCGCGTTGAAGTTGTGCCCACGGTAATGATACGTCCGCCCTGCTCACGTACCGAGTTCAACAGCAATGCTGTTCCTTCTGTCACCTGGTAAAACTCTGAATGCATGTCATGCTCTTCGATCGAATCAACACTGACAGGCCTGAATGTTCCCAAACCAACGTGAAGAGTGATAAAAGCAATATGGATACCCATTTCCTTAATTTCCTCAAGCAGCTCTTCTGTAAAATGCAAACCAGCCGTCGGTGCTGCCGCAGAACCTCGTTCTCTTGCAAAAACAGTCTGGTATCTGTCCTTGTCCTCCAGCTGTTCCTTAATATATGGCGGAAGAGGCATTTCACCGAGCTGTTCCAGCACTTCATAAAAAATACCGTCATATGAAAACTTAAGATTCCTGCCGCCATGTTCGGCTTCCCCAGTGCATTCTGCAGTTAAAAGTCCATCTCCAAAGACGATTTTTGTGCCTTCCTTCACTCTCTTCGCCGGTTTTACAAGCGTTTCCCATTCATCTCCCTCAAGCTGTTTCAGGAGAAGGACTTCAATTTTAGCTCCCGTTTCTTCTTTCATCCCGAAAAGCCTGGCCGGAAGAACTTTTGTGTCATTCAGGACTAGGCAATCACCCGGCTCGAGATAGTTTTTGATATTCTTGAAAACATCATGTTCTATACTGCCAGATTCCTTATTTAAGACCATCAGCCTGCTTTCCGCTCTTTGTTCGAGCGGAGTCTGGGCAATCAGTTCTTCTGGCAAATGGAAATCAAACAAATCTACTTTCATGTTGTCACCCTTACTAAGTTTTCTTTATATTTCAGGTTAAAACTATACGCTGCTGACAGTTCATCTGAATCGGCCGATAAAATAAAATATGGCTGATAGGATAATGCTTGCCAGGATGGACGTCACAATTGGAAAGTAAAAGGTCGTGTTGCCCTTCTTAATGACGATGTCTCCAGGCAGCCTTCCTATATTGACAAACTGCATGATAAAGCCAATGATGAAAATGACTGCTCCGGCAATCATCACAAATTTTGCCGCTCCTGTCATCGTTCAGGCACCTCCATTTGGAAATGTCGGTAAACGGCCTCCGTTACAACCCTGCCCCTGGGAGTCCTCTGCAAAAAACCAATTTGCAATAGGTACGGTTCATACACATCTTCAATCGTCTGTGATTCCTCACCGATGGTGGCGGAAATTGTCTCTAATCCAACTGGGCCGCCGCGGTATTTTTCGATTATGCCTTTAAGCAATTTGTGGTCAATATGGTCGAGGCCAAGACGGTCTACCTGCATCAGTTCCAAAGCCTCTTTGGCTAGGGTTTCCTCAACAGCCCCATTGCCACGAACCTGGGCAAAGTCACGGACACGCTTCAACAAGCGATTGGCAATTCGCGGCGTCCCTCTAGACCTTCTGGCAAGCTCCTGGGCTGCAAGCCAATCAATTTCAGTTTCCAGAAGCTCAGCTGTCCTGACAACAATATCCGTCAGCTGCCTCTCATTATAGTATTCCAACCTGCTCAAAACTCCAAACCTGTCTCTTAATGGAGCGGACAATGAACCAGCACGAGTTGTAGCACCAACAAGCGTGAATGGCGGAAGGTCAAGCCTGACAGATCGGGCACTTGGTCCTTTGCCAATGACGATATCCAGACAGAAGTCTTCCATTGCAGGATAAAGTACTTCTTCAATCGTTCTTGGAAACCTGTGAATTTCATCAATGAACAGGACATCGCCAGGCTCTAACGCCGTCAGAATGGCTGCAAGATCTCCAGGCCTTTCAATTGCCGGTCCGGAGGTCGTTCTCAGATTGACTCCCATTTCATTGGCGATGATTGCCGCCAGCGTTGTCTTGCCTAAACCAGGTGGTCCATAGAGCAATACATGATCCAGCGTTTCACGTCTCATTTTAGCGGCTTCAATAAACACTTCAAGGTTTGCCTTTACTTTATCTTGGCCGATATATTGTCTGAGTGTCTGTGGTCGCAGGCTTTGCTCAAATGAAACATCCTGGTCGCCCGCTTCACTGGAGATGATTCGTTCTTCCATCTGTTTCTCACCCTTCTAATAAGCTGGTTAACCGAACTGGCAGGTCTTCGTTCAGTTCTAACACAGCGTTACTTTAATAGCTTCTGCAATGCTTTTTTGATATATTGGTCTGTCGTCAATTTTTCTTTCTTCAGATCTGGAGTGATCTTGCGAATTTCCTTTTCAGAGTACCCCAGTGCTTTCAGTGCCAGAACTGCCTCATCAAATTCGGTCGACTGGGTTATGGTTGCTGCTACCTCGTCCGAATTAAAAAGGTTAGGGAAATAATCTGGTACAAGATCATGCAGCTTCCCCTTTAAATCGAGGATCATTTGTCTCGCAGTCTTCTTTCCAACCCCAGGGAACTTTACCAGGAACGACTCATCTTCATTTTCAATTGCTTGAACCACTTGACCCGGTTCCCCTGACGCAAGGATGGCCAGGGCCCCTTTCGGACCGATTCCCGATACATTCAATAGCCTTGTGAAAAGTGCCTTCTCTTCACGATTCTTAAATCCATACAAAGCAATTAAATCTTCTCTTACATAATGATATGTAAATATACAAACCTCTTTACCTGCTTCTTTTGTAAATACAAATGGGTTTGGTGTCATAATCTGATAACCAATCCCGCTGTTTTCAATCACTATATATTCAGGACCGACAAAATCGACGGTGCCTTTTATGAATTCATACAATACTCTCGCCCCTCTGCTTTGCTGTAACTCATTTTAACATACTCTTTTTAAAGGTATGAATAAAAATATACGAAAAGGCGAACGTATGATCATTTTTCTTTCTTTTAGGAAATATGTTCCTTTAAATTTAGATGAAACACAAATAAGAGCCAGTCAGCCCGGCTCTCCATTGATTTCCCTCACAGTATATGGTTTAAAAGTCTCTAATACCTCTTCATAGCATTTTTTATTTCGGATTGGAATCCCTTTTTTCAATTGATCTCGTTTAATACTTTCAAGTCTGCCAAGATCGATTTGAAAGAACGATTGAATGATATTCGAACCATCGGGCCTTCCATTAAAAATAGTAAGGACCCCCTCATCTGACAACCCGAAATATCCATTCGCCTTCAAAAGCGGTGATATATCATCATATTCCTGTCTGAACACAGCCTTTTTCTCTTCCATATCTACTAGCTGCCATTTGTCATATTTGGCCCAAAAGTCTTCCATAGACCAAATGGTTTCCTCAATCCGTTCCTCACTCATTTCACCATCAAGATAGACTCTTTGCAGGATGATTGTGACCTTAAGAGGTTCATTGATTTCATGGACTGCTTCTTCAGGCTTCTCAGCAAAAACCGGCTCTGTCTGAAGTACTAAACTGTATCCCAAAAGACTGATTAGGAGCATAACAGCTGTACTGAACGCTTTTAATAATTTGATTGAAGCCATTGCTGTCCACCTCTCTTATTTGCTAAAATTTGATCAATTTCTTTTTCACTAATAGTGTAGCCAAAATTATCTTATTTATCCTTTTTAAAAGAAGGCTGTTTTTTCGTAAAGATTGTTGTTAAAATCCTAAAGCCGATCTTAACGTAATAGAACGCCATTCTATAGTTCGGTATTAAGTTTGCATGCTCTTTTCTCATAACAAGAGGGTACTTTGGGAAGAAAAATAGTTCATTCACTCCTATTTTGTAATCAATAACAACAAAGTTTGAGAAATGAGCGTAAAACAAAGCATGAAAATAGAAGGCAGAAGTCACTCTGCCTTCTATTTTGATTATGGGTTGAAGTTGAGGCTTTCCCTCGGATTTCCATTCTTCCGGTCATAATCAATATTCCTTGTTCTGCTGAAAGTTCCTTCATCCTCTATAATATTCAGCTCTCTGTCTTCAATATATGGGAGGACTGCCTTCCTGATTTTCTCTTTTGTTTGTTTTTTCAATGACTTATCTTTAAAAGTCACGGCAATTTCAACTTTCTGGCCAAACAATACAGATCTCACTTTATCGACATTGTCGACAGACTCGGCGGCAATCCCTACTTTGCGGGCCAATCTGTTATCTTGTTCAGTATTAAAATATATTCTTGCCTGGCCGCTTCCCCTTTGCTCATTCAGGTGTCCATGGTAATTTAAATCACCCCGGCTATATTTATTATCTCTTTGGAAAAAGTTATGGTCATGGTCAGATCGCGGGACGGTTGGATTCGGAGGATTGCCATTTTCATCTCTGGACTGGAGCATCCTCCGTTTTCTGCTTTCTGCGGCTAATCCCTCTTTCCCAAAATTATGGTCAAAAATTTCCGTGATCGCACCTTCTCTATCATCCATCACGTCAATTTCATTCCCTTTTTCATTCGAGTAATAGCCAAGTGGCTGCCCACGGTCGGTATTCCGTCCCTGAACAGCTGCTTCATCATTTCCGTTACAAGCCGTCACTCCTATTGTGAGCAAGGAAACTATAGGTACGAACAACATCCTTTTGTTCAATCGAAAAACCCCCATCCTAGCTAAAATGAGCACTTTTTAATGCTCATTATTAGGTTGCGGATGGGGCTGGATTTTCATTCTGACAGATACGTCCAAAAAACCTAACCATTTAGTCTTGATTTCACTTCTTCCTGGAATTGTTTCCTGTCCTGAAACTGGCTGACAGTCATTTCAACAATTGGTGCCAGATTATACGGTTTTGGCTGATTTCTTCCTCTTAACAAGCGATTCCACTCCCTTAAAATATCAGCAGGGTACAATAGCCCGTATAAAAAGGCATCAGAATTCAACCATTTATTCAAATGATCGATCCTTTCCAGTGACTTAAACTGCCAATTCAAGAAAGGCAGAATCCGATTTGCATACTGCAGCATATCATATGCTCTTGATCCAGAGCTGATCAAATCAAAATCAATTAAGTACAGCTTTCCTGTCTTTGAGCGAAGAAAATTGTGATGGGCTACATCTCCATGGAGGATGGATGGTGGCCCTGTTTCAAGATCTTTTCTCAAATTCACAAAATTCCTCAAAGAAAAATCCGCCCATTCCAGCAGATCTTCGGTAATAGCTTTATTCACATAGAAATTAACTCCTGGCAGGTTTTCGGTAAATTCATTCTTTCGATGGTGCCATTTTTTCGCTAAATCTGTTTTCGGAAGCATGCCAGCATACGAAGGAACAAGGACCGCTGTATGGTCATGGAACCTATTTAACAGTTCAACGCCTTCCTCTCTGTCTGCTTGAATTCCATAATCAAAACGCTTTTCATGATGGTCTATATATTCAATACAACCGTAGTATAACCCATGGAAATGAAGAGGATCTTTATTCTGATTATAAAATCGGTAGGATTGATCAAAACCGGATTTTCGTAAAGATGAAGCAAATGCTTCTTGAATCTTTAATTTCCGCAGATCTTTATACCCTTTTAAAATAAATCGGGTATTCTCTGTTTTAACGAGAAAGACATCTCCTCTTAAATGGGTCATTTCCTTAATTCCAATGTTGAGTTCACTGGTTAAATAAGAGAAGAGACGATTGAAAAAATAATCGTCTCCACCTCTCTTGATGTTAATATTCATTGCTCTCTTCATCTTCGAAACGCGGCATCGGCATACCATATCCTCCACCCATCGGACCTGCTCCATAAGGATTCATGAAACCCTGTGGACCCATGCCCATTTGATACCCATGGTATGGGTTAAGCTGCATACCTTGGGCACCTGGATACCCGTGATGCATATGGTGAGGATGCATACCTGGGGCAGAAGCACCTGGATAACCATAATGCATGTGGTGAGGATGGTGCATGCCTGCTCCCATCAAACCATAAGGAGCACCCATCGGTCCGCCACAACCACAATCTGTACCAGCGCCTTGAACCGCCTGCTTAGGCATCATCGGAGGCTGCATCATACCGCCGACCTGTGGCATTTGATTATCCATCATTCCACCGACCTGCGGCATCTGATTATCCATCATGCCGCCGACATGCGGCATTTGATTATCCATCATACCTCCTACTTGAGGCATCTGATTATCCATCATGCCGCCGACATACGGCATTTGATTATCCATAATTCCACCGACCTGCGGCATTTGATTATTCATCATTCCACCGACCTGCGGCATCATCGGCATCTGACCTTGCATCATTCCGCCGACCTGCTGTGGCATTTGGTGAGGCATCTGCCCTTGCATCATTCCCCCAACCTGCTGTGGCATTTGATGAGGCATCTGGCCCTGCATCATTCCCCCAACCTGCTGTGGCATTTGATGAGGCATCTGGCCCTGCATCATTCCGCCTACTTGCGGCATCTGATTATTATCCATCATGCCACCGACTTGCGGCATCTGAGGCATTGGCATATCCGAAGATTCATCATCCATCATGCCACCGACCTGTGGCATCGGCTGATTATCCATCATTCCTCCTGCCTGTGGCTGCAATGGCATTTGGTCCTCCATCGCTCCCGCTACCTGCGGCATATATGGCATCGGTTGCTGAAATCCCTGCTCATACGGCGGGCAGTAACCCGGTCCAGGCATTACAGGTGAAATAGGTACACCGTGGAAAGTAGGGCCAGTCATTTGTGGTCCAGTATGATGAGGCATATTTTCCCCCATAGTCGGGCTCAATGGCATCTGCATCTGGTCAAAAGATGATGAATCCATATCCTCGGCCGGCAATGCCATGTTTGGCATCATTCCTGGATACTGGGCCATTCCCTGTACCTGAGGGTATGGCATTTGCTGTCCTGGATAGCCATATGCAGGACCTGTCATAGAAGGTGCCCCTGGATAATTATTATAAGGATAAGGGATCATCGGCTGCTGGTAACCTCCTTGCATGAATGGCATCATTGATGGTGATTCATCCATGTAGTCATTTTTTTCAATCTTTATCTCTGGCTTGATTTCTGATTTCACATTCGGTTTCATCTCTGCTTTTTGTTGCAGAGGCTTCACCTCTGGTTTGACCTGCTGTTTGACTGGAGCCTTGACCTCAGGTTTGACTTCCGGGAAGATATTGTCTGGTTTAGGCGGGAGCTTCGGCTGCGGCTTTGGCTGTGGCTTTGGCTGTGGCTTTGGCTGTGGTGGGAGCTGCATATTGGCCATATTCATCATATAGTAATTGTTAATATCGATCTCAGGCTTAATTTGTACAGGCATCTTAGGTTTATATGGTTTAACAGGCTCTTCCTTCTTTACCGGTTTCGGCATTTCTTTCTTCGGCTGTTCCTTAACGGGAGCCTCCTTAGGCAATTCCTTCTTCACTTCTGGCATTGGCATCGGTTTCTCTTTGGCAATCGGCATTTCCTTTTTGCCACCCATATTGATTTTTGCTTGAGGCGTTCCACCTGTAATTGGAGCTTCTTTCTTTATCGTTCCTCCAGCAGTTGGAACTTTTATTTTCATACCGGGCATAATCATATCAGGGTTGCTGAGCTGTGCGTTCATCTGTTTCAGCTCTTCAAAGTTCACGCCGTACTTCTTGGCGATCTTCCAAAGAGTATCCCCTTTCTGTACGATATGGATTTTCACTCTGATTCCCTCCTATGGCATAAGTCCATATATTCTATGTTGGTGTGGGCAAATTGCTAACAATCTTCAAAAAAACTTATGCTTCTATGTAAATAAATATGTTTTTAAGCAGGAGATTAAGCTTTTCCCCAAAAAAAAAATCCTCCCCGGTGAGGGAAGGATTCCAGTTTATGATTGCTCAAGCATGCGGTTCAGGGCAAGCTTCGCGTTAAATGCTGTTTCTTCATCCACTTTTATAAGGTTAATTTCCTGACCCTGGATAACCGAGTCCAGACTCCAGGCCAGGTGCTGCAGGTCGATTCTATTCATTGTCAGGCATGGACACATATGAGGATTCAATGAAATAATCTGCTTATCAGGGTGTTGTGAAATCAGGCGGTTCACCAGATTCATTTCTGTCCCGACTGCCCAGGATGAGCCGGCAGGTGAAGCTTCGATTGCTTCAATAATATAATTTGTTGAACCTGCCTGATCAGACAAAGCAACAACCTCACGTGAGCATTCAGGGTGGACAATGATTTTCATGTCCAGGTATGCTTCGCGGACATGAGAGATATTTTCTACTGTGAAATTCTCATGGACAGAGCAATGGCCCTTCCAAAGGATGACCTTCACTTTTTCAAGTGGGCCATCGTATTCAAGGATATTCTCAATCGGGTTGTAAACTGCCATTTCATCTAGATTGACGCCGATATTAAAAGCAGTATTCCTGCCTAAATGCTGATCTGGAAGGAAAAGCAGGCGTTCTTTTTTTGAAAAAGCCCAGCGCACCATCTTCTCCGCGTTGGAAGACGTCACAGTAGCACCGCCATTTGCTCCTACAAATGATTTTATGGCTGCTGTGGAGTTCACATACGTTAACGGCAAAATAGTATCCCCAAACAGGACCTGCAGGAACTCCCATGCTCTTTCGGTCTGGTAAATATCCGCCATATCTGCCATTGAACAGCCCGCCCTCATATCAGGCAGGTAGACCTTCTGGCTCTCGGTTGTTAAAATGTCTGCCGTCTCCGCCATGAAATGGACGCCGCAAAACACAATATGTTCCGCTTCCCTGTTCTCTGCTGACAACTGGGCTAACTTCAATGAATCCCCTGTCACATCTGCGAATTGAATAACTTCATCCTTTTGATAATGATGACCAGGGATAAAAAGTTTCTTGCCCATTTTCTCCTTAATATTCTTGATCATATCCTCAAGTTCCTGGACGGACATGTTTTTGTATTTTTCAGGAAGCATCCTAGATTTGGCTTCGAGCGCCTCCAATATATTCATATGCTACAGCCCCTTTCGTTTCAGCCATCACTTTTGCGCTAATATCCAATGATTTTACAGAGTGCGTGAGAAAACCAAGAGAAATATAATCCACACCGCAATCCCTATAGCTATGGAGGTTATCGAGCGTAATGCCTCCAGATGCCTCTGTTAAAATTCCTGCTGGAACAACGCCGATCCATTCCTCGATTTGTTCTGGTGGCCTGTTATCGAACATGATGCAGTCAACTCCTGAGGCAATCGCTTCAAGAAGCTGGTCTTTTGTTTCAATCTCAACCTCTACCTTCACCATATGCCCAAGATTCGACCTTACTGCTTCAACTGCATTGCTGATTGAGCCTGCGAATGAGATGTGGTTATCTTTGATCATCACAGCGTCATATAACCCGTAACGATGGTTGAAACCCCCGCCGCATCGAACTGCATACTTCTCAAGCATCCGAAGACCCGGGGTGGTTTTACGCGTATCACAGATTCTCGTTTTTGCGCTGTTCAACACTCTAACAGCCTCATTGGTTTTCGTCGCAATCCCGCTCATCCGCTGCACAAGATTAAGTACGACTCTTTCTGCCTTAAGCAAAGAGGAAACCCTGCCAGTAATTAAGGCTAATTCTTGACCCTTACCGACTTTCTCTCCGTCTTTCACATTCACGGTAATTTGACTGCTCTCATCAAGCAGCCGGAAGCCTGTATGGATGATTTGCTCCCCGCAGAAAACCCCTTCATCTTTGGCGATTAAAACGAGACTTCCTTTGCTGTCATTTCCGAAAATCAGTTCACTGGTGACATCACGTTCACCAATATCTTCAATAAAAAATTGTTCAAGTAGCAAGCGCAGTTTGATTGAATTCATGCTTACCATCCTTTACGTTTTTTCGTTGATGGATGATTTGTTTTTTCATCCAATTGGCGTTATCTTCATGGGGAAAATCTTTCCGATAGTGCCCGCCCCTGCTTTCAGTCCTATCCAAAGCTGACTGTGTGATTAAGGATGCGGTAATGTACATGAACAGCCTATTTAGTTCAGATGGCTGCAAGTGGTCCAGCCGAGCTTCAAGCCATTCTTCCAGGCTGAACTGAGCGAGCCACTCATTCTGTAAGGTTAGCAATTCCTTCGTTCGGACGATCCCTGTCCGGTCCATCATTGTTTCTTTCAGTAAGGCCATATCTGGAAGCTCCCCGTCGAATACGGTTTGATTAAGGATACACATTCTGGCTTCTCTTTTAGCAACTTGATTAGGGATATCCATAATACTTGCTTCTTCTATATTGGCAACTTGATGGCTGTTGATCCAATCAGCAAGATTTCCGCCAACAAACATGCCTTCTAATAAGGAATTGCTCGCCAGTCTATTTGCTCCGTGGATTCCCGTACATGCCGCTTCACCAATTGCATAAAGTCCAGAGATGCTTGTTCGTCCATGCAAATCTGTCTTTACCCCGCCCATGATAAAATGGCTACCCGGGACAACGGGAATCAACCCTTTATCAATGTCTATCCCATGCTCAGAACAAAGCTTGCTGATTGTCGGGAAGCGGCTACTGAAATCATCGATGGTGGTGATATCTAAAAAGATTTGAATTCCTCTTCGCGAGTAGTCATAAATGGTTTGGGATACAATGTGCCGCGGTGCCAGGTCCTTCAACGGATGAATTCCATCCATGATCCGCTTTCCCTCTGCAGTTACAAGGACGCCCCCTTCACCCCTTACAGCTTCAGATATGAGGCCTCTTGTCTTTCCATCGACATAAAGAAGTGTGGGGTGAAACTGGACAAATTCCATATCGGCAAGCTCCGCACCTGCCCTATAGGCCAGTGCCATTCCATCCCCGGTTGTCGTATCGGCATTAGAGGTAAAGGCGAATACCTGCCCACAGCCGCCCGTAGCAAGGACAAC